>JAZRPF010000048.1:0-13614 GCA_045649045.1 Eubacteriales bacterium
CTGTGTTGTTTTTCCTGCGCTTACCCGTTATGACCGCTTCGATATCCCTGCATATATATGGTGTGGTTTACTACACCATATATATGCAGTCCTGTGTCGAAGTGGCTCGTGAAACTCGTTTCACGAATCCGCTTCGCATACCAAACGAAGCCCGCGTCAAGCTCGCTTGTAAGCGGCAAGTGAAGGTATCCTCGTCAAAGACGAGATAGTCCTGCGATGTAGTAAATCATCATTCCAACTATTTGATTTTGAGTATTGTTTGAGATGTTCTCTCTTTCGGTTGCAAAGCAATCTGCTTCGCAACCGCTTTTTATCATAACACAATTCAAAACATTTGTCAAGAGGAAATTGAAAAAGCAAGCAAATGATTTTTTGCCGATTTCCGACTGCAAAAATCAGCCCTCTTTTTTCGCCTTCTCCGCGCTCGCGGATTCTGCCCTTGCGCCGTCCGCCTCTTTCTTTTCCTTTTCCTTACGCTCGGCCTCTGCCTTCTTTCTGGCCTTTTCAGCCTTCTTTTCGGCTTCCTCCGCCTTTTTTTCGGCTTCCTCTACCCGCTTTTCCTCTTCCTTCTTCTGCTCACTCGCCAGAAGCTCCTCGCTTCTCTGCGCCGAAAGCTGCTCCAGAATGCGCTCGGCAACAAGCCGCTCGGCTGAAGAACGCAGAGTGAGGTCAAGCGCCATATTCAACAGCTCGTTTGATGCCATCTCGCCCCCCGAAAGAAGTGGCTCGGTCAGCTCCTCGGCAATCTCACGCTGCCTCTCGCCAAATAATGTATAAATTTCAGAAAGTGGGCAATACTCCGAGAGCATTGTCAGCAGCTGTGCCGCATCGGGCACCGACAGATTCTGCTTCGATGAGCAAAGCATATAAAGCGCCGCTATGTGTCCCTTGTCATATTTCTTCTGCCTCGGTCGCTCAATATAGCCCCCCTTCACATAGTTGTTCACCATGCTCGCCGTCAATAAGGGACTATCCTCCGACTTCTCCTGCAATTTCAGTATCCGCCCCAGATAATTGATGAGCTGGTCCATATAAAGCTCAATGTCAGGCAGACGCTCCCACGCCGTCAAATCAAAGTCGCGGTAGGCACGCGCCCACTCGTATAACGCCTTGTCCTTTTCATTCTCACTCATGACTCTATCCGCCTTCCGTACTTTCTGAAAACCGTTTTTGCAAACAATATCATTGATTTTAATATACCACAAGAAAAAGAAAAAGTCAAGTTCACACCGTCAAAAGAACGAGAAAGGAGCATTTTATGAATAACTATCCCCTTTCTTATAGCCCTGTCCGCTTCGGCAGTCATACCTACGGCTTCACCTACGGCGATACCGAAGCCATCGCAAGCCTCGCCTTGAAAAAAGGCGGCTATGTCTGCACACCAAACGCCCTCATGCTCGAATACGCCGAAATGCATCCACAGTTCGCCAAGACACTCGAAAACGCCGCCATGCTCGTCCCCGACGGCATCGGCGCACTTCTCGCACTGCGCACCGAGGGCATCCGCGCCAACCGCTGCACAGGCGTTGCACTCGGCATGGCAGTGGCAAAGCAATGCGCGCAAAAAAAACGCTCACTCTACCTCTACGGCGGTCAGGAGGGGCGCGCACGCGATGCCGCCATTTGCCTGCGCCGCCGCTTCCCCACCCTCAGAATCGCAGGCTATTCAAGTGGCTACGGCGATAAGAAAACCGCCGCCGCGCGCATCCGCCACAGCGGTGCCGATGTCGTCTTTGTCTGCCTCGGCTCGCCCTTGCAGGAAATATTCATGCAAAGCTACCTCCCTCCGCACATCACCGCGCTCGGACTCGGCGGCGCTATTGATATTTACAGCGGAAGCACAAGGCGCGCCCCCGCCTCCGTTCAGCGCATGGGCGGCGAATGGCTCTATCGGATGCTCCGTGAGCCACACCGCATCAAAAAAGTCCCCGAGCTTTCAAATTTCTGCCTTCTTTTGACACACAATTTAGTCAAAAAGTCAAATCCAAGGCTGTTTTTCGCACAATTTGATGGAAAAAATACACAAATTTGATAAATTTAGGACGAAGCTCTTGTATATTTCACACCGACATGATATAATAAGTTGGTATAAAAATTTATGGTCAAACAAAAAATAAAATACAAAAACATGGAGGAACTCAACAATGGCAGTAAAAGTTGCAATTAACGGCTTTGGCCGTATCGGTCGTCTGGCTTTCCGTCAGATGTTCGGCGCAGAGGGTTACGAGGTGGTCGCTATCAATGACCTGACCAAGCCCAGCATGCTCGCTCACCTTCTGAAGTATGACTCCGCACAAGGTCGCTACAACCACGAGGTTTCGTCCGATGACGAAAAGGGTACCATCACCGTTGACGGTAAGACCATCACCATCTATTCCGAAAAGAACGCCGCAGACCTTCCCTGGAAGGCTCTCGACATCGATGTTGTCCTCGAATGCACAGGCTTCTACACCTCTAAGGAAAAGAGCCAGGCTCACATCGACGCAGGCGCAAAGAAGGTTGTTATCTCGGCTCCCGCAGGTAAGGATTTGAAGACCATCGTATTCAGCGTTAACGAAGACACTCTGACCGCTGACGATACCATCATCTCCGCTGCATCCTGCACCACCAACTGCTTGGCTCCTATGGCTAAGGCTCTTAACGACTACGCTCCCATCCAGAGCGGTATCATGACCACCGTTCACGCCTTCACAGGCGACCAGATGGTTCTTGACGGCCCTCACAGAAAGGGTGACCTCCGCCGCGCTCGCGCCGCTGCTGTGAACATTGTTCCGAACTCCACAGGCGCTGCAAAGGCTATCGGTCTTGTTATCCCCGAGCTGAACGGTAAGCTCATCGGCTCTGCTCAGAGAGTTCCTGTTCCCACAGGCTCCACCACTCTGCTTGTCGCAGTTGTCAAGGGCAAGGATATCACCAAGGAAGGCATCAATGCCGCTATGAAGGCTGCTTCCTCTGCATCCTTCGGTTACACCGAGGAAGAGCTCGTTTCTTCCGATATCATCGGTATCACCTACGGCTCGCTCTTCGATGCAACACAGACCATGGTTGCAAAAATCGATGACGACACCTATCAGGTTCAGGTTGTTTCTTGGTACGATAACGAGAACTCCTACACCAGCCAGATGGTTCGCACCATCAAATATTTCGCAGAGCTTGCATAACTCTGCTTCGCAGAAAAGGGCGGCACACCAAACGGCGTGCCGACCTCTTTTTTTGTGAAAATCCCATTTTTCTCATTTCTCTGTTGATTTATGAAGAGGAATGTATTATAATAACATTAATGAACGCTTTTGGAGGTACCGATGACTCCCCTCTACCTGAAAACCTACCCGCCTCTCCCCTTGAATCGCAAAGAAATTTTGCGTTATGCAGGCGCACGCACCTCCACCCCCGAAACCGATTCGCTTCTCACCACCTGTATAGACGAGCTGGCAGACGGCCTTACCTACGGGCTTTGCTACCGCGAATTTCCCATCACCCTGCAAAACGGCACACTCGACCTCACCTTCGCCCGTACAGATTCCGCCGATCTGCAAAAGACGCTCGACGGCTGTGATAGCATCATCCTCTTCGCCGCAACCGTCGGACATGATATCGACCGCAAGATTGCCAAATACAGCCGCCTCTCGCCCGCAAAAGCACTTCTCTTCCAATCAATCGGCGCCGCCGCAATCGAAGCACTCTGCGACCGATTCAACCGGGATATGAAGCAAGAAAAGGCAAAGCTGCAAAAATCCTTAACCCCGCGCTTCAGCCCGGGCTACGGCGACCTGCCGCTCGCCTTGCAGAAGGACATCTTCGCCGCCCTCGACTGTGGACGCAAAATCGGTCTCACACTCACCGATAGCCTCTTAATCTCCCCAACCAAATCGGTCACAGCAATCATCGGCATCAAAAAAGCCGACTGAAAAGGACTTTTACTATGAATATCAAAGACTTTATCAAGAAAAATACACTCTACCTCGACGGCGGCATGGGTACGCTCCTGCAGGAAGCAGGCCTTGCCGTCGGTGAGCTTCCTGAAAATTGGAATCTCACGCACCCCGACGCCGTCAAACAAATCCACCTCGATTATCTGCATGCAGGCAGTCACCTCATCGCCGCCAATACCTTCGGCGCCAACTGCCTGAAATTTTCGGATGAAGAGCTTGACGCCGTCGTCAAAGCCGCCCTCGAAATCGCTCGCGCGGCAGTCACAGAAAGTCAGGCACCGCAGGAAAAATGGGTGGCACTCGACATCGGCCCCACAGGCCGTATGCTTGCCCCCTACGGCGACCTCGACTTTGAGGATGCCGTCACCGTCTTTGCAAAAACAGTTAAATTAGGGGCAAAATACGGGGCAGATGTCATTTTCATCGAAACAATGAACGATAGCTACGAAACGAAGGCAGCCCTGCTCGCCGCCAAGGAAAGCTGTGATTTGCCGATTTTCGTTTCAAATGCCTACGGCGAGGACGGCAAGCTGATGACAGGCGCAACCCCCGCCGCCATGATTGCCATGCTGGAAGGCATGGGTGCCGATGCCATCGGCGTGAATTGCTCGCTTGGCCCAAAGGCACTTGCCCCCGTCATTGAAGAATACCTCGCGCGCGCCTCCCTGCCCGTCATCGTCAAGCCAAACGCGGGACTCCCCAAGGCGCTTGACGGTCGCACGGTCTATGATGTGGCGCCCGACGAATTTGCCGAGGATGTCGCCGCCTTCGTCAAAAAGGGTGTGCGCTGTGTCGGTGGCTGCTGCGGTACAACCCCTGCCTATATCGCCGCCCTCACGCAAAAGGCATCGGCAATCAAGCCCTGCCCTCTCACCGACAAGAATATCTCCTGCGTCTCATCCTATACGCACGCCGTCACCTTCGGCAAGGAGCCCGTCCTTATCGGTGAGCGCATCAACCCGACAGGCAAAAAGCGCTTCAAGGAAGCCTTGAAGGCAAATGATATCGGCTATATTCTGAACGAGGGCATCGCGCAGGCAGAAAAGGGGGTGCATATCCTTGATGTCAATGTCGGTCTCCCCGATATCGACGAGAAGCAAATGCTGACAACCGCCGTCAAGGAATTGCAGGCAGTCCTTGACCTGCCCCTGCAAATTGATACCTCGGATGCCGCCGCTATGGAAGCTGCCCTGCGCCGCTATAACGGTAAAGCCATGCTGAATTCAGTAAGCGGCAAGCAGGAAAGCATGGACAAGGTCTTCCCTCTCGCCAAGAAATACGGCGGCATGATTGTCGCCCTGACACTCGATGAAAACGGCATCCCCGATCATGCCGAAGAAAGACTTAAAATCGCCGAGCGCATTCTGAAGGAAGCCGAGCGCTACGGCATCGGCAAGAAGGATATCATCTTCGATCCGCTTGCCCTCACCATCAGCGCAGACGATTCGGCAGCCACGCAAACACTGCGCGCCGTCAGGGAAATCACCGAAAAGCTCGGCTGTCATACCTCGCTCGGCGTCTCCAATGTGTCGTTTGGCTTGCCCGAGCGCGATATCATCAATGCCGCATTTTTCACGCTCGCCCTGCAAAACGGTCTTTCCGCCGCTATTATGAACCCCTATTCAACTGCCATGATGAACGCCTACTTCGCTTTTCGCGCACTCTCGGGCATGGATGAAAGCTGTGCCGCCTATATCGCGTATACCGAGAGCCTCCCGGAAAGGCCAACTGTCGCGCCCGCAGTGCAAATCACCGATAAAAAGTCGGAGGAAGCATACGCGTCGGACTTGCAGCGCGCCGTCATCAAGGGCTTGAAGCAGGAAGCCGCCGACCTCACAGCCGCACTTTTGAGGGCAGTCCCGCCCATGCAGATCGTGCAGAATGAAATCATCCCCGCGCTCAATACGGTGGGCGTCGGCTTTGAAAATAAGACCGTCTATCTGCCCCAGCTTTTAATGAGCGCCGAGGCGGCAAAGGTCAGCTTTGAGCAAATCAAGGCGAGCATGAACGGTGACAGAGCCGCCGATAAGTGCCACTTTGTCATTGCCACCGTCCATGGCGATATCCACGATATCGGCAAAAATATCGTCAAGCTTCTGCTTGAAAACTACGGCTTCGCCGTCACCGACCTCGGTCGCGATGTCCCGCCGGAGCAAATTGTCGATGCCGTCACCGCACTCCATGCACCGCTTGTCGGCTTGAGCGCACTCATGACCACCACCGTACCCGCCATGGAGGAAACCATCCGTCTGCTTCGCAAGCAAGCACCCTACTGCAAAATCCTCGTCGGCGGTGCCGTCTTGAATCAGGAATACGCCGATAAAATCGGCGCGGACAAATACGCACGCGACGCCATGGAAGCCGTCCGCTATGCCGAAGGCATCAACAGAGCCGTCACAAAATGAAATTCCACTCATAAAACGAATACCGAAAGGGGCTAAAAAGCAACAGCTTTTTAGCCCCTTTTTTTGTTTGAAATTGTACTCATTCAAACTTTTTGTCCGACTGTGCAATAAAACCGAAGCCGCCCGGATGCAACAGCCTCTTATTCCTTGCCACTCGCGCCGCACTCATACATCACAAGCAGTGTGCCTTCCCTGACCGTCACGCGCGCAGGGTGCTCCATCACATGATTACTCACACCGAGCGGAAAATCGGCAGTCAAGGTAGCGTCTGTGAGAGGGTATTCCAGCCCCTCAAGCGTCACGCCGTGCGCCGTGCCGTCAAAGGCAAAAACCGAAACGGTGCCGTATGCCCCGTCAAGCGTGAGTGTGCCGTTTGTCACCGCGCTCACACAGTAGCCACCGTCAATCATTCTGCCGTGTAAGCCGCGCTTGCTCAAAAAAGCAAGTGTCTGATAATTGGCGTAAGTATGGTCAGCTCTGCCTCCCACCGCGCCGTAAAAATAAAAGTCGCGATAGCCTCGCCCTATGCCCTCCTTGACCGCGGCGAGCATATCGGTGTCGTCCTTCCTGACAGGCAGACGCACAATCTCGGTGTCTGTCGGCAAATCGCCCTCAAACGAATCAAAATCACCAATGATAAGGTCAGGCTTCATCGCTGCGCGCATAAGATGCAGATAGCCGCCGTCCGCCGCTATCAGAAAATCGCCGTCACGCAAGGTCGGCAATGTAGCACAGCTGCCCGCGCCCACAATATGACAGACCATTTTTTTTGACACCTCTCCATCTTCAGCATTTCAGCCTTTCTTTGTCTTTATCCTACCATAAGACACAAAAAAAGTCAAGAACTTTCGGAAAGCACTTGCATTTTTTCAGAAATCATGGTAGAATAAAGGTTGTGTAAAAATACGGATTTCCAAACCGAACAGTAATCAGAGGTATAAAATTTTGAAAAGAACCGATTTAAGAAATGTGGCAATCATTGCCCATGTTGACCACGGCAAAACCACACTCGTTGACGAAATGCTCCGTCAGGGCGGCGTCTACCGTGAAAATCAGGTCATGACCGAGCGCGTTATGGACTCCAATGACCTTGAACGCGAGCGCGGCATCACCATTCTTGCCAAGAATACCGCCGTGCACTATAAAGATGTCAAAATCAACATCATCGATACCCCCGGCCACGCCGACTTTGGCGGCGAGGTTGAGCGTATTCTCAAGATGGTCAACGGTGTCATTCTTCTGGTTGACGCCGCCGAAGGCCCCATGCCCCAGACACGCTTTGTTCTGGAGCGCGCCCTCTCGCTCGGTCACCGCGTTATTGTGGTCGTCAATAAGATTGACCGCCCCGATGCCCGTCTTGATGAGGTCACAGACGAGGTGCTTGAGCTTCTTCTGGAGCTTGATGCCACCGATGAACAGCTTGATTCTCCCATGCTCTTCTGCTCGGGACGCGCAGGCACCGCCTCGCTCTCACCGCACGAAAAGGGTACTGACCTGATTCCGCTTTTTGAGACGATTCTCGAATATATGCCCGCACCCGAGGGTGACCCCGAGGGCGAGCTGCAAATGCTCGTGTCGGCTATCGACTATAATGACTATGTCGGTCGCATCGGTATCGGCCGCATTGGGCGCGGTACCATCCGTCAGAATCAAGAGGTCGTCATCAGTAACTATCATAGCGAGGAAGCCCCCAAGCGCGCCAAAATCGTGTCGATTTATCAGTTTGACGGGCTGTCCCGTACCCCCGTCACCGAGGCATCGGTCGGCGATATCGTCTGCTTCTCGGGTGCCGAGGTGCTGAATATCGGCGATACCGTCAACTCAACCGCACTCGTCGAGCCACTTGAATTTGTCCGCGTCAGCGAGCCAACTATTGAAATGACCTTCTCTGTCAACGATAGCCCCTTTGCAGGCAAGGAAGGCAAATTTGTCACCAGCCGCCACCTGCGCGACCGTCTTTATAAGGAAACCCTGCGTGATGTCTCGCTTCGCGTCTCGGACGGTGACTCGACCGACTCCTTCAAGGTTGCGGGACGCGGTGAAATGCACCTCTCTATCCTCCTTGAAACTATGCGCCGCGAGGGCTATGAGCTTTGTTGCAGCACCCCGCGCGTGCTTTACCGCCAAATTGACGGCGTGAAGTGTGAGCCGATGGAGCAGTTAACCGTCGATGTCCCCGAAACCTATCTTGGCGCAGTCATGGAAAAGCTCGGCGCACGCAAGGGCGAGCTTCTCGATATGCAGCTGCGCGGCACACGCCAGAAGCTTCTCTACAAGATTCCCGCCCGTTGCCTCTTCGGCTACCGCAACGAATTCATGACCGATACGCACGGCGAGGGCATTCTGAATACACTTTTCGACGGCTATGCACCCTTCAAGGGCGAAATTCCCATCCGCTTCACAGGCTCGCTCGTCGCCAGCGAAAAGGGCGAATCGACAAGCTACGGCCTCTACAATACGCAGGACAGAGGCGTGATGTTCATCGGCGTGCAAACCCCCGTCTATGAGGGTATGATTGTCGGCGAGAACCCCAAAATGGGCGATATCTCGGTCAATGTCTGCAAGCAAAAGCACCTGACCGCCATCCGCAGCGCAGGCGCGGACGAGGCGCTCCGCCTTGTTCCCCCGCGTGTCATGAGCCTTGAGGAAGCTATTGAGTTTATTGCCGACGATGAGCTGATTGAAATTACCCCGAAATCCATTCGCCTGCGCAAGCAGATTCTCGACACCCCCACACGCTTGAAGGCGGAAGCCGCCCGCAAGCGCGCCGCTCACTGAACAAAGCACATATGATACAAAAATATGCACAAGTCCGCTTTGAGCGGACTTGTGCAGTATCATATGTGCTTTTTTCTTCATGATGTCAGACGGATATCTTCTCTTTTTCGTCCTTCTTGGCTTCAAGAATAGAGCCTATCTGCGAGAGTGAATTGCCTATCAGAATAAAAGCAATGACAAGTCCCAGAAGGAGCATGACAATCTTGGAAAAGAGCGCACCGATTTCACTTTTGCCAATTACAATCGGCATATCCCAAACGGCATGGAGCGCAATCGGAATCCAAAAGACCTTCCAGAATGCCTTTTTACTGACAAAGCTCATATCAAGCTGTGATTCGCCCTTGACAAGCATCACCGCATATCCCGACATAGCTGCCCAAATCACATGGCCACCGGGCGCGAGCAAGGCGCGCAGAAAGATATTATCAATCATGGCATCATAGGAAGCACCAAGAGTGCCACTCACAAACAAATTGCCTAAAAACGAATTAAAGGCATATCCTGCCGACTCAAATGCCGCAAAGCCCGCACCGATTGCCGCACCTATCAAAAGACCGTTCAAGGTGTATTTTGCTTTTTTATCGCGCCAGATAACAAAAGCAACAATCGCCAGCTTGCCAACCTCCTCAATCACACCGATCAAGGTTGCAGAAAGCCATTTGTTCAATTCCATCGAAAAAAAATCAAAGAGTAACAGCGTCACAACGAGCGAGGCACAGCCACCGACAAGAAAATATTTGATGATATTGAAAAAGCTGATGTTTCTCGGCGTATTCAGTTCAAAGAAAAAGACCAACATCGCAAGCGGTACCATGAACGAGCCAATCACCATCAGTCCGGGGTATGTATTGGTATTATGGAAGCTTGAGCAACATAGATGAAGCAAACCGAACGCGGCAACAAAGGCAAGAAGAATGCGCGACCACAGCCATGTGCGCGGCCAAAGCTTACCGTCCTCGCCAAGCTCGGGCGTGGTATGGGTGGTGCCGCAAATAAAAATTTCTTCAGAATCCGCTTTTGAGTGCTTCTCAAAAACACCCCCGAAAATTTTTTTGAGAGGCGGCCGCACAGAGCCGTTTCCTCCCATAAATCCATTGATTGTTCGCGTTGCCTTGTCAAACCAATTCTCTTTTGCAGAGGCGGCAACCGCACCGTCCACCGACTGTCCGCAGGCGGCACAGAATTTGGCATCCTCCTCCATCGGCTTCCCGCAATTCCTGCAATATTTCATAACCAATCTCCTTCCAGCTGCACGAATATGAAGCATTTATATTCATTATACACCAAAAAGTTGTATATTTCAAGATTTTTTTACACTTCCCTTTTCATTCCAAACGGCGATACAGGTAGCCTCTTCCCTCTTTTTCACGCGCAAGAAGGCCGAGCGAAACGAGAAGCCGCAGTGCGCTGTTTGCCCGTCTGGGTGTCAGATGCGTCAATTGCGCGTACTCTCTTGCCGTAAAGCCGTTTTCAAGCTCTGTCGGCACGAAGCTCATGTAGTCCTGCAACGATGTCAGGCGCAAAAGTGAAACCGCCTCGCTCGGAAAACGCTCAATGCGGTGTGAGCCGCGCTTGCCCCCGTTTCCCCAGCCGTCAAGTGCGCGGTATTCGTCCATGTCTATCAGAAAAATGTCAACCGTCAGATTCGGCATCAGAAGATAATCCCGAATAAAATAAAGCTCCTTCAAGGCATCACTTACCCTGCCAACACGCGGCGAGCGGCGCGGCTTGTGCAGCTCACCACTCTCTCTGTCCGCCCACACAATGCTTTTGCGCGCGACAAGCGGCATCACAACCAAAACCGATGTCCCTGCCTCCCGATATTTTTCAAGCTTTTTCGCAAGCGGCACAAAGGATCCTGTCTGAATTTCAACCGCCGTCTGCACACCGCCCTCCCCATCAATACAGGCATCGGCAACAAGCGATGCCATACCAACCTCGTGCCTTGTGCTGTCAGGCTGGTAATAATATTTGAGTGTGGCGTGCAGAGTTTTTTCACCGTAGACACCGATACCGCGCCGCGCACCGCCCGCACCGAGCAGCTTGATGGCGGCAGCACGCGCAAGAGAAAATCTGTCGCGCTCCTGCTCTGAAAACGAAAAAAACACGCAAGTCCCCCTTTTTTTATGTATAAATGTTGAAAAAACCAAAATTCTATGCTATACTAATGCTAACAGTATATCAACCGCACGAAAGGATATGAGCATAATGAACATCCATGAATCTGTCGAATATATCCGTTCCAAACGCGCCTTTATCTGCGACATGGACGGTGTTATCTATCACGGTAATCGCATTATTCCGGGCGTTCAGGAATTTGTCAATTTCTTAATTGAATCCGATAAGAAGTTTCTCTTCTTAACCAACAGCTCCGAGCGCTCGCCCCGCGAGCTTGCCCAGAAATTAGCACGCATGGGACTATCCGTCAGTGAGGAGCACTTCTACACAAGCGCACTCGCTACCGCCGCCTTTCTTGCCGCACAGTGTCCGGGTGGCTCTGTCTATGCCATCGGTGAGCCGGGACTTACAGGCGCACTCTATGATGCAGGGCTGACCATGAACGACTATAACCCCGACTATGTGGTGCTGGGCGAAACCCGTTCACTCAATTATGAAAGAATTGAGAAAGCCGTCAAGCTGGTGCAGAAGGGCGCCAAGCTGATTGGCACAAACTCGGATATGACCGCGCCCTCTGAAAACGGCATCATTCCCGCCTGCCGCGCACTCATGGCACCCATCGAGCTGACCACAGGCAAGACCGCCTACTATGTCGGTAAGCCGAATCCACTCATGATGCGGCACGGACTCAATCTGCTCGGCGCGGATAACAGCGACGCCATCATCATCGGTGACCGCATGGATACCGACATCATCGCAGGTATCGAAAGCGAACTTGATACCGTCCTCGTGCTCAGCGGTGTTTCAAACGAAGAAACCATCTCGCTCTTCCCCTACCGTCCTAAATTCATTCTCCCCAGTGTCGGCACAATTGCCCTGCAATAATAGTTTCTGCCACATATTATCTGTTAAAATTTCATCTTTTACGAGCGTAAACCCTTGGGGTAGTAATTCTTCAGAATACCGCCGACCACCTTGCCACCGCCAAGTGAGACACCGTCAATCAGAAGCGCGGCAAAGCCGTCGGACAGTCCGCCCGCGTCAATGGTTTCGCCATGCAGGTAAGCGGCACAGCGAGCCTCGTCTGCCGAAAGCGTGAGCTTGCGCTTGCAGAGATGACCGAACGCCGAGAAGAAGGCGTGGTGTGGGACAAGCCTGCCCTTTGTGAACTGACCGAGCGGTACGCCGGCCCACATGACATGACAGCTTGGTACGGGAATCTCCTCGGGCAAGAGCGTCAGCGTATCGCCAAGCGCCACTATCGGCAAATCAAGTGGCGCAGATAAAGTATCCTGAAGGAAGCTCTCTGCCGCCTTTACTTCGTCCTTGCTCGGCAGACGCACAGCATTTTGAAATGCCGTACCGCCATAGCCCGCCTCACTTTTTCGATTCAAAAGCGCCATGTACTGTCCCTCTCCCTTTGCGAGATGGGGATAGAAACGGGCGCTTTTTTGAATGTCGGGCGGTGTGTCCGCGTCAGACATGATGCCGCGTGCGGTCACGCGACGCACGGAATCATGCAGCTCGCATACGGTAAAGTCGGGATGTCTTTCAAGAAAGCGCAGAACTGCCCCCTCATTTTCCTCAACTGAAAAGGTGCAGGTTGAATAGAGAAGGTAGCCACCGCCCCGCACAGTCGTCGCAGCAGAGTCAAGAATCGCGTCCTGTCTCTCGGCGCACATGGCAACATTCTGAAGGCTCCATTCGGCTTGTGCCTCCTCGGACTTGCGGAGCATTCCCTCGCCCGAGCAGGGCGCATCGACCAGAACCAAATCAAAGTAGCGGTCAAAGAGAGCTGAAACCGTCTTTGGCATCTCGTTCATCACAACAGAGCGTGTGATGCCGAGCCGTTCCAGATTGCCCGTCAGAATGCGACATCTTGAAGCGACAGGCTCATTTGAGTAGAGAACGCCGTCATCGCCAATCAGTTCTGCAATTTGCGTGCTCTTGCCGCCCGGTGCGGCGCACATATCAAGCACGCGCATTCCCTTGGTTTCAGGCAAAGCCGCCACCGCACTCATAGCACCCGGGTCCTGCACATAGAAAGCACCCGCACGGTGATAAGGGTGCTTGCCGTCAAAATCACCGCCGATATAATAGCAGTCCTGCCCATAAGGAACAGGAGTCAGTCGATAAAGGTCAATCAGGCGAGAGGCGAGAGGCTTGCCCTTTCGTGACAGGCGCAGGGCGCGCACAGCCTGCTCATCCTCCATTGCCGTGCGAAAGGCGGGGTAATCATCACCGAGCATTTTTTGCATTCGCTCGGCAAATTCTACGGGAAGCTCCATGAAAGCACTTCTCCTTTGTCACTCGTTTTGCTTCCATTATAGCGAATTTTTGCCTGTGTGTCAAGGGACAGACCGAACAGAGCTCTTGATTCA
>JAZRPF010000049.1:0-9498 GCA_045649045.1 Eubacteriales bacterium
TTCGCCTTGATTTTCAAGCCAATTTCCGAGAAGATTTCGGACGGCAGACCAACAATCGCCCACGGGCCAAGCTGAATGGTATGAATTTCAATATCCACATGCTTGGGAACATTTGAATCATCCTCTGCATACTCGGTTGCAAAGGCAAGGTCAAATCCACTCACCTTTTCGCCATTCTTCGCTTTTTCAAGAAGATTGAGCGCCCATTCATAGTCCTCTTTAGTCTTGAAACGCCTTACTGTCTGATGAATTTTAGAAATACTCTGAATGCAGAGGTTTGTCACATCGGCATGGATTCTCTTATTAATTTCCTTGACATCCATCGCAAGAGCCTCACCGATAACTTTACCCTCTCCGCCATACTCGTCGTGTGCGCTGTACTTGTAATCGAAGCAGTTGACATCACCTGCTGCTCCGTTAAAGAACAGCACAATGACATCTTGTCCATACATTTCCTTGAGCTTTCTTCTCATGAAGCCGGGATAGTCAGCGCTGAAAACGCCTTGCGGACCGTCCGTTGCCGCATGGTTTGCATAATTGACAATAAAACACTTGACCTTACCGTTTGCATCGTCAATTCTCATGACATTCACTGAATGGTCAATATCACTTGCAGGGCAAATCAACTCCTCGACAGGTCTTCCATAGGGGTTCATCTGAATATTGCCGTTGCTCATTTGCCAGTCACGGCAAAAGCTGTAACGCCACTCATAGCCACGACCGACACCAAGCTTCGCCTCGCTTCTGTTGTTCCATGCACAAATTGCCGCCTCTACTGTCTTATTGGCGGTATTCTTCGAAATTTCAAGGTCGGGCGGGCACATCCAAAGCTGATACTCAAGAGGTGCCGACGAATGTGTGTGCGTTGCGGCGATCAAAATATTTGAAGCAGGCACGCCTGTCGCATCGGAAATTCTTTGTCTCATATCGTTGGCATATTCGGCATGAAAGCTCAAAATGTCCATTGACACAAGAATGACCGAATCATCACCATTTGTAAATGCCGCGGCATTTGAAAAAACGCCGCCGAGCGTTCCTTCAGCCTCGCGAGGCAAAAAGCTGCCGGGAATATTGCCTTTTTTCGGGGTGAATTCCACTTCTGCAAATCCAGCTAACATAGTTGTTTTCTCCGTTTGCAATTATATATTTTAACTTTTGAGATTTCGAATAAGCTTAAAAACCTGCTCCACGGTATTCGCCAAATTAACGCTGGCATTTGCTTTGTCCATCGCCTCTTCAAGCGAGCAAGGCCGTCTGAGTATCGAAAAGAACGCATCAATACCGTAGTTATTACAAAGAACGGCATCATCGGTCACACAGCCCGAAAACGCAACCACCGTCTTGCCGTACTTTTTGGCAAGATGTGCAACGCCAACAGGCACCTTTCCCATGTACGACTGCCCGTCAAGTCTGCCTTCGCCCGTGACAACAACATCGGCATCCTTCACCTGTGCCTCAAGTCCTGTTTTCTCCATCACAATGTCAATGCCCGACTTCAGTTCACCGCCAAGGTAAGCAAGAAATGCAAAGCCCATGCCGCCTGCCGCACCTGTACCCGCATAGCTTGCATCGGAATCAGGGATAATTTCCTTGGTCAAATGGGCATAATGCTGTAGCCAACCGTCCATTTGCGTAATCATTTCGGGTGTCGCGCCCTTTTGCGGGCCATAGACCGCACTGCATCCCTTTGCACCGCAAAGCGGATTCTTCACATCACAGGCAATGCAGAAGCGGCATTCCTTCAGTTCAGGCAACATCCCTTGCAGTGTAATAACAGAGAGGCTTTTCAGTCCTATTGCACCTCTCTCGATATCCTTGCCATAGGCATCAAGGAATTTGACGCCCAGCGCCTGAAGCATGCCGACACCGCCATCGTTGGTGGCACTGCCGCCAATACCGATAATGAAATCACGGCAGCCTTTTTTCAGCGCATCGGCAATCATTTCACCCACACCGTAGGTGGTTGTGAAAAGTGGATTGCGCTCATTCCTGTTAATCAGCGTAATACCTGCCGCCTCTGCCATTTCAATAATGGCAGTCCCACTCGACTCAATGATCCCGTACTTTGCGTCAATTTTCTCACCAAGAGGGCCATGCACACAAACTGTATGCATTTTACCGTTTGTCGCGGCAATAATGGCTTTGACTGTTCCTTCGCCACCATCCGCAATGGGAGATACAAAGACCTCGGCATCGCTGTACGCGCGCCGAACCCCCTCGGCTACGGCTTCTCCCGCCTCAAAGGTTGTAAGACTTCCCTTAAAGGAGTCTATTGCAATCACTGCTTTCATAAAAACTCCTAGGGTGCCGTGTAAAAGTTAGAGAATAAGCATTCCCTTTGAATATACACGGCACCCCTTTCGAAAGGTATAAAATTTAATTAGAAATTAATAGCCGACCTTTTCCCAGCACTCAAACGGAGCAGCGATCTCTTCGCTGACATAAACCTGAGTCTTCATTGTCTGGAGCATCGAGCTGGGAATCGAAGGAGTCACAGGCCCGTGCAGAACCAAACGGGAGGTCATTCTCTGCCACGAGGAGAAGGTGTTGTTGGTCAGAAGTGCATGAACTTCAATACGCTCTCTTGCATTCTTAACATCGACAGGGCCGATGGTTGCAGCCTTAGGCGGAACGCTTGCAATGTAACCGGACTGGCCGAATACACCGTGCAGAGAGTTCTGTGCAACGGTCAAGGGATGCAGGGTGACAATGCGTGCTTCCATATTGAGCCACTCATCAATATCATCGGTCATGAATTCATCAACAGGGTCGATGAACGCCATGTGACCTGTCCAGCCGGGAGAAGAAGAGCAGATATCTGCGCCACCCTCACCAACCTCGGTGATGAGCTTGGAGTAATGACCGATATTCTTGTTTGTCGGATAGTAAACATTCTCAAGAGGCATACGAAGCTTCGGGTCAATCTGATAAACAAAATACTTGAGCATGGAGTGAGCAAAGCCTGCCTCATAGGTTTCAGGCGCGATATTGCCCTGATCATCTGCCCATTCATCCATTGCAAAGATGTTCAGCTTGCTGCAATCAACCTGGAAATAGTTAATTAACTGTGCAAGCGGAATGTAGGTTTCGGGCTCAGGATTGCCGAGAATCATCGTGTACTTTTTGCCTGCCTCGGATGCAGCCTTCAGACGAGAAAAGAGAGTCGCAATGAGAACAGGATGAGGATTCATCATTACCTTAATGTTGAAATCAGGGTTCGGGTGCTTTTCAAGGTCCTTGCCGCTGATCTTGCGAAGGCGCTCGCAAACCTCGCGGTCCTTAAAGGGCACATAGTCACCGCACTTAAAATCAAATTTGGTCGGGGGGTCAAAAATAATGTCTTTCATTGTTTTTACTCCTTTTATGTATAATTTTTATCTCTTAAATAAAGGTCATCATACCAAAGCATTCGGGACGATGGAATGTAAAGGAATCATCGGCAATCACAGGATTCCAGGAACGGTAATGCGGTGGCTCGGAACAGTCAGCACATTTATAGCAATTGGCGCGAATGGTCTTCCCTGCCTTGATTTCAAATGAAGGAAAGAAAAGACGAATAAAATCAGCAGGAATTTTATAAAAAATTTCCCAGCCCTTCTCCGAGCGCAAAATGCGGGGAGCAAGCAGCTCGTCAATTTCCTTTTTGGGCAAAAGCCTTGCCGAATGTCCGGCGTTGCGACCAAAGCCAAAATACAAGCATCCGTTTGAATTGAATTCGATGTTGAAATAACGGTTATCGTTTTCCATCGGGCAGAAGAAGAATTCAAGACAACTGTCAAGCCACGGTCTACCAATCGGCCCTTTCTCCTCGGCGCGAATGTTCTGCTCTATTGTCGAAAGATGAACAAGAATTGCATCATCCTCGTAGGCTATCTGTGCATACGCCTTAATGCTGTCGGGCGTCTCAAAATACTTCTGCTCCATCTCAATGGTTGGAATGTCTGCAAAATCAACACCTTCGGTCATTTTCTGAATTTCATAAGTTTTCATGAAATCAAATCCCCTTTCAACATGACACGGTGCACACCCATTTTGTAATCAACAAATACAAGGTCTGCTCTCTTCCCTACCGCAATCTCACCGCGGTCATAGAAGCGCGTGGCTTGCGCGGGATTATAGGAAGCAAACTTGAACACATCGACAAGTGATGCGCCTGTATGCTTAATCATGTTGCGGCAGGCAATATCCAGAGTCAGCTTAGAACCTGCAATTTCACCTGCATGGTCAAAGTTGATGTCATCCACACCCTCATAGCCGGGTGGAACAGGGCCGTCACACGCATAAGTATCCGAAATCAGAATGATTCTGTCGTCACCCTTCACGCGTCTGACAAGACGAAGCATATACGGGTCAACATGAATACCGCGGCTGTCACAAATCAGCTCTGCATAAATTTCACGGTTGTAGTTGACAGCCTCGTCTACGCAAACACCTCGGCATTCGGGATAACGCGGACGGTCGCCCGTCGCATTGGTGTGGTGTGTGCCAATCCTCAAGCCATAGGGCATGATTGCCTCAACCTCCTGCGGCGATGCCTCGCTGTGTGCAACAGAGAAAACAGCCGAAGGATTCTTTGCCTTGACATCCAAGACAAATTGCATGATGTTCTCACGCTCGGGAGCAATCGCCCACACTCTTGCAAGGTCAATGCCTGCTTCAATCACGGGCATATATCTTTCGGGATTCACAACATCCTTCCATGGATTTGACTCGCGCTCACAACCGAATTTCGGATTGAGGTAAGGCCCTTCCATATACAAGCCACCAATGTTGGCGCATTCGGGCGTTTTCATCGCCTCGCGAAGAATACTGATTGCCTTCACATATCCTTCTGTATTCATACTGAAATACAGAGCAGGCAGAACCGTTGTCGTGCCATGCTTCAAATGATGCTTTGCAGAAGCCTGCGGATTTTCGGGAAAGAATGTACTGCCGCCGCAATGTGTATGAATATCCACAAAGCCCGGGCCGACATATAAGCCCTCGGCATCAATCTCCTCGCATCCGTCGGGGATGGCAAGGTTGCGCATTTCTCCGAAATTAAGGATTTTACCGTCCTCAATCAAGAGCACCGCATCGGGAATAAAATGGTCCCGCATGACAAGCACCGCATTTTTTACAGCTATCATGATGTCCCCTCTCTATTCTGATGATTCTTAAAAATCAAGAATGGTTTTTGCGCCGTATACAGCATTCCAGTCCTTATCAAAGCCGGCAATTGCCATATCGGTCATCGGGTGAGAAATTGTCATTTTGAGAATATTGGCGGAAACCGTCACGCTGTGACAGCCGACAGATGCACACTTGTGTACCTGTTCGGCATTCTTGAAGCTGGCGGCAAGCACCTTCGTGTCAAGACCGTAAATCCTGAACTGATTGACAATCTCCGCAACAACGGCAATACCGTCGCCCAGAATGTTGTCAAGCCTGTTGACATAAGGCGCTACAAAGCTTGCTCCTGCCACCGCCGCCATCAAAGCCTGTGCGGGCGTAAAAATGGCTGTCATGGTGACACAGATGCCCATTTTCTTTAATTGCATCGTTGCCTTGATGCCTTCCTCGCCAATCGGAATTTTAATGTAAAAATTGCCCTTCAGCTCATGCTGTAAGAGCTGTGCTTCTTCCACAATTTTTTCAGCTACTGTCTGTGTCGTCTGCACATGAAGCATTTTTTCCTCGCCGATAATGCTTCGGATTTCCTTCTCAAGTCGCCAGAAATCTGTCTTTTCCTTTGCAATAATTGAAGGATTGGATGTGACACCCGCAAGCGGATAATACTCATTGCAGTGCTTAATTGCTTCGAGGTCAGCAGTATCCAGAATGTATATCATGTAGTTCTCCCGGTTTATTTGACATTCAATATGTTGTCATATTTTTGAAAATTAGCATACGCCTTGCTGTAATCAACATCGGACGGCACATACATCTTATCGGTTTGAATATGCTCGCAAGCCGCCTCAACCGATGCAAACGCACCAATTCCGACACCTGCAAGAATCGCCCCTCCAAGACACGCCGTCTCTTTGTTTTTCAAGGTCAAGAGATGCTTTTTCGTCATATCTGCCTTCATCTGACACCAAAGAGGACTGTTTGCGCCGCCTCCCATCGCACGAATTTCGGTGATGTTCGGGTTCAAATAGTCCAAGTTCTCCTTCAGAATGCAGGAGATAGACTCCATAATGCTTCTGACAAAATGTCCCCTCGTATGCTCGGGTGTCAAGCCTGTAAAGCTTCCTCTTGCATCGGGATTGTATTTGGGCATCGTCGAGCCGCAAAGATAAGGCAGGAAGGTCAGACCGTTAGAGCCGGGGGCAATCGGCTTCGCGAGCTCATCAAGCTCACGGAAGGAAAAATTCTCACATAGCGCGTTCTTGAACCATTTAAGTGCCATTCCTGCGGTCGATGACCATGTCAGAAGACAGTATTTGCCATCATAATTATAATGGCAAGGAATAATGCTGCTTGCATCATAGGCGGGAATCTCGTCACAGGGACTGAAAATCACCATTGTGGTGCCCGTCATCTCACTGACGATTCCCTTCTTTACAACACCCGCACCAATCGCGCCTGATACCTGGTCCATTGCACCCGTAACCACGCGAATTCCCTGATAATCACCGACATAAACGCCGCTGTCAAGCAGGGTGGGGAGCATTTCTTTTTGCACACCGATAAAGTCAAGCATATCACCCCACCATTCCGCTTTGCGAATATCAAAGTAGATAGTCGAGGATTGCAGGGTTTTCTCGGTGACAAATTTGCCGGTCAGCTTATAAAGCAGGTAGTCCTCAAGCAAAAATATCTTCTTGGTTTTTGCCCAGACCTCAGGCTCGTTTCGCTTCACCCACAGCAATTTGCAGGCAGGCCAGGTCGCCGTAATTTCAGGCTGACCTGTGATGTTATACACTGTCTCACGCCCGAAATGCTGCTCAATCATTGCGGCCTCCTCGGTCGCGCGATTGTCAAGCCAGACAATCGCGCGGCGAACAGGCGTGCCGTTCTCATCGGTCAAAATCAGGGTTTCACACTGTGTGTCAATTGCAAGCGCGTCAACCTTGATATCAAGCGCGGCAAGCTCTCCCTTGACAATCTCCCAATACTTTTCCGAATCGAATTCGACAATGTCATCATGTGAATCAATGATGTAGTCAACATTAGTGGATGCTTGCAGCTCTAATTTTTCATTAAATACTGCGGTTTTTACCGATGTCGTACCGACATCAATCCCCATGAAATTCATGCGTTATCTCTTCTGCTGGAGATCGTAGTGGACATCGTATGCCTTTTCCTCGTCGGTGAACTTGTGACGGGTGTCAATGACCTTACCGTCATTCCACTTTCTGTCACCAACAGACTCGGTTGTACCCATAACTGTGATGTTGACTTGTCTGCGGCGTGCAATGACATGGTCCCAGTCAATGAAGTAGATGTGTGCAAAAAGACCGCCGTCAACAACGCCGTCCTTAATGGTCAGGTTCTCGCTTCTGCCGAAGAAAACGCTGCGAAGGTGACCGTCGGTGTTCATGCTGGAGTAGTCACCGGGCTCGTTCACCCATCTGCCGTACTGTGCATGAATCGGACCGGGATGACGGTACTGATGCTCCTCTGCGAAGTCGGGAATCATCTTTCTCATGATGTCAAGCAGGTCGTGCTGCAAAAACTCAAGGTCAAAGCTGTCAATGTCATGAGAGCACTCCTGCACCATGACAGAGCAGGTGGTGTGATGAGAAACAACGCTCACGATACCGTTCTGAATGCCCGAAGCGGCAACGATTTCCTTAACCTCCTTGGAAATGTCGTGGAATGTGGGGATCCAGCCTCTCGACTGCAATTCTACTTCCTTTTGAAAAACTTTGAATTCCATGGTAAAATTCTCCTTTTGATTTATATTTTTTTCTTTTTATTTTTGATTCAAGCGCTCACCGACAGCACCGCCGGGATGCACAACGGCAAACTTCTCATTTTGGAAATCAGTCTCCTCTATGAGTGCCGTCTGTAAAATGTGGAAGATCACGGCCAGAGCCGTCGATGAGGTCGTGCCCTGACAGTTGTATTTGTCGGTCTCTCGGTTGACATGCTGCTTCAATACAACATCAGCACCCAAGGCAAGCGGCGACTCCTCGTTCTCGGTGACGGTGATGACATAGACACCCTTTTGCTTGCAAATATCAAGAATCGGCAAAAGCTCTTTTGTCTTGCCCCCTCTTGACGCAAAAACCATCACATCCCCTGCCTGCAAAAAGCCCATCGCACCGTGAACTGCCTCGGCGGGCGATACAAAGCGTGCAGGCTGCTCAATGCAGCACAAAAGATGCGCAAAATGCTGGCAAATAATGCCACTGTGACCGCATCCGCTCGTACCGATTCGCGGCGCATTCTTCAGTAAATCGACTGCCTTTGAATAAGCCTCTTCATCAAAATATGTAGCCATCTCGCGAATGCACTCGCTCTCAATGGCATATACCTGCTTTGCTTGGCTCAATGCTTCCTTCTTCATCTTGACTCCTTTACTTCGTCCGTCATTCAGTGGATTTCATCCCACGCGCGACGAACAGCGGCAATCATCTCTTCAGCAAGCTCAAGCGGTTTTTCTGCCTTGGCAATCGCGCTGGAGCAGCCCGATGCCGAGGAACCGGCCTTAATGATGTTGTAGCAGTCCTCGCCCTTACTGATACCTGCGGACGGAAAGGGTTTGATTGCAGGATTGATTTCGCGGATACAGCGAATCACCTCGTCAACATATTCTTTATCAGCAGGCTTGCCCGTGCCAATCAGCTCGGTCGGCTCTGCCACCAGAATGTTCGGGCCGAGTGCGGCAATCGCCTTGACCTCTTCAACGCTGTCAGCACAAACCATCGTCGCAAGTCCCACCTCGTCGGCGCGCTTGATGGCAACGGCAATTTCATCCAAGGTCAGCTTATGCTCCGCATGATTCAGCATGACGCCCACAGCGCCCGCCGCCTTCACCGCCTCGGGAAGCGTTCTGCCCATGCCCTTGCCGATGTTCAGGCTGTCCATGTGCTGTGAATAAACATGGATTCTCTTTGTATTGTGGGCGATGTTGTAAATTTCGGTGTCAGGAATATCAAGGACAATATCCACATCGTACTTTTCAGCCAGCTTGTCAAGCCCCTTCGCCATTTCAAGCAAGGTGTCACCGTACATATAGCACTTCGGGCCGTATTCAAAAAACGGCTCCTTAATCACATAATTCTGATACATTTTGCTTTCTTCCCTTCCTTTTGTCCCAATGTCGTTCTTTAGATTCTACTTCACCTTAAATTATATATCTTTTTGCCCTAAAAGTCAAGACAGTTTTCGTTTTTATTACCATTTTTGTTTTTATAAGGGAAAAGAAATGCCCGAATGCCCTTTCCCCGCATCCGCGCCAAACAAATCGCCCCCTGGAAGCGGCACAAGCGCATTCAGGGGGCTTTTTGATGTAACAGGACGAAAAAATGATGAAAAAATAAAACTCAAACGACAGGCACCCAACAA
>JAZRPF010000050.1:0-26385 GCA_045649045.1 Eubacteriales bacterium
GTTGTAACCGTCGCTACCAAGCGTAAACTTATCAGCTGTACCTGCACCGCCATTTGCGGAGAAGCCGTAAGCCGTCGCGTCTGCGTTGTAGAAGCTCTCGTCAAGACGCTGAAGGGTCAGGCTTGTTGTCCATGTGTAGGTATTGCCAACAATTGCTTCATCAGACAGCTCGTGTGTTTTGTTGTCATGTGAATAGATGTAGCCATTGAGTTTATAGTCGATAAGTTCAAGTGCGCCGTCAACGATTTTCGCGCTTGCCCTGTCGGAAGCAAGCTTGGTCAATTTCAGGTCAGAGCCCAAAGTTGTCGTGGCAATGACTGCATTGCCGCTCGCGTCAAGCGTCAATGTTTTGCCTTGTGCATTCCAGACAAGGATTGCGCCGTCAACATACAAATCCTCGTATGTCAAAGTCGCTTCTTCGTCACTCGTCTCGCCGGCGCCGTCAGTTGCATTTGCAGTGAACACAAGAGGTGTCACAGCCGTCACAACCATCAGCATAGCAAGAAGTAAAGAAAATAATCTTTTCTTCATGGTGTATAAGTCTCCTTAAATTTTATTAGTGCCCGTTTCATGCCGTCTTTTTGAAAAAGCAGCCACAAAATCACACACTTATTTGATGATAACATTATACCACATTATGCTCCGAAACGCAAGGTAATTTTTTGCACAAAATTCCCTTGAATTTTATGTGCAATATGCCTAATAATTCCTCGCATCTCCACACTTTTATCATAAATTCGCCTTGAAATCATTGCACCTGTATCCAAGCCGGACCCGCGTTAAAAAACAATATCTATCGCTACTGAAAAAACAGCCCGATGTGAAATCGAAGCTGTTTTTCTGATTTATTTTTCTTCAAAGGTCATTTTGAAAGAATCAAGGACATCGCCCTTCTGCCCTTCATAATAGATTGTGATGACATCGCCGCTTTCGAGGGCTTCGCCCTCCTCAAGCCAGACCATCAGCTCTACCTGTCCATCCTTGACAAGTGCCTCCTCGCTGATGAATGCAATTCGCTCAACCGTCTTGCCCTTGACGCGCACACGCGTATCGGGCGTAAAATGCTCACCGAGAATCGAAAACCAGCCGTCACCTGCCACAATTTCGTCGACAATCGGTGTGAAAATGCCAAAGCTCATCTCTGTTTTCGTATAGGGATTGCTGTCCGCATAAACATACTGCTTGCCGTACAGGATATCATACTGCAAAATTTCAAGACCGTCACGGTAACTTTTGTTGTCATCAATCGTCGAATAGCCGTCAGAACAGCCCTGATGATAGCGAATCACATTACCCTCATGAATATCTATCATATCCAGGACATAAGCAACAAGCTGATAGGCATAGATATCCTTGCGCTCTGTGGGGGTGTTTTCAAGTGTATAGTTGCTCCACACCACATACTCGGTCATGAACTGCCCGCCCTGCCCCTTGTTGAAATCGGTCTTTTCAATTTCAAGACCGGGCAAGTGGTCGCCGTACATCACAAGCACCACTTCCTCGTCAAAGCTCGCAAGCGCCTCGGTCAATGCACGCAAAAAGTTGTCCATCTCACGAAGCTGACCGATATAATACTGATATTGCATGACCTCGGCATCATCCGCATCAGAAACAGGAGATGCCACAAGTCCATGCCCTGTTTCAATACCGCTTGACGGATAATTGCCATGTCCCTGTACCGAAACAGTGTAGACATAGTCCGCACCCGCGGTTGTCTGCATAGCATTCAGAATTTCATCTGTCAGAACGGCATCACGCACCCAGCCCGTCGGGTTTTTATCACTTGACTTTTCCATATATTCCGAGGAAACGAAGCGGTCAAAGCCAAGCATAGGATAGATGAGATGGCGGTCGTAAAAGGTCGCCGTATGATTGTGAATCGCAGTTGCAGTATAGCCAATATCCTTGAGCGCAAAAGCAGATGACTCACAAACCTTCTCACGCAAAATGGTCTTATAGGGATATTCCGCCGCACCAAAGAAGTCAAGTGCCATGCCGCTGATGACCTCAAATTCGGTGTTGGCAGTGCCTGCCGCAATGGAAGGCACAGTCAGATAACCGCAAGGAAAGCTCTGCTTCAAGGAATTGAAAAAGGGAATGGGATCCTCATTAAATTGATAGCTTGTCAGGTCATTGACATTAAAGAAGGACTCAAGCTGAAGAAAGATGATATTGGGGCGCGCCGTCGATTCATCGGTTTGCTCTTTCATATAAGCATCCTGAAGCTTTTGAATCTCCCCCTTGCCGTTCTTCTCATATGCATCGGGCAGGTCCATGCCCCTGTCAAAAAATGTGCAGGGCAGGCAGTAGGCAAAGCCGTATTCACGGTAAGCATCCTTCATATTCTTGAATTTTGCAGGCAGAATCTCGGTTGCCCTGAAGGCAAATATCGTCGTCGCCAGAACCGTGACGGCAATGACAAAGGAAACGACAGAAAAAAGCGGGCGCTCTCTTGTAACCTTGGGCATTTTTATCCACATCAGGACAATAGCCGCAATCGCCGACAGAATCAGAAGCGCAATTAAAATAATGGCATAAAGCGGCAGATAGCCGGTTTTCATCACCATATCAAAGAGAGAAAGAGGGTCATCAAAAAGCATTTCAAAATCATTGGCTTCAAGCGGCGTTGTACGAATACCGGGTGTCAGCATCACACAGTTGGCAATGCCAAAGCCGAGCCAAAGCGTTGAAACCGTAATGTAATAAGCATATCTGCGCCGCAAAAACATGGCAGGCAAAAGTGTTACCCATACAATCAGTACATTCAGAAGGAAAAGATGCGGTCTTATGACCATATGGACAAGGCTATCGGGAATCGAGCGATAGCAAAGAATATCGACAATTAAAAAAAGGAAAAATGCAATGACTGCACTTTGAAGCAGCACATGATGCCATACAAAGCGCGCAAAACGCGAAAGCAGCATGCGGCACCCCTCAAGCGAATTGCCTTTTTTCTCCTGTCGGTTTTTGTTTCGGTCAAGCATATTGATTTCCCTTTCAACCAAAAAACTCTAAACTCTTTATTTTGTGATACAGGTATTCAAATCTCAAAGCTCGGTACAGAAATGACACAAAAAGCACCTCTACCGAGGTCGGATGTTGCACGAAGTGCCGATGCATACCTGTCAAAAATACCAAAAACAGAAGGCCCGCTCCCCGACATCATCGAGGTGAGTGCACCAAGCTCAAGCATACGCAGACGAAGCTTGGCTGCGCCCGGACAGCTTTCCAGAATCACCGATTCAAAGTCATTGTGCATATTGCGCGCAAGCATCGGCAGGTCATGCGCCTTCAAAGCAGCGATAAGCCCATCAAGAGAGGCGTTTCTTCGCGGCAAATGAGAACCGTCAAAATCGGCATAGGCACGGTCAAGCAGAGAAAAAGCCGTTGGTGTCGAAATATGCTCCTTCGCCGCGATGGCAACAACAAAAGAGAGTCGCTTTTCAAGCGGGATCGGCTCAATGATTTCTCCTCTCCCTCGGCAAAGCGCCGTTCCGCCATGCAAACAAAAGGCAACATCCGATCCGATCTGTGCGCCAAGCTCGCAAAGCGCGTCAAAAGCAAGCGGATAGCCGAGCAGACGGTTGCAGGCACGCAAAACCGCTGCCGCATCACTGCTTCCGCCGGCAAGTCCCGCCGACACGGGAATCCGTTTTTTCATGTCAATGCGAATGCGCTTTGAAATGCCAACTCTTTGCTTGAAAAGTTCGGCGGCACGCACGGCCAAATTGCGCGAGTCGTTCGGAAGATAAGCAAAATTTGAATGAAAGACAACATCATTTTCAGGAGATTCCGACATCGTGATAATCAAATCATCACAAAGCCCAACCGTATGCATGACTGTTTGCAAATCATGAAAGCCATCCACACGCTTGGCATCAACCTGTAAATAAAGATTTACTTTCGCATAGGCATGCTCAGTCGTGCGCATCAAGCCTTCCCTTCGTCCGCTTTTATTGTTCATCTTCTATATAGTGCGCGCCGACATTTTCCCGTCTCGCACTTGCCGCCTTCACAATAGCACTTGCCGTCTGAATCATGCCGTAAAGCTCAAAGGCCTCCGCACTCTGTAACGCGCTGTTGTCAACCCAATCTTGCATACGGACAAGCTCGTTCTGTGCGTGAATGAGGCTTGCTCTCGTGCGTACCGCACCGACATTCTCGGACATCAGCCGACGGATATAGCTGTGTTGAAGGTCGATTTCAGCATGAGATCGGAAGTTCTCGTTTGTCTCTTTATGAGCAAAATGCTTACAGTTTCCCACTGAATGTAAAGAACCGTTTATGTGTCTTGCAGCGCGGCGGCCAAACACGAGGCACTCAAGCATGGAGTTGCTGGCGAGTCGGTTTGCGCCGTGAATACCTGTGCAGGCAGACTCTCCGCAGCTATACAGCCCTCGGATATTGGTCATGCCGTTCAAATCGGTTTTGATACCGCCCATGAAGTAATGCTGTGCAGGGCGCACGGGAATCTGCATATCAGTCAGATGCACACCCTCATCCTCACATCTGCCGAAGATAGTCGGGAAACGATGCGAGAAGAAATCGCGTGTCATAGAGGAAACATCAAGAAAAACATGATGCTCGCCTGTACGGCGAAGCTCCTTCAGAATTTCGCGTGTCACAATATCACGGGGCGCAAGGTCGGCACGGCGGTGCTTGCCCTGCATGAAAGCCTCACCCTGACCGTTACGCAAAATACCGCCCTCACCGCGTACCGCCTCGCTGATTAAGAAAAGACGGTCGGAATTTTTCTTTGAAATGAGAGTGGTCGGGTGAAACTGTACCATTTCCATCAGCGCAAGCTCGGCACCTGCGCGCTCTGCCGCCGCAATGCCGTCGCCCATCGCGCCGCGAGGATTGGTAGTATAACGGTAGAGATGGCCGATACCGCCCGTTGCCAAAATGATATGTGAACAAAAGACAACCTTCAGCTTGCCGTCAAAAATCAGCGCTCCCACTACACCGTTTTCGTCGGTCAAGAGGTCAATGAGCTGGGTGCGGAAGGAGAGCTTGACATTTTCGCGCGAAGCAATCAGCTCACCCAAACGCTTGGTGGTTTCTCTGCCCGTCGCATCACCGCCGCAATGGACAATGCGGCGACAGGAATGTCCGCCCTCGCGTGTAATCTGCAATTCACCCTCAGGGTTCGTATCAAAGGGGATATCAAGTTCAACAAGCTCGCGGATATTTTCAGGTCCCTCACGCACAAGAACGCGCACGGCCTCCTCGTCGCACAGACCTGCCCCCGCCTCAAGCGTATCGGCAATGTGTGAATCAAAGTTGTCATCCGCGGCAATGACGGCGGCAATGCCACCCTGTGCAAGCCACGAATTTGTCTTTTCAATTTCGGTTTTTGTAATGAGAAGGCAACGCAAGCGAGAATCAATATGCAGACCTGCATAAAGTCCCGCAATACCCGAGCCGACAATCAGGACATCGGTTTCGATTTTTTCAAGAGATGCGGTGTCAAAACCGCACAGATAGCGTTTCAAGATGAATTCCGTCCTTTCAATGCTTCATCAATCGGTCATGACCGAAGCATCGGTCGTTTTGATTACTCCAAAGAGAATTTTAAGCTGATATCCATTGCGCGTGCAGAATGTGTCAGCGCGCCGATGCTGATCAAATCCACGCCCGTCTGTGCAACGGCGTGCAAGTCCCGTTCTCCCATATTGCCCGATGCTTCGGTGAGCGCTCTGCCTGCAACGATCTGAACGGCATTTTTCATTGTCGCCTCATCCATATTGTCAAGCATGATGATATCAGCACCTGCATCCAAGGCCTCGCGAAGCTGTGCCTCACTTTCGACCTCTACCTCAATCTTTAATGTGTGCGGAGCGCGACGCTTTGCCGCCGCTACAGCCGCGGTGATACCGCCTGCCGCAACAATGTGATTATCCTTAATCAAAACACCGTCAGCAAGGTTGAAGCGGTGGTTGGTGCCGCCGCCCACGCGCACGGCGTACTTTTCAAGCACACGCATACCGGGTGTTGTCTTGCGCGTATCGACGATTTTGGCATGAGTGCCTGCAACAGCATCAACCGCCCGTCTGGTTACGGTGGCAATACCCGAAAGATGCTGCATCAGATTCAGCCCCACACGCTCGCCCGACAGAAGAGTGATGGCGTCGCCCTTGACCTCGGCAAGCACATCGCCGCGCTTGAAGGACTGCCCGTCATGAAAGTGGCGTATAAATGTGATGTCGGCTTGTCCGTCCTTGTCAAGAATACGGAAAACACGCTCGGCAACATCCATACCGCAGAGGACGCCGTCCTCCTTGGCAATATAGCGTCCGTATGCGCGGGTGTTTTGGGGAATTACCGATAATGTCGTGATATCACCTGTGCCGATATCCTCATTAAGAGCTGTGCGAATCAGGGAATCCACCGACTCGCCGCCCATGAATTGTTCGGTTTGCATGATTGTATTCCTTTCGTTGTTTGTTTCAAAAAGCGTTTTTGTCAATAAATCGGTGATAAAAGCCGTCAACAACCGTTTTTTGTAAAATTCGATTTTACATCACCTTATATTATACAACATAAAAAAGAAAAAAGCAAAGGTTTTTTCTCATTTTTTTCTTTTATTGTGAATTTTTCTTTCAAAATAATAATTTTCATCTTTTCTTCACCTTTTTTTACGAATCTGCTATTGTAATTTTTACGCAAACATATTATAATGGAAACAGATAGTCCAAAAAACGCAAAAAGGAGGGCGCCTGCTTGTTCAAAATAGATAAAAATAAAAAGTACCTTTTCATTGCACTTTATGCTTTTGGTGTCCTTGCCGCACTCATTTTGAGTGCCGCCATTCTCTTGCGCTTTCATACCGTTCTCTTAATTATCCGCAGATTTTTTTCCTTTCTCTCACCCGTCATTTACGGACTGGTCATTGCCTATTTCTGCAATCCGCTGATGAAGCTGATCGAACGGCGCGTTCTGCATTTTATAGCAAGACCTCGCCTTCGCCGTGTGCTTTCCATTGCACTTACTTACTTTTCGCTCCTGCTCGTACTTATCGGCATTCTGGCATTGGTCATCCCCCAGATTCTCAACAACTACGACCGTCTGGTCGAGTCCTTGGTTTCACTCTTCAACACCTTTGCGGATTCCTTCAACGAATGGTTTGCAGATTTGCAGACAGAACTTGACTTCGATTCGGATTTTCGTCTTTCCTTCTCAACAATTACTCACTTTTTGCTTTCGTCCAACGCATCGGGAATGTTAGAAACCTTGCCGCTCACCATTCTGCAAAGCATCCTGACCGCCGCTATTTCGGTTTTCTTTTCTGTTTGCATTCTCATACACAAAGAAACTATCTCGCTTGTAACCCAAAAGCTTTTGGCGCTGATTCTGCCAAACAAGGCGTATCACGGTTTACTCAAAACAGCAAAAATCACCGACCGCACCTTCGGTCGCTTTTTCATCGCGCAAATTTTCGACTCTCTCGTGCTCGGTATCGTCACCTTCCTTATTTTGTGGGTGATTCACCTCGTGACAGGACAGATGCCTTACTACGCACTCATCAGCGTGCTGGTCGCCGTCACCAATGTCATTCCCTACTTCGGTCCCTTCATCGGCGCGATTCCCAGTGCCATTATTGTGCTTACAGACAGCGTCACCATGATGTTTGTCTTTATCGTTGTCATTCTGATTCTTCAGCAAATTGAAGGAAATATCATCAATCCCGCCATCGTCGGCAAGGTCATCGGCCTTGACTCTATCTGGATTATCATTGCCATCATGCTCATGGGAAATATCATGGGTATGCTCGGTATGCTGGTTGGCGTTCCGATTTTCTCGCTCATTTATACGGCTGTCAAAGCGCTCGTCGAACGCAGATTGAAGAAAGTTGAATTGCCCGTCGAAACATCAGCGTATGAGCATGTCTTCTCGTCGGGCGAATCGCCCTTCACGGCAGTTCCCGACCTTGCAAGAAGCGAACCCCAAAGAAACGATGTCCCCGCCACTCCCGCTTCAGAAGATAAAAAACAAAGCAAAGAAGGGAGCGTGTAATCTGTGTCAAAAAAGCAAAAGCCGCGCGTTTTTGATTTCTCGGAATTTGACAAATCGGGCTTGAATCAAAAATGTGCAACCGTCGCATTCTATACATTCTCGGTTTTGGTTGCCGCCGTTCTGTTCGGAATGCTCGTCTTTAACTTTTTGAAGCTCACCTCTATGCTTGCGGCACTTCTGCGGACATTCTCTGTTGTTTTTTACGGCTTCTTTATCGCCTGCATTCTCTTCCCATTCTTCAAAATTTTCAACCGTCTCTTATGCTTTATAGATAAGCTGCGCAAAAAAGACCGACTGCGCGAGGCTCTCGCTCTGGTGTCAACTTATGTTTTCTTGATCATCATTGTTTGCATTTTACTCATCGCCATTCTGCCCTATATAGGCGAAGAGCTTGCGAGCTTTACCTCGGCGCTTTCCGCCTCGCTTGAAAACGCAAGAAATCTGATAGAAAAGAGCGAGTCGCTCTCCTCTTTCGTATCCGTTTTTGACAGCACAGCCGACCTTTTGTATCGCACCGTCATCAGCCCTTCAGCTATTTTCTCCTATCTCTCCGGCTTTTTGAGCGGCACCTACAATGTGTTGTTCGGTGCCATTCTTTCGGTTTATATTCTGATGTCGCGCCGCAGGCTCTGTGCCATTATCGCAAAAATGATGTCGGCAATACTGCCACCGCATGCCCTTTCCCGTACCGCTGTCTTCACACGCTCGATTTATATGAGCTTTGTTGAATTCATTTTTGCTCGCCTCATTCTTTCTGCAATCCTCGCCACACTCTCCTATATATTCTGTATCATTATCGGCATCCCCTACCGCAGTATCATCATGCCCATCCTTTTAATTACCGATATGATTCCCTTCTTCGGTCCGATTCTCGGCGCGTCGCTTTGCTTTGTCCTTGTCCTTCTGATTGATACGCCGCACGCAATCTTCATTTTACTGTTCATCATCGCTGTGCGCGTGCTTCTCTCTAAATTTGTCGCTCCCCGCATTCTGCGTGCCAAGCTGCGCCCGAGCATTTCAGCAACTGCCATCAGCGTTCTTATCGGCCATTCATTCCTCGGTGTAGCCGGTGCCATGCTCTCCATCCCCGTGTACTCGACACTCTCGCTTTCCTTCCGTGAGCTTCAGGTGCATCGCCTGCTCCACAAGGGCTATCGCATCGAAGGCAACCAGCTCGTCTATCATCATGAAAACGAAGTGCCACCCACGCCCGCAGAGGAAGAACCTGACACCGAATCATAAAAAATACGCCTATGATATTGTGCAATATCATAGGCGTATTTTGTGTTGCGTAGGAACAGTAAAAAGTACAAAAGCTGCCGTTCAATAGTTGGAGCTTATTGGTTCTCCTTTTTGTCATCTTTTTCTTTTTGTTGCTTCTTTTCTTCCTTTTTTCCTTTGAGTTTTTCCTTTATTTTGAAGAAAAGCTCCGCCACCATCCGATTCGCTATCAGTCCCATTATTTTACCTCTGCAAATTCTTATTTATCGAACTGATTATATCACAAGCTTGACCTTGTGTCAATCAATGATGCATCGCCTGCGGCGATATGATGTTTTTCGCTTTGCTCAAAATGATGTTGCTCCCTTCACTCGCAATGATGCGATGTTTGCCTCAATGTGCCGCAAGGCACACATCATTCGCAAAGCGAACATCACTCGGCGTAGCCGTCATCATTTGCCGAAGGCAAACATCATTCAAAAAACGCACCTTTGTCGGTAGACAAAGGTGCGTTTTTTGTTGGTACGGGCGACAGGACTTGAACCTGCAAGGAATGCTCCATTGGAACCTAAATCCAACGCGTTTGCCAATTCCGCCACGCCCGCTTATAAACGCTGAACGCCTTTATCATACCACAAACGAAAGCCTATGTCAAGAGCAGCTACCCACTTTCAAAAATTTCTTTTCGTCTGAATAAACATCTGCTCTCTTGGCTATGATGACATTACAACCACTATCAGACGAAAGGACTCTCAAAATGAAATTTGAAAAAAAGCTCTTAATTTACATCGTGACACTTCTCTGCGCCACCCTCATAATCGCCGTCATCCCCGTTTCAGGCGAGGAAGCGCTTTATGACAATGTCCTGCGCCTTCATGTCATCGCAAACTCCGACAGCGAAGAAGACCAGGCACTCAAGCTTGCCGTCCGTGACGAAATTCTCGCCGTTTACGGCGACCGCCTTGCTCTGTGCACAGACAAAAAAGAAGCAGAGGAAACCGCAAGCCGCCTCTCTGCCGAAATGACCGAAACCGCCAAGGAATGCATCGAACGCCTCGGCTACAGCTACCCTGTCAGACTGACCTTGACGCGTGAGGATTATCCAACTAAAGTTTACAATGATGTCACCATGCCGGCAGGTAATTACTGCTCTCTCCGCATCATCATCGGTGAGGGAGCAGGTCAGAACTGGTGGTGTGTTCTCTTTCCACCTATGTGTGTCGGCAATGCCGTTGGCGGCAAGGTCTCGGATAAGGATGACTCCGTGCCTGTGGGCTTGACAAATGCTCAATACCGCCTGATTTCAGGCAACGGTAAATATGCTGTCAAATTCAAGGTGCTTGAATTGATTGAAGGCATCTTCCGTTAACGCGCTATATCAATTTTTGTTTACAAAAAGCAGGTTGCTCGTCGCAACCTGCTTCATCTTTTATTTACTGCTTGGAGGGCGTACCGTCTGCATCCGCAATGGCATCAAAAAGGCGGAAGCCTGCGGTCTGTGTCACGGGGACGGAAAACATCAGCGTATGTGCCTTGGAATCAATGCCCCATTCACGCATCACAGCTTCCATAATCGCCTTCTTTTGCTCCTGATGCGTCACAATGAAAATCATTTCCTTTTCCTCGGCAAGCGAAACGCCAAGGAAGGTTTCGGCGCTCTTACCGCCCGTTCCCTTGGCACGAATGACAGTGCCACCGCCCGCGCCTGCTGCCCTCGCCGCATCCATGACCTCATCTGTATAACCCTTTTCCACAATCATAACAATCAATTCATAACTGTTCATCGTCCCATTTTCCTCTCTTTCCATGAGTTGCGGATTCTCGCCAAGCAAAACCTGCATCGCGCTTTTGCCACCTATGCTTGACAGGGGGATTGCCACACCGATGCCCCTGTCGGGCAAATCAATCTGCATTTGCACAGTCAAATCATGCACGATGCTGCGCATCTGCTCGCCTGTCATCACCGAAAAAATCATGCTCTTCTCGGTTTGCTCGATTCCCAAAAGGTCAAGCGTCTTTGAGTGCGCCGTTCCCGAACACGGTGTGCTGTAAACAACAGTTGCTCCGTGATGCGTAAAGAAGCCAATAAATTCTTCGTTATATGCTCGTTGTGTTATGGTCATAAACAGACACACATCTTTCATATCCGTATCCTCATTTTCAATAAGTTCTGTATCAGAAATCAATGATTTCTTCAGAGGTCGCCACTGTCTCTGTGACAGTCGCTGTCTTGCTTGCTTTCACACGGTAAATCACACCGAGAAGCTGAACGGTAATTAAAGGAGTCATCGCCACCATCGCCACCACGCCAAAGGCATCCGTCGCAATATTGCCGCCCGTTGCCGTACAAAGTCCGATTGCAAGCGGCAAGAGGAAGGATGCCGTCATCGGTCCCGAGGCAACGCCGCCCGCATCAAAGGCAATCGATGTAAAAATCGGGGGTACAACAAAGGAAAGCCCAAGTGCCAGAGCGTAGCCGGGCAACGCAAGCGCCATAATCGGAATGCCGAGCAAAATACGAAGCAGTGCAAGCGCGACCGATATTGAAACGCCGATTTCAAGCGAACGCAGCAGCATCTTTCCTGAAATTGCGCCCGATGTCGCATCCTCAACCTGCTTTGCAAGCACATGAACAGCAGGCTCTGCCTTGACAATAAAGTAGCCGAGAAGCATACCAATCGGCACTGCGAGATACCCGAACGAAATGCCAAGCTCCTCGCCAAGCATTCGTCCCATCGGCAAAAAGCCGACATTCGCACCTGTCAGAAAAAGCACCAGTCCAAGATAGGTATAGCCGACACCAACGGCAATCTTCAAGCAATGACGGCGGTCAAGCGGCTGCACAAGCAATTGATAAATAAAGAAGAACACCGCAATTGGCGCAAGCGCCCTCGCCATTTCAAGAATATAATGCGGAATCTCACTCACATAGACCTCGGCAAGCCCTCTTGAATCCTTCACCGATGCAAGCAAATCGCCACCCGATGTACTCACACTTGAGCCATCTGCCAGAAGACCGAGAATCATCACCGCCAAAATCGGTCCAACCGAGCAAAGCGCCACAAGACCGAAGCTGTCGCGGTCAGCACCGTCATCCGAACGGACAGACGATACACCCACACCAAGCGCCATAATGAAGGGAACCGTCATCGGCCCCGTCGTCACACCACCCGCATCAAAGGCAACCGCCAGAAATTCAGGCTTCAGCTTCCACATGAACATTCCAAGCGTAAAGACCGCTATATATAAAATCAGTAGTAAAATCTGTAAGCGTATGCCGAGAAAAATGCGAAGCAACGCAATCGCCAGAAAGAGTCCAACCCCCACGCCAATCGTCACAATCAGCAAAAGCGAATCAACAGACGGAACCTGCTCGGCAAGCACCGACAGGTCAGGCTCGGATACCGTAATGAGAACCCCAACAAAAAAAGCCAGCGGAAGCAAGGTCGAAAGCCGACGGCTCGCTGTCATCCGCGCACCGACATATTCGCCCATCGGCGTCATCGCCGTCTCTGCACCAAGCGTAAAAAGCCCCATGCCGAAAATCAGAAGTGCCGCACCGATAAGAAAGCAAAGAAGCGCATCGTTGGAGACAGGTGTCAGGGTAAAGCACAAAAAGAGTACGATGACTGTCACAGGCAATACAGCAAGGACAGATTCCTTGACCTTCTCTCTCAATATGGTTCTTGTTTGCATCATGAGGCGCCCTTTCTGTTTCAATTTGCAATCATCATATGCTTTAACTATACCACAAAATTGCCGTTTCTGTCAATAGATTATGACAATTTATAAATTTATAGATAATAATTCTGCCGTCCGCAAGCACAAGCCGAAAGATTCATCCGTCAAACTTATGGACACCTGTTGACAAAATTTCCTTCATCGTGTATAATAAAGGTAATATAATATAGAAGTCTTTTGACCGCCAAAAAGGCGGCGGAGCAACAGAAAGGCTTACAGCAAAGTCAAAAAGAAAGGAAAGGTCATCTATGAATTCCGATTTGACAAACCAAACCCAAACCTTTACAAAGCCCGAGGAGCGTGAAAACGCTATCCAAGCGGTCCTTTGCGGTGTCTATGATGCCCTTCTTGAAAAGGGCTATAATCCCATCAACCAATTGGTTGGCTATATCATCACCGAGGACCCGACCTATATCACCAACTACAAAAACGCCAGAAGCTTAATCCGCAAGGTCGAGCGCGATGAGCTTTTAGCCTTCCTTTTACGGAGCTATCTATGCCCGAAAGAATAACACCCCGTATCCACCAAATCACTCTGCGCCCGTCCGCGCAGGACAAGTGCGGCGTTGTTGCCGCGCTTGGCTTTTTTGACGGCGTTCATATCGGTCACCTCGCCCTGTTTGACGAAGCGCGCAAGCAAGCTGCCAAGCGGGGCGCCGTCTTTGCAGTTTTTACCTTTACAGATTGCGGCGACGGTACATACAAAGCAGGCGCGCCCCGTCTGACCGAATGGAACGAGCGTATGGCGCTTTTGCGTGAGGCGGGCGTTGAGCGTGTCTATGCCGCTGATTTTGCTTCGGTAGCCACTCTCACCCCCGAGGAATTTGTCACAGATATTCTCCGTACCCGTCTCTCTGTCGAATGCGCTGTCTGCGGCTTCAATTTCCGCTTTGGCCACCGCGCCGCCGCTGATTCTGCCGATCTTCTGCGACTCATGCAAAGGTCAGGCGGCGACTGTATCATCCTTCCGCCACTCGTGCGGGATGATGTCACCGTCAGCTCAACCGCCATCCGTGCCTTCATCGAGGACGGAGAAATTGAGCGCGCAAACGCCCTGCTCGGCCGCGCCTTCACCATTGATTTTCCCGTCATTCACGGCAAAATGCTGGGGCGTACCATCGGAGTCCCCACCATCAATCAGGCCTTCCCCGTCGGCTTTGTTCTCCCCAAACGCGGTGTCTATGCCTGTATCTGCGAGATTGACGGTCAGGTTCACCCCGCCGTCTCCAATGTCGGCACCCGTCCGACAGTCGATCATAACGCCACCGTCAACTGCGAAAGCCATATCCTGAACTTTGACGGCTGGCTCTACGGCAGGCGCATCCGCGTTGGCTTTCTGCACTATCTGCGCGAGGAGCGCAAATTTGATACATTAGACGGTCTTATAAAACAAATCGGGCAGGATATCAAGGACACGCGCCTTCTGCTCGCTGACCGCCGTCTTTGAAAGGATTTCATATGAGTACAAATACAGAATGGACAAGGGTCACGGTCGAGGGTAAGCATGAAAATCTTGATGACATCACTGCCGTCATGAGTATGCTTGATAACGGTCTTTTGATTGAGGATTACAGCGACATCGAGCTGAACGGTATGTACGGTGAGCTGATTGACGAAAGCATCCTGAATGCCGACCGCGAAACCGTGCGCGTCTCGCTTTTTGTCCCTGCCGATAAGCCCCTGCCCGACTACCTGCTCTTTCTTCGTGAGCGTTTCACCGCACTCGCCCTTGATATCAGGGTCACCTGCGAGGGTATGCGCGAGGAGGACTGGGCTGAATCATGGAAGCAATATTATAAGCCCATCAGGCTCGGCCGCGTTTCCATCGTTCCCGCATGGGAGGACTATACTCCAAGCGAGGATGAGGCAGTCATCCGCATGGATCCCGGTATGGCATTCGGTACAGGCACGCACGAAACAACCCGTCTTGTCATGGAGCTTCTTCAGGATGAAATCAAGGGCGGTGAGCGTGTACTTGATGTCGGCTGCGGAAGCGGCATTCTCTCGCTTTGCGCCTCCAAGCTCGGTGCAGCCTTCTGTGCCGCCTATGATATAGATCCCGTCGCAGTCCGTGTCACCCGCGAAAACATCGAAGCCGACGGCGCTGACAACATCGTTTGCGGTGTCTCCGACCTTCTGGCAGGCGTTGACCTGTCAGGCGGCAAATTTGATTTCGTTGTTGCCAACATCGTTGCCGATATCATTCTGCGCATGGCACCCGACCTCTCAAGCTATATCTTAAAGGACACCCGCGTGATTCTGTCGGGTATCATCGGCGAGCGCGCCGATGACATCCGCAACGCGATGACCGCTCTCTCCTACAAATTTGAGCGTGAGGTGTGCGATAATGATTGGTACGCCATGCTCTTTACATTCAAGGGGTGATTCTTATGCCACTCTTTTTCTTGCCCTCGGCAAAGCCCGATGCCGATAACCGCTTCATCATCAAGGGAGAGGACGCCCGCCACATCGCACTTTCTCTGCGTATGGCTTGCGGCGACAGTCTGACGGTGTCGGACGGCGAGGGAATGCATTATCACGCAACACTCACCCATATCACACCGACCGAGGTTACGGTTACAGTCAAATCCGCCGAGCGTGCCGAAAGCGAGCCACCCCTTAAAATAACGCTCTATCAGGCAATGCCCAAAAGCGATAAGCTTGAAACCATCGTCCAGAAGGCAGTTGAGCTTGGCGCAACCGAGGTCGTACCCTTCCTCTCTGAATTTTGCATTAAGCGTCCGCACGAGGATAAATGGGAGCGACAAAAAGCCCGTCTTGCCCGCATCGCCGAGGAAGCGGCAAAGCAGTGCAGGCGCGGCGTCATCCCCACAATCGGTGAGCTGCTTGATTTTCGGGAAATGCTGAATGCCGTCAGAAATGCAGATTTGCCGCTCTTCTGCTATGAAGGGGACAATACAAAGCCACTATCCGCCTGCCTGCCCGATAAGGCACCCGCCTGTGCCGCCATTGTCGTTGGCTGTGAGGGCGGCTTTTCCGAAAGCGAAGCCGTTCTTGCACGGCAATCGGGTATCACGCTCTGCGGACTTGGCAAGCGCATCCTGCGCTGTGAAACCGCACCGCTTTATGCCCTCTCCATACTGTCCTACAAATACGAGCTTGACAGACAAACTGTGTGACTCAAACTACCTCAAACGCCGAAATTTTTGTTTCGGCGTTTTGTCATTCTGCTATTTTTTCGTCATCTCCGCTAAATTTTTTTTAATTTTTTTATAAATATTTTCGATTTTCCTATTGAAAAATCACAAAAAATAGGGTAAAATATAGTACAGTATGAACAAAACCGTAAGAAAGAATCGAAAGGGGCTTCTTTTTATGTCTAATCGGTTATTCCAAAATGTCATTCAACAGATGAACGATACCGTTGAGCGCGTCATCGGTGTCGTTGATGAAAACGGCATCGTTATCGCTTGCAGTGAAACTCAGCGTGTCGGTGAAACCAATATGCAAATTCATGAGGAAATGAATTTCTCCACCGATTGCATGATGCTGAATGGCTATACATATCGTTATATTGGCAGTGAGGGCAAAAACGAGAGCATCGTCTTTGTCGAGGGTATTGATTCGGATGCCGAAAGACTCTCCTCGGTGCTTTCCATCACCTTTGCCAGCATGAAGCAGCTTCATGATAAAAAATATGATAAAGCCTCCTTTATCAAAAATATCATGCTGGATAACATCCTGCCGAGCGATATTTATGTCAAAAGCAAGGAGCTTCACTTCGAAGCCGAGCAAAGTCGCGTGGTGCTCATCATCAAATTTGCAGGCCGTCTTGAAGCCATGCCCATTGAGATGATTCAAAGCATCTTCCCCGACCACAACCATGATTATATCATCAACATCGGTGAGCAGGATGTCGTGCTTGTCAAGGAAGTCAACGAGGCCTGCAATATGCAAGAAATCGAAGCGCTTGCCGAGAGCATTGTCGAAACCATCAGTACCGAATTTTATACCAAGGTTTCTGTCGGCATCAGTACCCTCGCCGACAGCCTGAAGGATTTGGCGCGTGCCTATAAGGAAGCAAGAATTGCTCTTGAAGTGGGCAAGGTCTTTGATACCGAAAAGAACATCGTCAGCTACGAAAATCTCGGTATTGGCAGACTTGTCTATCAGCTTCCCACCACTCTATGCGAAATTTTCTTGCAGGAGGTCTTTAAGAAGGATTCTCTTGAATCGCTTGACCGCGAAACCTTGATGACGGTACAGGCATTCTTTGAAAACAACCTGAATGTTTCCGAAACCTCAAGAAAGCTCTTTGTCCACCGCAATACGCTTGTCTACCGCCTTGAAAAAATCCGCAAAATCACAGGCCTTGACCTGCGCGAATTTGACCATGCCGTTACCTTCAAGGTTGCACTCATGGTCAAAAAGTACCTGACCAACCGTCCGACAAAGTTCTGATAAATCTGCCACACCAAAGGCTTCACACTCAAAGATACCGCGAAAGAAGGTGCAGTTTTGCGTTTTTTAACCACCAAAAAAATATTTTCCGTTCTGCTTCTCGTCTGCTGTCTTTTGAGTTTTGTCTCCTGCACATTTTCCTTTTCCAATCAGAGCTATGTCTCCTTTTCCGAGCTGACCGACTCCGCTCCGCTTCTGCCTGACAATGCAGCCTTGCCAAAGAATGATGACTGCGAATATGTCAGCGACTATCTCGCCTTTTGGGGAATGCCCTCCTACCGCCCGTCCAAAGTCATTGCCATTGAAAAATACTACGAGCGCTACTTCATCGGCACTCTCCCCGATGTCTATGCAATTGCCGCCAAGGTCTATACGGAATACCGTACCCTCTATGCATCAAACGAATCCTTTGACAGCAAAAATCCCGACAATGTGACAGGTGCCATCATCTCCGCATATCAGCGCGCGGCAGGCGACCGCTATGCCGTCTATATGACACCCGCCGCCTTCAATGCCTTCTCAACCAACTACGAGGCAGACTATGTGGGCATCGGCGTTTATATCGAATACAATGCAAAAGAAGGTCATCCTGTCGTTCTGACCTCTTTTGAAGGCTCTCCTGCCGCAGAAGCAGGCATCAGAACAGGCGATATCATCAAGGCGATAAACGGCATCGGTATCACCACGGAAAACCGCGATGAAGCACTTGCCGCCCTCAAGGGCAAGGTGGGCGAAAGCGTCACCGTTACCGTTGAGCGTGCAGGCGAGGCGCAGACTCACACTCTGATATTCAGACAAATTGATGCCATGAGCGTAAGCTGGCGGCTTCTTGAACAGGATTCTTCTATCGCTTATGTCAAAATTGAAGAATTCAACAAAAAAACCCCCGCGCAATTTAAGACTGCCATTGACCGCGCCCTTCAGGCAGGCGCAACATCCTTCATCTTTGATGTGCGCGACAACCCGGGTGGCGAAAGCGAATCGGTCAAGCAGGTTCTCGACTATCTGGTTGAGGACGGTCAGGCAATCTTTCATGTGCGCTACAAGGAAGGCTCTGAGCTTGAAGCACAGAACACTTCCTATTATGCAAATGACAGCCATTCACTCTCTCTCCCCATGACCGTGCTGTGCAACCGGAATACAGCCTCGGCAGGCGAGCTTTTCGCCGTCGCCCTGCAGGACTACGGTATGGCAACCGTTGTCGGTGAAACCACCTACGGCAAGGGGACTATGCAAAATATCATCCTGCTTGCCGATGGCTCGGCATTCACCATCTCTACCGGCCGCTTTGATTCGCCGCTCGGCAATAACGGCGAGGGCGTGGGTGTCATCCCGAATATAGAGGTCACACTTCCTGCCGTGGTCGCAGAGGTCAATGCCTTTTTGCGCCCTGACCGTGACGATACCCAGCTGCAAGCCGCAGTTGATGCCATCTATCACTTCGATGCAAGCTTGCCCCCTTTGGTATAAGCCATGACAAAGAAAATTCCGCTTTTTGTCCGTCTTTTGATTCTTCTGCTCGTCATCGCCATAACCGCCCTGACGACCTATCATATCACAGATAAGCGCGCCGATAATGAGCTTCGAAGGCTGCGACTTCTGCAAGCCGAGGAGCTTGCAGAGCTTGAAAAGCAGTATGGGGCACAAACCTTCGATATGGAGCTTTTACTGGCGCTCGACAGGCTTTATGCACAAAACTCTTTAACAGATGCAGAGAAAAGCTCCTTGACCGAGCAGCTGCTTCATGCCTATGCCACTGCAACGGGCGATGCTTATGCAGGCTATTATTCTGCCGAGGACTACCTCGCACTTGTCGAAGAGCGCAACAGTCGCTTTGTCGGCATCGGCGTTCTCGTTTTCTCCGAAAAGCGCAATGACGGGCTTCTCGTCGTCAGCGTGTTCCCCGACTCACCCGCCGCAGAATGCGGCTTAATGCCGGGGGATGTCATCCTTTCTGCTGATGGCTTGTCCTTCGGGGCGCTGACAGCCGAGGAAGCGCTTGGAAAGCTGAAGGGTGCAAGCGGCACCCCTCTCACAATCACCTATCTTCGCGACGGTCAAACCGCAGAGCTGACGCTGACGAGGCGGACGGTTACCGAGCTGACCGTCACCGCAGAAATGCTGCAAAACGACATTGCCTATGTGCGTATCAGCAGTTTTTCAGCAGTCACACCCACCCAGCTTGCAAATGCCGTCACGGCTATGCGCGAAAACGGCGCAGAATCCTTTGTCTTTGACCTGCGTCAAAATCCGGGCGGTCTTGTCGCCTCTCTTGCCGAATGTCTCGGCGCTCTTCTGCCCGATGGCCCAATCGTCCATATCGAATACCCAAAGAATCCGCAAAATAATTATACCTACCGCACTGAAAACGGCACGCTTATCAAGCAGCGCGCGGACGGTACGGATGAGGTCAGAACCGACACGGATATGGCGGACGCGCTTTCATTGCCGACAGCCATTCTGATTGACGAAGGAACAGCCTCGGCGGGCGAGCTTTTTGCCGCCGCATTCCGCGATTATGCGTCAAAATCTCTTTGCACCGCCCGCATTTTCGGCGTTACAAGCGTTGGCAAAGGCACGGTGCAGGCAACCTACCGCGTGGCAGGCGGTCGCGCCTTCAAATTCTCGGTTGCCACCTATAGCCCACCGTACGGCGCAAACTACAACGGCGTCGGTGTTCTGCCACACGAGGTCATAGCACTTCCCTCTGCCCTGCAAGGAACGCCACCCGAGCTGCTCTCCCGAGAGGATGACACACAGCTCACGGCGGCTATCACCTGGCTCACCGCGCTTCAGAGCGCACACACATCTTGAATATCAATTAGTATTACGATATAACAAAGGAGAAAGACTCATGTCCACTAAAAAAATGACCTATACAAAGGAAGGCTATGCCGCACTGCAAAAGGAGCTGTCCGATTTGTACGCAATGCGCGAAAAGAATAAAGAGGATATCGCTCAGGCAAGAAGCTATGGCGACCTTTCCGAGAACAGCGAATATGATGAAGCAAAGAAGGAACAGGGACAGATTGCCGTTCGTATCATGGAAGTCGAGCATATGATCAACAATGCCGAAATCATGGACGAGCGTGATGTCGATTCCTCTGTTGTCAGCGTCGGCTCCGTTGTCACGGTTGAGCATAAGGAAAAGAATGCCGAGGTTGTCTATCACATTGTCGGCTCCTATGAAACCGACCCCCGCAACGGCAAAATTTCGGATGTTTCCCCCATCGGCAGCGCCCTTCTCGGCACTCATGCAGGCGACAGCGTGGAAATTGAGCTTCCAAACGGCAATAAAATTCATATGACCGTCAAGCATGTCGAACGCGCGTCGGCCTGACGCCCGCTCTGCTTGCTGACGCCTTCCCTGAAAGAAAGGATATTAAAATGTCTGAAAAACAAAATACTCAAAATGAAACACAGAACAGCGCAAGCGAGCTGCAGGTTCGCCGCGATAAATTAAAGACTCTTTGCGAAGAAGGACACAACCCCTTTACCATCACCAAATACGATTGCGATACCAAAAGCTCCGTCCTGACTGATGAGCATTTTGCCGAAATGGAAGGCAAAACCGTGCGTATGGCAGGCCGTATGGTCAGCCGTCGCATCATGGGCAAGGCATCCTTCTTTCACCTGCTTGACTCTGACGGCCGCTTCCAGATCTATGCGCGCAGAGACGATGTCGGCGAAGAATCCTATGCCGCCTTCAAGCGTTGCGATGTCGGTGATATCTTCGGTGTAGAGGGATTTGTTTTCCGCACCCAGACAGGTGAAATTTCCATCCACGCACAGAAAATCACCCTGCTGACAAAATCTCTTCTCCCCCTGCCCGAGAAATTTCACGGCCTGACCAATACTGACCTGCGCTACCGCCAGCGCTATGTTGACCTGATTGTCAATCCCGAGGTCAAGGATACCTTCATCAAGCGCTCTAAAATCCTCTCGGAGATTCGCGCGTATCTTGACAGTAAGGGCTATCTTGAGGTCGATACCCCGATTCTCGTTCCGCTTGAAATCGGTGCTTCCGCCCGCCCCTTCGTCACCCACCACAATACGCTCGATATGGATATGTATCTCCGTATCGAAACCGAGCTTTACTTAAAGAGACTCATTGTCGGCGGTATGGACCGTGTGTATGAGGTTGGCCGCATCTTCAGAAATGAAGGAATGGACACCAAGCACAACCCCGAATTTACCACCATTGAGCTTTATCAGGCTTATACCGACTATTACGGCATGATGGATTTGGTCGAGGATCTTTACAAATTGCTTGCCGAGAAAATCTGTGGCACCACCAAAATTACCTATCAGGGCAAGGAAATCGACCTCGGTCATTTTGAAAGACTCACGATGGTCGATGCCGTCAAAAAATATTCCGGCTGCGATTATTACGACTGGGCAACCGATGAGGATGCACGCGCCTGTGCCAAGAAAATGCATGTCGAAGTGCCTGCAAACGCCACCCGCGGTACAGTCCTTGCGGAATTTTTCGATGCCTTTGTTGAAGAAAAACTGATTCAGCCGACCTTCATCTACGACTACCCCGTCGAAAACAGTCCTCTCGCCAAGAGAAAGCCCGAGGACCCCGCCTTTACCGAACGCTTTGAATACTTCATCAATGCAACCGAGTTTGGCAACGCATTCAGCGAGCTGAACGATCCCATTGACCAGAAGGAACGCTTCGAAAAGCAGGTTGAAGCCAAGAAGAAAGAGGATCCGAACTGTCGCGCAGAGGTCGACTACGACTTTGTCACCGCCCTTGAATACGGTATGCCCCCCACAGGCGGACTCGGCTTCGGTGTTGACCGTCTTGTCATGCTCCTCACCGACAGCGCATCTATCCGTGATGTCCTGCTTTTCCCCACAATGAAGCCCCAATAATGCCATGAATCAGGAAAACACACCTACTCAAAACCGTGCGAGCGACTCAGATAAAATTGCGGGCGCTACCATGCGTTCCCCCTTTCTTACCAAGTGGGACAATTTCATGTATCATTATAAGTGGCACGCCGTCACCGCGCTGATTCTCGTTTTTGCAGTCCTTATCTGCCTCTTTCAGATGTGCGGACGGACAAGCGGCGATATTTCCTTCTTTCAGGTCGGACAGCGTGTCCTCACCGAAACGCAGAAGCACCAGATATCTCAGACTGTCACCGATATTCTGATGGCAGACGATGACAGCTACCGGGTTTCCTACATCACACATTATATCATTTCCACCGAGCAATTAAAGGAAATGGAAACCGTAGACGCCGCCTATCTCGCCAATACCTCATTTGAAAATGCGACGGCGTTCCGCACCGAGCTCACCACCTGCGAAGCATACATCTGCCTTTTCAGCTATGATGTCTATCAGCTATCAAAGGAATATCTGGACGACTCGCCCACAGGCGTGCTCTACCGTCCCCTCTCGGACTTCACCGACAAACCACTCAAAACTCTGCCGGGTGACGAGTATGCCATTTATCTGAAGGACACTACGCTCGCCGATTTGCCCGGCTTTTCCTCCCTGCCCTCCGATACTGTCCTCTGTATGCGAACACTCGGCTACATGACCTCGGCAATGGGTAAGGACAAGGCGGCAAAGCTCTATGCCCGCCACGAATTGCTCTTTGAGCGTATGCTGAATTATACGCCCGAGCAAACAAATTAACCTTCCGCCTGTATCATTGTCAAATATCGGGCTTTACAGCGTACTGGCGGAGAAAAGCGTATAAAAAACAAGAGGATTTCAATTGTCCAAATTGAAATCCTCTTGTTTTTCTGTGTGGCAATCAAATAGATTTTATTGTCCCAGCTTAAAAAATCGGCGCAATAGCGGACGAAAAAGCTTGGGTGAGCGCACAATGACGATTTTCACTGTAATGTCCATTCCTTCCTTGCTGATGATATCGCGATGTAGTCATCGACCGTTCTGCCATCTCAAAAGGTCCGTCTTTCATTAGTGCTTGAGAAGCGTCATACACCCAACGGTGACAATCAGCAAAGCCTCAATCACCACGAGCGCGCCCGCCGGTACAAAAAAGGACAGAAGAATCCCCACGCCAAGAGATACAAGTGCCACACTTGCCAAACGAAAAATTCCATGCTCGCGCATCTGTGCTTCACTCCCTTTCAGCTTACGCGCCTGACCGACGGCATAAGACGATGACTGTACCTTGTCGGTACACTTACTGCCATTATATGCACTCACAGCCTGAAACTTTCCTTTTTTCGTCTTTTTTCTTAAGATGCCGCCTTTGTCTCCCCGTTCTCGCTTTGCTCGGATGCATTCTCTGCACCCATATCCTCAATCTTAATAATCATCATGCTTCTGTCATCCTCTACGCCGCTTTTTTGCGCGGCAAGCGACAAAATGCTGTTCGCCGCCCTCTGCAAATCCCCTTGCAAATCCTCATTGAAGGCACGCAGAAGCCAGGGCGCTTCCTCGCCGTCGGGAGTGATTCCGTCTGACAAAAGCAGAATAATATCGCCGCCCTGCAAATCGAACTCAACCGTCTCACCCGCATAATCCTTCAAAATACCAATCGGCGGTGTCTTGGCTCGGATGCGGTAGAAGCTCTCCCCGCGCTTGACATAGGACGAAGCCGCACCGCATTTCAGAAAACGCCCCCGCCCGCAAAGAGTGTCCAAGTAAAAAAGGTCAAGCGTCACCGAGCTTTCGTCACTGCGCCCACGCAATAAATGATGGAGCATCTCTGCCGTATGCGGCATACTGCACCCTGCGCCAAGCATTTGCTCAAGAAAGGAACAGGCAAGCCTTGATGCGCGTGCCGCGCGCCGTCCATTGCCCATCCCGTCAGAAAGCAGCGCATAAAAGCCGTCGCGGTTGCTCTCAAACCATGTCACCGCATCACCCGAGACCTCACCGTCACGGCAGGAAGCAACAGCGGAAAACACCTGCACGCAGAAGCGGGGACGGATTTCAAACCGAAGTGTCCCCACCTGATTCACCTCTTCAAAAACGCCCTCTCCAAACAGAAGCCCCGTCTCACTCTCGCACGCGTGGCGAATCTCATCAACCGCCCCGCCAAGCACGCGCACCTCGCGCGTGCCAAGTGTCACGCACAGATGCCGCTTCCCCCGTACAAGCACGGTTGCATCGGAAAGCGCAGGGAATGCAGCGGCAATTTTTGCTTGCAGACGAGCCGCAAGCGCCGTGTCAGGCGCATCCTCCGCACTGCTTGTCCGCGCCTCCTCGGCAAGCAAGCGCGACATCATCATGTATTCCGCGGCAATTTGGCTGCTGTGCGCCGCACGCCTTTTACCGTCGCACAGACTTGCCGCCTCTGCCCGAACGGCGCGCAGAATGCGCTCCTCGCTTGGACAGTAGGAAGGAAAATAGCTCTCCTCACCCACCCGAAGCGTTCCGCTATGCGAAAGCTGCTCGGCAATGCGCCCGATTGCCGCCACGCCCGCACGCCCGCCCTCAAAGCAAAGCGCCCGATTCTTACAGTCAGGGCAAAATTGATTGCAAACGCGGTCACATAGCATGAAATAATCGGCAATGTCCGGCTTCTCCTCCTTCTGCCCCTCACTCCGAAAGCTGTCCGATACCGCCAGAAGTGCATTGCTCAAATGATGCAGATATGCTCCCTCATCCCGTGTGCGCCGCATCACGCCCTCCGCCACATAGGTAACCGCCCGTTCTCCTGCTCGGTCAGACGAGCCGTCCTCAGTTGTCGCTTGCCTCGTCATCTTCATATAAAGCGGCCATGATAAGAGTGCTGTGATGCACATTTCGGGAACGACAGTCAAAAGTCCGACCGCGCCGCCGAAATAGGAGGCGGCAACACCTGCACCGCCAACACCAAGCACCAATGCATAGCCTGTCCCACGCGGAAACAAAGCGCCCGAAAAAAGTCCGAGAATCGCAAAGGCAGGCGCATAGAGTGGCAGAACGCTGAGTGCCATAAACAGCCCTGCAACACACCCGAGCAATGCGCCCCGCCGCCGCGCCGCAAAGAGAGTAAAAAGTGCGGCGGCAGAGTAGCCAAGCGATAAGCCAAACAAATGAAATTCACACAAGGCATAGGCAAGCGCACAAAAAAGCGTCAGAACACCGACCTGCACATAGAGAGGTGACATTCCTGCATACGCAAGCTCTCCCTCACGGTAGTGTCGCGTACCGAGAAAATCTTCTAACCGCAATTCAGCCGCAAATACCCCCATGAGCAAGGCGGCGCTGACGGCAGGCGCAACAATCGCTGCCGCCGCATATAACAGCGCATAGGTTGTCAGTCCCTGCCGCACAAGCTGCCATGCCGCAAGACAAACACCGCTTAATATGGCGGCTGTTATCTGTAATTGCGGCAATTCATCAAAATACCGCTCGCCCTCTCTCCTTGGGTGCGAAAAAAGCGCACGAAGCCCGACTAACAGCAGATAGGCAAGCAGATAGACATAGCCGTCACCGCCAAGCGTCAGCGCCCCGACACACGCACCAATCAGTATTGGAAGCGGGTTCAGCCGTATCACCGCAAGCAAAGCAAATGCAAGCGGATATGTACCAAAAACAATGTGTGTCCGCGCAAACAAAGCCGCTATCAAGCAAAATAGCGGTGCCGTCAAAACTGCAAGTGCCCCCTGTCCCTCCTCTCGCCTCGGTAATAACCTCGATAAAAAGCGCGATGAAACGCTTTCTCCTCTTTTTTGTCTTTCGTCCACCTTTATCGTCCTCCTTTTTGACACATCAAGCCACCTTGTGCGCTCTTTCGTCAGAATTCGCACAGCATCGGCTTATTTGAGCATCCTCATTATAGCATTGGCACCATACTGAATTTTGTCACATTGAGAAAAGTATTTCCACAACTTTTTGATAAAATTGCCTTTTTTCTTCTAAAAAACCGCCTTTTTGATGAAAATGCTTTCTTTTGCACCCCCGCCACGCTTTTCTCCCTTCAAAATCAAGGGCAAAAAACGCACATCCGCATTCTCTCGGCAACCAAAAAACCGTACCGTACATTCAGGAATGTTTTCTCAAAG
>JAZRPF010000051.1:0-85591 GCA_045649045.1 Eubacteriales bacterium
TTATGAATTGGCTGAATAACTATCCTCGCCCTATGTTTAATTTTTATACATCACAGGAATATTTTGAAAATGAACTTTCAAAAATTGACTGCATGAAAAATTTTTATAACTTTTTTCGCAAAACATCTTGACATTTGCAAAGTATGGACAAAATCTCGTGTTCTATTTACAAAAAGCAATTTTTGTGGTAAAATAATAGAAGTAATGATTTGAATATTTTGAGGAGGTGCATGATGAGACTTGACCGATTTCTCGGCGAATGCGGACTTCTGTCCCGCCGTGATGCAGGACGGGCTGTCAAGCTCGGCCGTGTGTCAGTCAATGGCTCTGTTGCATCCCGCGCCGATATTCACATCGACGAAAACAAAGACATTGTTTCGCTTGACGGTGTCCCTGCCGTTTATGAAAAATTCATTTATGTTTTTCTGAATAAGCCTGCGGGGTATATCAGCGCAACCGAGGACGGTAATTTACCCGTTGTGACCTCACTTCTACCCGAAGCTATGCAAAAGAGTGGCGTTTTCCCTTGCGGACGGCTTGACCGCGATACTGTGGGATGGATGCTCTTGACCAATGACGGCATACTCTCGCACCGTCTCCTCTCCCCTCGTCGCCATGTTGAGAAGGTCTACCGCTTCACCTGTGAGCACCCGCTGAAAGAAGCGGCAGAGGCGCTTTTAGCCGAGGGCATCGTGATTTCGGGTGGCGAGCGCTGTAAGAGTGCAAAGCTTCTTGCCGACCATGACCGTATGGGTGGTGAAATCACACTGACCGAGGGCAAATACCACGAAATCAAGCGAATGTTGGAAGCACTTGACAATCGCGTCACCTCGCTTGCACGCATTGCGTTTGCAGGAATTCCCATTGATAAAAATTTGCCGAGTGGCGCATGGCGGCGATGCACAGAGGACGAATTACGCATTCTCCGCATAGCCGCCGAGCTTTAAGAAACTCTATATTTTTGAAAGGTAAAGAGCATGAATATCACCGAAGTACTTGCAAAGGAATTGAATCTTTCCGCGGAGCGCATTGAAAAGACAGTCGCCCTTCTTGATGAGGGAAACACCATTCCCTTCATTGCGCGTTACCGCAAGGAAGTGACAGGCGGCATGGATGACATCACCATCCGTAATCTTGATGACCGCCTTCACTATCTGCGTAAGATGGACGAGCGCCGCGCTGAAATCACCAAGCTGATTGACGAGCAGGGTAAGCTGACACCCGAGCTTGAGCACGCCCTCTCGCTTGCCAAAACATTAGTTGAGCTTGAGGACCTCTATCTCCCTTACCGCCCCAAAAGAAAAACACGCGCCTCGGTTGCGCGCGACAGAGGGCTTGAGCCACTTGCCGCACTCATTATGGAACAGAGGGATGCCTATACACCGTCGATTCCCGAGGTTGCCGCAGAATATATTGACGATGAAAAGGGTGCTCCCGATGCAGAAGCGGCACTTGCAGGTGCATCGGATATCATTGCAGAGGATATCGCAAACAATGCCGAGCTCCGCAAATCCTTGCGCGCCCTTCTGACCCGTCAGGCTGTTTTACGCACAGAGGGCATTGATGCCGAGCAGTCGGTTTATGCAGGCTATAATGATTACAGGGAGGCGGTCAACCGCCTGCCCGGCCACCGCATATTAGCCATCAATCGTGGCGAGCGCGAGGGCTTCCTGAAGGTCACACTTGAGATGGATGCAAACGCATCTCTTGCCGAGATTGGCTCCCATATCGTCAAGAATGCAAAATCACCCGCAACCGAATATCTGATGGCATCCATCGCCGACAGCTATGACCGCCTGCTCTTCCCCTCTCTTGAAAGAGAGCTTCGCGGTGCGCTTTTTGACAATGCAGGCGAGCAGGCAATTCATGTTTTCGCCGATAACCTCCGTCATCTTCTGATGGGCGCACCCCTCAAGGGCAAGACAGTCATGGGCTATGACCCCGGCTTCCGTACAGGCTGTAAGCTGGCTGTTGTCGACAAGACAGGCAAGGTTCTCGAAACAGCCGTCATTTACCCGACCGAACCAAAGAAGCAGACAGAGCAGGCAAAGAAGATTATCGCACGGCTGGTTGCCACCCATAAGGTCGATGTCATTGCTATCGGCAACGGTACGGCATCTCGTGAAAGTGAGCAGTTTATCGCAGAAATTCTGCCCGATATGCCACGCGAGGTCAGCTACACCATCGTCAGCGAATCAGGTGCGAGCGTCTACTCGGCATCCAAGCTGGCACAAGACGAATTTCCCGACTTCGATGTCACCGAGCGCAGTGCCGTGTCTATCGCACGCCGTCTGCAAGACCCTCTTGCAGAGCTTGTCAAAATAGACCCCAAGGCAATCGGTGTCGGTCAGTATCAGCACGATATGAAGGAAGCGCGCCTGAACGAAGCTCTTGACGGCGTTGTCGAGGGATGCGTCAACAGCGTGGGCGTTGATATCAATACCGCCTCGCATTCGCTTCTCTCCCATATCGCTGGCATCAACGCCACCGCCGCCAAGAACATTGTCGCGTTCCGCGAAGAGCATGGTGAATTCACCTCGCGCGCACAGATTCTGAAGGTTCCCAAGATTGGTGCCAAGGCATTTACACAGTGTGCAGGCTTTCTGCGTGTCAGCGGCTCCTCTGAAATTCTTGATGCAACAGGTGTCCACCCTGAATCCTATGCGCTCACAAAGCAATTACTCTCCGCTTTCAGCTACAGCGACGAGGATGTCCGCCAAGGCAATATTTCCGAGTTTCGTCAAAAATGCACCTCCTACGGTATGCAGAAATTAGCGGCAGAGCTTGGCACAGGCGTCCCCACACTTGAGGATATTTTGAACGAGCTTGAAAAACCGGGGCGCGATATCCGTGACACTCTCCCGCCGCCGCAGCTTCGCAAAGATGTTTTGGATATAAAAGACTTAAAAGTGGATATGCTATTAACCGGTACTGTCCGCAATGTTGTGGATTTTGGTGCATTCGTTGACATCGGTGTTCACCAGGACGGCTTACTGCACATATCCGAAATGGCAGACCGCTTCATCCGCCATCCTCGCGAGGTTCTTTCGGTCGGCGATATTATTGAGGTCCGCATCAAAAGCGTTGATGTCGCCAAAAAGCGCATCGGTCTCACCCGCCGCAAAATCAACAGCGAATCCTGATTTGTTCATATATGAACAAATCAAGCGCCAGACAAATTTGCGTATGATACATTTTTCATTGTTTTTGTTTATGTTGCACAAATCAAAGTGCAAAACTTCGGGAAAATGCCAATTTACAAATGCAGATTTATTTGGTATAATATGAATGTAAAAATTTTAATACAAAGCAGGAGGGTTTCCTATGGCAAGCTTGTCTCTCAAGCACATTTACAAGAAATATCCCGGCGGCGTTACAGCCGTTTCCGACTTCAACCTGGAGATTAAGGACAAAGAGTTTTTGATTTTGGTCGGTCCTTCCGGTTGCGGTAAATCCACCACCCTGCGTATGATTGCAGGTCTTGAAGAAATCAGCGAAGGTGAGTTGTTCATCGGTGATACACTGGTTAACGATATTGCCCCGAAGGACAGAGACATTGCGATGGTGTTCCAGAACTATGCTCTGTATCCGCATATGACTGTGTTTGAGAACATGGCATTCGGTTTGAAGCTCCGCAAGATGCCGAAGGAAGAAATCAAGCGCCGTGTTGAAGAGGGTGCTCGCATCCTCGACATCAGCCACCTGCTTGACCGTCGCCCGAAGGCTATGTCCGGTGGTCAGAAGCAGCGTGTTGCGCTCGGTCGTGCAATCGTGCGTAACCCTAAGGTCTTCCTTCTGGACGAACCGCTTTCCAACCTGGACGCAAAGCTTCGTGCAGCGATGAGAACCGAGCTTACCAAGCTTCACAAGAAGGTCGAAACAACCTTCGTTTACGTTACGCATGACCAGACCGAGGCTATGACAATGGCAACACGCATTGTTGTTATGAAGGACGGTCTGATTCAGCAGGTTGATACTCCTCAAAACCTTTACGATACCCCTGTCAACATCTTCGTTGCAGGATTCATCGGTACTCCTCAAATGAACTTCATCACCTCTCGCCTTGAAAAGCGCGGTGAGGATGTTTATGTATGCTTCGGCAATACTTCCCTGAAGCTTCCTGCAGAGAAAGCAAACAACCCTGCTTTGAAGGAATATATCGGTCAGGAGGTCGTCATTGGTGTTCGTCCCGAGTGCGTACACGATGAGCCTGTGCACCTTGCAAGTATGCCTGACAGCCAGATGGATGCTGTGGTCGAAGTGACCGAGCTTATGGGCGCTGAAATCTATCTCTACCTGAGTTTTGAAGGTCAGGAGGATGCGACAGGCAATAAGAATATCATTGCCCGCGTTTCTTCTCGTTCTCAGGCTCGCGCAGGCGACCAGATTAAAGTTGCTATTGATGCATCCCGTGTTCATATTTTTGATAAGGATACCGAGCGCTGCATCATTCACTAATGCATTTGCGGGTTGGCGAATCGTTTCGGTCGCCAACCCATCTTTTTTTGTGAAACCGACTACATTTTGAATACACAAGGTCGAAAAGCGACTTACGAAAGGATTTATATGACAAACAATACAACCATTCTGGCGACTGTCGGCAACAAAACCATCACTGCCGCAGATGTCGATGCATTCATTATCGGTCTCGGTCAAAGAGGCGCACAATTCAACACACCCGAAGGACGCAAAAAGGTTCTTGAGCAGCTCATCAACAATCAGCTTTTTTTAATGGATGCTTCCCGCAATCTCTATGAGGCTGACCCTGTATTCAAGGCAGAGCTTGCTCGTGCCAAGGAGTCTATTCTCGTTTCCTTCGCCATTGACAAGGCTCTTTCCGCAGTCAATGTGACCGATGCCGAGGTAGAAAAATACTACGAAGAAAACAAGGAACAGTTCAAGGGAGAGGATCAGGTTACCGCTTCTCATATTCTTGTGGAAGATGAGGCGCTTGCCGTCAGCTTGCTCGAAGAAATCAAGGCAGGCACGACAACCTTTGAGGATGCCGCAAAAAAGCACAGCACCTGCCCGTCAGGCAAAGAGGGTGGCTCACTCGGCTCGTTCGGTCGCGGTCAGATGGTTCCCGAATTTGATGCCGCTTGCTTCTCAATGGAGGTCGGCGAGTTGCGTGGCCCCGTCAAAACAAATTTTGGCTATCATATCATTCGCCTTGATAAAAAGCAAGATTCCGCCATCATTCCTCTTGCGCAAATTGCACAGCAGGTCAAGGGTATGCTTTTGCAGGAAAAGCAAAAGAATGCGTATGACCGCAAGGTTGGTCAGCTAAAGATTCTCTACCCTGTTCAGATGTTTTAATTTTGCACATTTACCCTGAATATGCATATTTGATATTTTCTTTTGTATCAAATGACGATTTTGAATTTTTTTGTATTTTCTATTGACTTTTATGCCCTTTTGATGCATAATTATACATAGGAAATATTCGACGAAGCGTATGCTTCATCGTGAAAAAAGGAAGAGGTAATAAGATGAAAAAAGAAGACATTAAGAAGGTTGTTCTCGCCTATTCGGGCGGACTTGACACCTCCATTATCATTCCGTGGTTGAAGGAAAACTACAACAACTGCGAGGTCATTGCTGTTTCGGGTAATGTCGGTCAGGCCGACGAGCTTGAAGGCTTGGAGGAGAAGGCACTGAAAACAGGCGCATCCAAGCTCTATATTGAGGATTTGACCGAAGAATTTTTGACCGACTATGTTTTCCCGACCGTCAAGGCAGGCGCACTTTATGAAGACTATATGCTGGGCACATCCTTTGCGCGCCCCCCGATTGCCAAGCGCATTGCTGAAATTGCCTTGAAGGAAGGCGCAGACGCCATCTGCCACGGCTGCACGGGTAAGGGTAACGACCAGGTGCGCTTCGAGCTTGCCATTAAGGCAGTTGCACCCGAAATGCACATCATTGCTCCCTGGCGTGAATGGACAATCAAGTCACGCGAGGAAGAGATTGCCTATGCAGAGGCACATAATGTTCCTCTCAAAATCAACCGTGAAACCAACTATTCCAAGGATAAGAACATCTGGCACCTTTCTCACGAAGGTCTTGACCTTGAGGACCCGAAGAACGAGCCTCTTTACAACAAGCCCGGCTTTCTTGAAATGGGTGTTTCGCCTGAAATGGCACCCGACAAGCCGACCTATGTCACCATTCACTTTGAGCAGGGTGTTCCGACCGCGATTGACGGAAAGAAGATGAGTGCAACCGAGCTTGTCTCCACCCTCAACAAACTTGGCGGGGAAAACGGCATCGGTCTTCTTGACATTGTTGAAAACCGTCTTGTCGGTATGAAGTGTCGCGGTGTTTATGAAACACCCGGTGGCGCAATTCTCTATCGTGCGCATGCAATGCTCGAAACGCTTTGCCTTGACCGCGATACCATGCACTACAAGGAAGTTGTCTCCAAGAAGTTTGCCGAGCTTGTCTACTTCGGTCAATGGTACACACCGCTCCGCGAAGCACTCTCCGCATTCGTTGACGAAACACAAAAGACCGTGACGGGTGATGTCACCCTGAAGCTCTACAAGGGCAATATGATTGGCGCAGGTATGTCCTCGCCCTATTCGCTCTATGACCCTGAAATTGCCACCTTTGATGAGGACAATGTCTACAACCAGGCAGATTCCGCAGGCTTTATCAACCTCTTTGGTCTGCCCATCAAGGTTCGCGCAAAGATGAAGGAAAAGAACGGACTCAAATAATGAACAATAAAGAGCACGGCGAATGCCGCCGTGCTCTTTTGGCTTTTTATAACTTAGGAGATTTATATGGCACAGAATAAATTATGGGCAGGACGCACCGACGGCGCGTCAAGTCGCCTTGCTGACGATTTCAATACATCACTTCCCTTTGACTGCCGTATGTACCGTCAGGACATCCGCGGCTCAATGGCGCACGCGACAATGCTTGCCGCACAGGGTATCATTTCCGCATCGGATGCCGACCAGATTCTCGACGGACTGGCTTCTATTCTCGCTGACCTTGATAATGGCACACTTGACTTTTCCGAGGGTGGCGAGGACATCCATATGTTCATCGAATCAGAGCTTACAGCGCGCATTGGAGATGCCGGCAAACGCCTGCACACCGCGCGTAGCCGTAACGACCAGGTGGCACTCGATATCCGCCTCTATCTGCGCGATGAAACCATGAACATCATCACCCTTGTCCGCGAACTTCTGTCTGCCATCACCGAGCAGGCCAAGCTTCATACCGATACCATTCTACCGGGCTACACCCATATGCAGCGCGCGCAGCCCATCACCTTCGGGCATCATCTGATGGCATATGCCATGATGCTTATTCGTGATATCGAGCGTATGCTTGATGCCGTCACGCGTATGAATTATTCACCGCTTGGCAGTTGTGCGCTTGCAGGCACAACCTATAAAATTGACCGTGAGGCAGTTGCCAAAAAGCTCGGCTTTGACGGTATCACTCTGAACAGTCTTGACGGCGTATCCGACCGCGACTTTGCACTTGAGCTTGGCTCGGCATATGCCACCTGCATGATGCACCTTTCCCGTCTTTCCGAGGAGCTGATTCTATGGGCAAGCTGGGAGTTCCGTTTTGTCGAAATCGACAATGCCTACTCGACAGGCTCCAGCATCATGCCGCAAAAGAAGAATCCTGACATGGCAGAGCTGATTCGCGGCAAAACAGGTCGTGTTTACGGCAATCTGATGGCACTCTACACCACATTAAAGGGGCTGCCTCTCGCTTATAACAAGGATATGCAGGAGGACAAGGAAGCCATTTTCGATTCAATTGATACCTTGAAGCAGTGTCTTGGCATTGCCGCGCCCATGCTGAAAACCATGCGTGTCAATAAAGAGAATATGCGCCGTGCAGCATCAGAGGGCTTTATCAACGCCACCGACTGCGCAGATTACCTTGTGACAAAGGGTGTTCCCTTCCGCGAAGCATATAAAATAACAGGCTCACTCGTTGCTTACTGCATCCGTGAGAAAAAGACACTTGAAGCTCTCTCGATTGATGAATATAAGACAGTCGATGCACGCTTTGACGATGGCATTTACGATGCTGTCAATATGGAAAACTGCGTCAGCCGCCGTACCTCTGCTGGCGGTACCTGTCGCGAGTCTGTTGAGCGTCAGATTGCGTATGTAGAGGCTTTCTTGTCTCAAATCGGCGGTGTATAACAAATTTTCACATAAAAAACTTAAAATATATCACTTTTTTGAAAAAAAGGGTGGACTTTTAGGAAAAACTTTGTTATAATGTGATGAGATATAGAATCGGCAAAGCCGATATTATAAGGATCTTCTACCATGAAAAAGAAATTAGCAGTTGTTGGATACGGCGGTCAGGGTGGCTGGCACGCAGACCACGCGCTGAAAAGCGATGTTGTCTCGCTTGCGGGCGTTTATGATATTAAACCCGAAAGAAACGCACTTGCCGAATCCAAGGGCATTCATGCATACGCCTCTTTTGAAGAGATTTTGGCTGATAAGTCTGTCGATATCGTTGTGATCGCAGTACCGAATGACGACCACAAGCCGCTTGTCATCCGCGCACTTGAAGCAGGTAAATCGGTTGTTTGCGAAAAGCCTGTTGAAATGACTGTCAAGGCACTTGATGAGATGATTGAGGCGGCAAACCGCACAGGAAACCTCTTTACCGTCCATCAGAATCGTCGCTGGGATGTTGACTTCCTTGCCATGAAGGAAATCATTGCAAGTGATAAAATCGGCGCACCGCTCCACATTGAATCCCGTATTCACGGCTCGCGCGGTATTCCGAGCGACTGGCGTTGCCAAAAAGAGCATGGCGGCGGTATGATTCTTGACTGGGGCGTCCATCTTATTGACCAGATGCTTCAACTTCTGCCCGACAAGATTACCCGCGTCTCCTGCAGAAACACACACTTTACAAACCAAGAAGTCGATGACGGCTTCCGTCTTGACCTCACCTTTGCAGGCGGTACAACCGCATACATCGAAGTTGGTACATTCAACTTCATCGCCCTTCCCCGCTTCTATATGCAGTGCAAAAGCGGTACTGCCATCATTGAGGATTGGCGCAAGCAAGCCCATGTTGTCAAGTGCAAGTATTGGCATGAAAGTGATGTCCTGCCCGTTCAGACCGCAGCAGGTATTACCAAGACGATGGCACCTCGTGATGAAATCACAGTTGATGAATTTGACTGGACAAAGCCCTCATCGGATGTTCATGACTTCTATCGTAACCTTGTGCTTGCGATTGATGGCAAAGAACAGATGCTCATTCGTCATTCCGAGGTTCGCCGCGTGATGCAGGTTATGGAAGCCGCTTTTGAATCCGACAGAACAGGCCTGCCTGTCACAACCACTATCTAATCAAGAAAAGCAAAAGCCCTTCGGAGTCCCGAAGATTCCGAGGGCTTTCTTATTGCTTAAAAACGAAAGGATTTCTCATGATAACCGTTACCAATGTCAGCTTTCAATTTGGCGGTCAGCTTCTGTTCAAGGATGTTGATTTGAAATTCACACCGGGCAACTGCTACGGTATTATCGGTGCAAACGGCGCAGGTAAATCCACCTTCCTTCGCCTTCTCTGCCGTGAGCTTGAGCCAACAAAGGGCTCAATCGACATCCCCTCCGACCAAAGAATGTCGGTGCTCCGTCAGGACCACTTTGCCTTTGACGAATACACCGTGCTCGATACTGTCATGATGGGCAACCGCCGTCTGTACGACATTGCCAAGGAAAAGGATGCCCTTTACGAAAAGCCCGACTTTTCAGATGAGGATGGCATTCGTGCTTCAGAGCTTGAAGCGGAATTTGCCGAAATGAATGGCTGGGAGGCGGAATCCGAGGTTTCAAGACTGATTCAAGGGCTTGGTTTGCCTGAAAGCGACCTTTATTCCAGCATGAGCGACTTAAAGGAAAGCGAGAAGGTCAAGGTTCTTTTGGCACAGGCACTGTTTGGCAATCCCGAAATCATATTGCTTGACGAGCCGACAAACGGTCTTGACATTGATGCGGTCACCTGGCTTGAGGACTTCCTTGCCGACTACTTCGGTACGGTGCTCGTCGTCTCGCACGACCGCCATTTCTTGAACGATGTCTGCACCAATATTGTCGATATTGACTTCGGCTCGATTCGTATGTATGTCGGTAACTATGAATTCTGGTATGAGTCAAGCCAGCTCATGCAACGCATGATGAAGCTACAAAACAAAAAGACCGAGGAAAAAATCGCCGAGTTACAAAGCTTTATTGCGCGTTTCTCTGCCAATAAATCCAAGTCGCGTCAGGCGACCTCACGCCGTCGCTTGCTTGACAAGCTGACTGTTGAGGAAATGCCCGCATCCTCACGCCGCTATCCATTCATTGGCTTTGATATGGCGCGCGAGGCGGGCAAGGATATTCTCTTTGTCGAAAACCTCTCCAAAAATGCGCCTGATGGCACACCACTCTTCAAAAACCTCTCCTTCACCGTCGCGCATAATGAAAAAATTGCCCTTGTCGGTAATGAAATGGCAATCACCGCCCTCTTTCGCATATTGGCAGGCGAGGAGACGGCAGACGGCGGTAGCTTCAAATTCGGTCAGTCAATTACGACCTCTTATTTTCCTCATGATAACACCGACTATTTTGACGGCTGCTCCGATTCGATTCTTGACTGGATGCGCCGCTATTCCACAGACACCACCGAAACCTATCTGCGCGGTTTTCTCGGCAGAATGCTCTTTTCGGGTGATAGCGTTTATAAGCAGGTGCGTGTCCTGTCAGGTGGCGAGCGCGTCAGATGTATGTTCTCGCGCATGATGCTCTTCAATTCCAATTTCCTGATGCTTGACCGCCCAACCGACCACCTTGACCTTGAGTCCATCACCGCAGTCAACAACGGTCTGTGTGCCTTCAAAGGTAACATTCTCTTTGCATCGCATGACTATGAAATCTTGAATACGGTTGCCAACCGTATTATCGAAATCACCCCCGAGCGCATTCTTGACCGTTCCTGCACCTACGAGGAATTTGTCGCCAAAAAAGAGCAGGCGTGATTCATATTCAAATATAAAAAAAACAGGGCTATCCAAAACTGCGAGCAGTTTTGGATAGCCTTACTTCATAGAAGAAATTACAGTAAATAAATGGGCATTTCGTCGCCAATTGCACAGTAGGAAGGGACCTTTGCCTGTACCTTTTTTGCCGTGCGCTTAGGGGCTTGCTTTTTGACACTTGTTTTTGACAAGTCGGTTTTCTTTGGCGCCGTCTTTGCACTTGCTTTTTTGGCAGGTGCTTTTTTAGTCGGTGCCTTTTCTTCTTCAAGAGAAGGTACGGGTGTACTGTTTTCCGTATCGGGTGCCAGCGTCACGATGGGGGCTGCGCCGTTCTTTTCTGCATTCTGGACGCGGAGAATACTGTTTTTACCGATTGACATCTTGCATAATCTCCTTTGTTAATTCATGATATTCCTTTGCACTGCGGCTGGTATGACGGAAAGCAAGGACAGGTGCGCTGTTATCCTGCGCCCATTCGACTGCGCTATCCACGCGGATATAATGCTCAAAGAGATGAACACCCTCAAGCTCTTGCAGGGTTGCAAGTGTTTGCTTGAAATAGTTTTTACGCTCGTCTGCCTTAGTGATGGCAATCCCGAGCAATTCAATTTCGGGACGAATTGTCCGCACCTGCTCGAAAAATTCAAACATATTGGCAAGGCCGAACAAGCCCCAAGGCGATGCCTCGACAGGAATGATGAGATAGTCCGAGGCGCACATAATATTCATCACCCAGCCGCCGAGTGTCGGCGGTGCATCAATTAAAATATAATCGTAGCTTTCGCTTTCAATGATGTTTTTAAGTCCGCGAGAAAGAATCCACTCTCTCTGCCATTTGGTAAAAAGCTCAAATTCAATCCCACTCATGAGAGTTGATGAAGGAATCAAATCAAGGTCGGCATAAGAGGTATGGACAATGTAATCGGTCAAATCCTTCTGGTCGCGAATGGCATGATAAAGGTTTTTTTCACCGCGCGCCATATCCAATGCCGCTTCCTCCGAAAAGAAGGAAAGTGTCAGATTCATCTGCATATCACCGTCAATGAGAAGCACATGCTTCCCTTCCAGTGCCAAGCCATAGCCGACATTGGAGCAGGTTGTTGACTTGCCACTGCCTCCCTTGTTATTTGAGAAGCAAATGACTTTTGTTTTTGCCATCATCATGATTCCTTTCTTGCGAAATTAGTCTTGATTCAAATATGCAATCAACTCGGGAATCCCCTCGCCCGTCACCGCACTGACAAAAAAGATGCGACGGCAGCCTGAAAGACGGAGCCACTTTGCGACGCGTTCGGGGCGTGCGCGTGGCTTATCAATTCCGGACACGATTCCCACAACCTCGCGGTTGACAAGGCCCGTAATATTCGGGCTGAAGGGAGAATACGGCTCTGTTGCAGAAAGCACTAATCCCACGACATCAGCCTCGTATGCATATAGCGCAAGCGCGCCACCAAGCTGCTTGGTTTCGATATATTCGCCGGGAGTATCAATCAGCGCCACACCGTGCTCAATGGCTTGCGTTTTATGATAGTGGCACGCCTCGCCGCGCAACGCCTGCACAAGTGAGGTTTTTCCTGCGGCAACGCGGCCGACAAGCATCAGCTTTTTCATCAGGTGCGCGTGAGCGTACAGACGGTAAAGCCGAGCTTTTCCGCGACATATTCCATAATAGCGGTCATGGCGGCATCAACATCTGCGACGCGTCCTGTCACAATGAGTGTGCCTGAAAATCTATCGACAAAGCCAAGTGTCACGCCCGATGCCTTCATGGCAATATCGGCGGCAATGACTGCGGTTTCAGCGGGGCTGATTGTCAAAATACCGATTGCGGCGGCATTATAGGTTTCAGCAGGGTCAAGTCCAAGCTTTTCATATAAGACAGGATCGGGATTGGCAATGACATGGGCAAGTGTGACCTGCTTACCCGGTACCAATTCCTGAACAATTCTCATTTTATCATGCATTTCCATTGCTTTTCTCCACGCATTTCGATTAACCGCCAATGCGGCACAGAAGTCCGCTTCGCTCGGCAACCGATAATAAATACCTCATTTTTTCGGGTTCGGGCGGCAGTATGTCACCCATTGTATAATCCCTTGAAAGACCCGTATATTTATCCCGTCCCAAGCGATGATAGGGCAAGAGATGCAGTCGACGGACGCCCGGCAGACTTGCCGCGAAACGCGCAATGGCGGCAATTTCCTGCTCCGTATCATTGAAGGTTGGAATGACAGGGACTCGGATAACAAGCTCTGCAGCACGCTCGGCAATATAGCGCGCATTATCAAGTATGAGCGCATTATCGCGTGTTGTAAAGGCACGGTGCTTATCCGCATCGGTGTGCTTGATATCCATTAAAACCAGGTCAAGATGCGGAAGCACGCGGTCAAGGACGGATTTTTGTGCAAAGCCTGTTGTTTCAATGGCTGTATGGATGGATTCATTTTGCGCTGCTGTGAGTAGTGCCTCGGTGAATTTCGGTTGGCAAAGCGCCTCACCGCCCGATAGCGTCATGCCGCCTCCGCTACGGCGGTAGTACGGCACATCGTGGCGCACATCACGCATGACCTCTTCGACCGTCACATCACGACCGACGGTTTTGGTTTTACCGCCCATTGTCATAGTTTGGAAATCATATTCCTGCGATTCAGGGTTACAGCACCAGCGGCAACGCAGGGCGCATCCCTTCAGAAAGACAATAGTACGGATACCTGTGCCGTCATGAAGTGAATAGCGCTGAATATCGAAAATTCTGCCTTTTTCGGCATAAACATCTTGAATCGGCACAGATAGCTCCCTTCTGCACGAAATCAGAAGCCCTGCTCCGTGCGGTTGATGATATCATTTTGAAGTGAACGCGAGAGGGTGGTAAATAGCGCACTGTAGCCTGCCACACGCACGACAAGCTGGCGATAATTTTCGGGATGCTTCTGTGCGTCAAGCAAAACCTCACGGCTGACAACATTGAACTGCATATGCATACCCTTTTGGTCAAAGAATGCGCGAATGAGTGCCACAAACTTTTCAAGTCCGTCTCTGCCACTGAGAGCAGATGGATGGAATTTCTGATTGAAAAGTGTTCCGTTTGAGGCAATTCCATGGTCAAGCTTGGCAACCGAATTGGCAGTTGCTGTCGGGCCGTGTGTATCGCGTCCCGATGCAGGTCCGACGCCATCGGCAATCGGTGTAAACGCAAGACGGCCATCGGGTGTCGCACCCGTTTCTGCACCGAGCGGCACATTGGCAGAAACAGGATAAAGTCCTGCCTGGAAGATACCGCCGCGCGGATTCTTATATTTTTCAAGCGGTTTGGTGTAAGTATAGGCAACCTGACGCGCAAACAAATCTGTTTCCTCGTCATCATTACCGTATTTGGGACAAGCCTCAATCAGCGAGAGAATTTCCTTTGCACGCTGACGGCGCTGGGGTGTGCAGGCTTCTTCCTTGACCTGACGGTAAATATCGCGAATCTGCTCTTTTGTCACCTCAATACCCTGCATAGCAAGTGCCTTGACGATTTCAACAGTGGTGACTGTTGCGTGCTTATCGTCAATCGGTGCGCCAAAGTTATCGGCGAGGGCATCCTTCATTTCCTGCATTGTGACGGTTTTGTCCTCAAAGACAAGCTTCCGAATGGCAATCAGGGCATCGGTCATATTGGCAATGCCAAAGCCCTGCGGGCCTGTGAAATTATAAACGGCACCGCCCTCCTGCAAGCTCTTTCCGCGGCCGATACAGTCAGCAACCATAGAGGACTCAAAGGGCAAAGGACAACGGGTGGCGTGCGCCGCATCAACGGCATTGTCAGCGTTGACCATCAATTCAATCATATATTCCTGCTGGGCGCAGTAAGCGTCATAAAACTCGTCAAAGCTCTTCATTTCCGTGACGCTCTTGGTGGGCAGACCGATGCGCTTGCCCTTATCATATCCCTCCGAAAAGACAAGCTCAAGCGGACGGCACATATTGAAAAATGCAGCGTCATGCCATCCATCCGTTTTCGCGGGAACCTGTGGCTCAACACAGCCAATGATACAATAAAGTCTTGCCTCTTCAAGCGGTATGCCGCGACTCATCATCGACGGAATAATCACCTCGTCATTATAGAAGGCAGGAACACCCATTCCTTCACGCGTAACCTCTGCCGCCTTCATAAGAAGCGATTGCGGAGAGCCGTTCCAGACGCGAATAGAAAGCGAGGGCTGCGGCAGGTGGACATGAGAGGATGCTTCGAGGCACATATAAGAAAGGTCATTTGTCGCATCACGACCGTCAGCCGTCTGACCGCCGACAATCAGGTTCTGGAAAAGTCCATAGCCTGCAAAGCCCTCTGCGGAAGCGGCATCGCGTACCTTATTCAAATCATTCAGCTTCACCCAGATGCAGTCAATCAGCTCCTGCGCCTGTTCCTTGGTGATTTTGCCTTCCTCAAGGTCGCGACGGTAGTAAGGATACATATATTGGTCGAAGCGACCGGGAGAAATCGAATGTCCGCTTGACTCGCATTGCAAAAGCTGCTGAACAAACCAGAAGCTTTGGCAGGCCTCACGGAAATTGCGCGCGCCAAATTCAGGCACACGGCGACAGCTTGCAGCAATTTGCAAAAGCTCTGCCTTTCGCTCGCCACTTGCCTTCTCTGCTTCTCTTTCAGCAAGCGCGGCATAGCGGTGAGCATAGGTAATGACCGCCTCACAGCTTTCAATGACTGCCTCTAAAAAATGGCGGCGCGAAGCATAATCGCCATCACCCACGCGCAGAGTGGCAAGTGCTGCCCGTGCTTCCTCAATAATGGCAGAATATCCCTTATCAATTACCTTGGGATAGTCAACGCAAATGTGTCCGACACCGTTATAGAAGTAGTTACCGACGGTGAAAACACCGTGATGCATAAAGACCTTAAGTGCTTCGGGTGCCATATTGGCCGTTGCAAGCTCGGATGTCGTTTTTCCCTTCCAATAGGGATGAACGCGGCGAAGACGAGCCTTGGTATCCTCGGCAATATAAAAGGGGTCTGCCTCTCTCTTTTCGACAGTATCAAATTCGTTCTCCAACCACTCATAAGAGTATTCGGGGAAGGTCTGACATCCGCGCGGTGCTATGGAGTTACTGCCGACAATCAGCTCCTCGGGGCGAATAACGATTGGAATGTTCTCGAGGATATGGCGGAATGCGGCACTTCTGCGCCTTACAATCGGCAGGCTTTCGGTCGCGCGGTAACTTTCGGTCAAAAGCTCCGCACGGTCAGCCTCAATTTCGGGCATTTTTGCATAAAGATGTGCAATCAGTCTATCAATACGACTGCTTTTTTCAACACTGAATATAGCCATATAAGGACGGCTCCTTTATCTGAAATGAAGAAAGCGAACTAATTTGAGTCATTTTTCAAAAAATTCTTGATTAAATCTGCTCCCAAAGCTCCGGATGAGGTGCAGGGATGACGCTGCTGCTATGGAAGAGTCCACCTTCCGCCGCGTAAGCCGCGCCCGCCTCAACTGCGGCGGTGACATCCGACACATCTCCTGTCAATACGACAACACCCTTGCCGCCCATACCGCGCGAAACACGCAAGTCGTAAATGGCAACGCGCGAGGTCTTGACTGCGATATCCGCCGCCTTGATTGCCGTAGAAGCCGAAAATGTTTCGATGATGCCGATACTGCCTGCTCTTTCGGTGTTTTGAGAGCCAAAGAGGGCGGTAATGACCTGCTCATCAATGCGTCCCATGAGTGATGCGTCAATCATCACGCCGTCAAAGCGAGCCTTGACATGCTCAATTGCGGCGGTGACATCGGCGATATCACCTGTCAGTATCATTTCATATTTGCCGGGGCAAGCGGGATGTGCGGAAACAAGGCGAACACCTGCGCTTTTCAGAGCGGCATCACAAGCCTCAATGCCCTTGGCAATGCTTTTGAGTTCAATCACACCAACCGTACGGTACATGGTATGCCTCACTTTCATCTATGTTTTTGTTGATTTTATACCTGTTTTTGAATGCGAATGCAATTCTCATCGCAAAAGGTGACCTGCCCATCAATCGAAGCGTGCTGGGGAATCGACAGTCCATTCCCTGCCACCGCGATAAGCTGACCTGCCTTGACAGCATCACCGACATGAACAGTAGGCAACGAGGATGCGCCTATGTGCTGCTTGGTCAGGATAGAAACCTCGTCGGATTCTATTTTTCCGCCGTAGGTTGCCTCACGGTGAAAGCGTGAAACGCCGAGAAGCGCACGCCAACGGGATGACGGCACCATGCGGGACGAGCGAGCCTCAGACGGCTCTACCTTGGGCAAATTCTGCGGATATCTGATTTTTTCTTGCGCAAGAATGCTTTTCTGTCCTGCAATCACCGCTTTGGGCGAAATGAACTGACAGCAGGCGGCAATCTCACAGATGCCGCAGCCACAGCAAAGAAGTGCCGAAACAAATTGCTCGGGCATTGCACGCGCAACCTCACGGCTTGCACGCACCAGTCTGTGTGGCTCAAGCGGATATCCGAGCAATGCACGCGGACACATTTCGGTGCAGTTGGTGCATTGACAGCAAACAGAATTGGCTATGGTGACATGACGGTTATATTCACGAAGCTTCATGGAAACTGCGGGAATTTCACGCGGTAAAATCAAAATACCCTTGGTGGTTTTGGTGACTGTCGCTTGAAGCGGATTGACAATGCGTCCCATTGAGGGGCCACCGTCCATACAGATATGTGTTTCGGGTACAGTGATTCCGAGCTTTTCAAAAAGCGCAGAAAGGGGTGTTCCTATCGGTACACGCAGAACAGAAGGAGTTTCAATATCTCCGCCCACTGTCAGCCATTTTTCCGTCAGCTTTGCTTCAAAGCGTACGGCACGCGAAACATTGTAAAGTGTTTCGACATTATAGACCACAACACCCTGTGAAATCGGCAGATTTCCGGGCTGTACCAGCCTGCCTGTGCTTTCATAAATCAAGCTGATTTCATCGCCCATCGGATAAACATCGGGCAAAACGCGGGCAATGACATCACACGGCAGTATATCGCCATCCTGAATGCCGAGCTTTTGAGCATTATGGCTTTTGATACCAAGATAAATTTTCTTCGCGCCAAGTGCATCAGCAACAAGGCGCGCACCGTCAAGAACAGTTGACATTTCGCGTGTCAGAATCACATAGTCGGTGTAAAGAAGAGGCTCACATTCGGCGGCATTGATTAATAATATATCTGCGCCGTCTGCGAATTTGGCATACGAGGGAAAGCCTGCCCCACCTGCGCCGACAATTCCCGCCTCTTGCATAATCTGTTTGATATTCATCAAATAAATTCCCTTATAATCAGTCAACGATACCGACAATAACGGCATCAACGGGTGCGCTATCATTTGTCAGTGCAAGGCGCGCACTACTGCCAAGTGTCAGAAGGACGGTTTCGCCGATGCCCGCACCGACACTATCCACCGCGATGACATACTCTTCTGTTTTCTTGCCGTTTTCAATCATCTGTACCTCCATGAATTTACTGCCGACAAGAGATTCTTGCTTGCGAGTGGAAACCACATTTCCGATGACAATACCCTTTTTCATAGATAAGCTCCATTCTGTCGCCTTATGCGACTGCACAAAATTCTGATAAGTGGGTTAGCGCACAATATGAACCTTAAAGCCGTTACCGATACCTGCGGCATTCGCGTCATCGGTATCGACATGCATTTCAAGAGCAAATTGCTCATGAACGCGCACCTGCACATCATAAAAGAGTGTACGGCGTTCGCCTTCTGCCATGACCGTCACAAAATCGCCGTCCTTGACACCGAATTTAACGCCATCCGCCGTATGCATATGAATATGGCGGTTGGCAATGATACAGCCCTCCTTCAATGTTACAACACCCTTCGGGCCTATCAAGGTAATCGGTGCGCTTCCCGCAATATTACCCGATTCACGAACAGGTGGCTTCACCTTCAATACAAAGGAGTCGGTTCTTGAAATTTCAACCTGTGAAGCGCGTCTGACGGGGCCAAGAACACGGACATTTTCAATAGGACGAAGCGACGGGCCGATGATGGTCAGGGTTTCCTTGCAGGCGTACTGTCCCGGTTGGGAAAGGTCCTTCAGCTTAGTTAATTCGTAGCCTCTGCCGAACAAGGTCTCGACATCTTCCTTTGTCAAATGGATATGGCGATTTGAGATTCCGACGGGAATATCGCCATTATCGTTCGCCGTTTCGTTGGATGTCAGTGCTGCAATGGTGGCTTTCACCATTTCTTCAATCGCTTTTTCGTTGATTTCCATAGCCGAATAATCCTTTCAAATAGGCAAAGTCTTTGCCTATGATGACATTTTATCGAATCCGCCATATATGGCGGTGAATAGACAAATTAGTGGTTTTTGCTGATGCTTTGAATTGAGGCGCATCCGTCCTCTACTGCAAAAGAAGGGGTATTCTCCGCCGACGGCAAAGCGCCGTCGGCGAAGAATGATGCCGCGAGAAATTAGCCGATTGTGGGAAGGAGCTTCTCCACATCTGCATGAGGACGGGGAATGACGTGTGTTGCAACAACTTCGCCGAGCGAAGAAGCAGCTGCACCGCCTGCCTCAACAGCAGCCTTTACAGCGCCGACATCGCCGCGTACCATAACGCTGACGAGTCCGGAGCCGATTTTCTCGCTACCAATCAAGATAACATTTGCTGCCTTGACCATAGCATCTGCAGCCTCGATTGCTGCAACAAGACCTCTGGTTTCTACCATTCCAAGTGCTTCCATTGTAATTTCCTCCGAAATTGAATTTTTGTTTTTTATTTTGTCCGATATCCATCGGGGAGACGCTTTGTTTTTCAGCCTGTTTTCAGGAATGTCATCACATCCTCGTGTGGCCGTGCAATCACCTCGCACAGCTTCACACGACCGACGCGCGCCGCCTCGGCACGCCCTGCTTCTGCTGCTGCTTCGACCGCTGAAACGCTACCCTCAACAACGACAGTCACAAGACGACCGCCAAGCCTTTTTTCAACATGAATCAGCTTGACATCTGCCGCTTTCAGCATGGCATCAAGCCCTGCGATCGCGGCGACCATTGCCTGAACCTCAAGCAATGCAATTGCCTTTTCCATAAATTATTTAATTGCAGGCAGAATCTTTTCAACATCTGCATGAGGACGGGGAATCACATGCTGTGCAACAACCTCGCCAAGACGGCCTGCTGCGGCAGCTCCTGCCTCAACTGCTGCCTTAACAGCACCGACATCGCCGCGTACCATGACGCTGACGAGTCCTGATCCGATTTTCTCGCTGCCAACCATTTCGACATTTGCTGCCTTCACCATAGCATCTGCTGCCTCAATTGCTGCAACAAGACCTCTGGTTTCTACCATTCCAAGTGCTTCTTTCATTGTGCTTTTTCTCCTTATATTCTTTTATTTTTTATTTTTGGGGGATTTCTTTTCACGCAATTTATCCTTGCCGAGCGCACTCAAATGAGCGAACCACTCAATATCATCGGACTGGCGCGAAATCATTTTGGATGTAATGTAAAGACCGCGCTTCTGTGCCTCAGCGCTTCCTGCATTCATTGCCTCTTCAACTGCGCTGACAGCACCCTCAAACTTGACAATCATCACAAGCGGTACTTCGGCGCTATCACCGTTTGCAGGCTTGTTTTTGTCAATGGCGACAAGCTTGACATCAGCTGTTTTTGCCACACAGTCTGCAACGACAATCGCAGTTGTAAAGCCATATACTTCAATCATGCCGAGTGCCATAGGATTCTCCTTTCGCACTCATCATTCTGCACGGTAGCAGATTTTAATACCCTGCTGGGACACATTCATTTCCATTGCCTCATTTAAGCGGTCAAGAGGATAAGAATGTGTAATCAGCTCCTCAATCGGAATTTTCATTTCCTCTGCCTGACGCAAGAACGCCATTGTGGTCGGGTAATCCTCGGCACTGTAGTCCCAAGAGCCAACCAAATTGATTTCCTTGTTGCACATTGCGAAATGAGGATTGATGGAAAACTCACCGTTATTGACGAAGAAGCCCATCTCGCAGAGGCCGCCGCCACGGCGGATATAGCTGTAAACATCTGCGGCTGCGGCAGGTGCGCCTGTGCATTGATATGCAAAATCAGCACCCATGCCGTCGGTCACCGAGCGGACAATTTCAAGACGCTTGTCAAGCGTATCAGCCTCGCGGAAGTTGATGCAGGTTTTTGCACCGAACTTCTTTGCCATTTCAAGACGCTTGGGCGTACCGTCAATGGCAATGATGTGGTTGATGCCTGCCGCACGAAGAACGGCAATCATCATCAAGCCCACAGGTCCGAGTCCTTGAATGAGGACACGGCTGTTGAAGTTGAGAAGTCCTGTTGAATTGCCGCGGTTATATGCATGAACACATACGCAAGCAAGCTCAAGAAGCATTCTTTGATTCAAATTCAGGTCATTGACTCTGAAATAGGTCGCGCCCTTGGCACGAATGAGAAGGTGACTTGCAAACCAGCCGTTCAAGGGCTGTGCATCGTTGTGACCGATAAGACCGAACACACCCTGCTTATCACAAAGGTTGGTGTTACCGGGGTGCAGACGGCAAATGCCGCACTCTCCGCAGCTGATAACCGAGGTGACAATTTTATCGCCAACCTTGAGCGGTTTACCTGCTGTATCGCAATGTACATTTTTACCGAGAGCAATGACCTCACCCGTACCTTCATGACCAAGAACAACGGGAATCAGTCCGAAGGGGTCGCCGCGCCATTCATGGACATCGGTACCGCAAACGCCGCAGCCCTCGACCTTGACGAGAATGTCGTCGTCCTGAAGTGCGGGAATGGGAAATTCCTTGACCTGAATGTTTTGCTTTTCGGTCAGCATTGCCACGCGAGCAGTTTGCGGTACGCTCGCGGCGGATGCGCCCGTGCCCGACATATTGCCAATGACACTGCGCACGATGCTCTCAATTTGAGCAGCATTCAATTCCATATAAATTCAGTTCCTTTCTAATAATGAGGACAGGCGCATCAGATGATGCGGAAGCTGTCTGCCATGACACAGCGGCGGTGGCGGGTAAAGCTGCGTGCCGAGGTCAAGCCTTCGCCTGTCGGACCTGCAATAGTGAAGGTGGTATGTCCCTCACCGCCAAATCCGATGCCCGCATAAGAGGGGGCATTTTTGACGAAAATTGTGGTTTCCACCGCCCGCGCAAAGCGAGTCAGGTGGTCAATGTTTTTGGAATGCATATGTGCGGTATGACGGTTGCCGTGCTCTGCCTTAACGGCAAGCTCGATTGCCTCGTCAATATTTCGTACGCGCACAATCGGCAGAATCGGCATCATCAGCTCTTCCTGAACAAAGAGATGCTCAAAAGAGGTTTCGCAAATGAGACAGCGGATATCAGGGGCCGCCTTCACGCCGATTTTACCGAGTAGAACCGCCGCATCGCGACCGACACAATCGCGGTTGATGACCTTTTTTGCAATACCCGTTTTGGGATTGACCTTGTCGACAAGCACGATTGCAGCAAGCTGCTCTGCCTGCTCCTTTGTCAGCATATAAGCACCGTTTGCCTTCATCGAAGCAATCAGCTCATCGGCAATATTGTCAAAAGCAAAAACTTCCTTTTCAGCAATGCAGGGCAAATTGTTATCAAAGGTACAGCCGTCAATAATATCCTTACCTGCCTTTGCAATATCGGCGGTATCGTCAACAATGACGGGCGGATTTCCCGCACCCGCACCGATTGCCTTCTTACCCGACGAGAGAACAGAACGGACAACGCCGGGGCCACCCGTACAGACAAGCAAGCGAATCGCAGGGTGCTTATACATCACATCTGCGGTTTCAAGCGTCGGCTTCACAACCGAGGCAACAAGCACCGAGGGGCCGCCGACTTCCTTTGAGGCGCGGTTGATGAGGTCAACTGCATAGTTTGAGGTTGCTATGGCATTGGGATGGGGATTAAACACAACGCCGTTACCTGCGGCAATCATACCGATGCTGTTACAAAGAACCGTTTCACTCGGGTTAGTGCTTGGCGTGATGCTGCCAACCACACCGAAGGGTGCAGGCTCGGTCAAGGTCAAACCGAAATCTCCCGTCTTGGCGGCAGATGTGATATCCTCGGTGCCGGGGGTTTTGTCCGCAACAAGCAGATGCTTGGCGGTTTTATGGTCAGCGCGTCCCATGCCCGTCTCGGTTACACCGAGCTGTGCCATAACAGGTGCTTCCTCGCGAATCATTCGGCGAATTACAGAAATCAGCTTTTCGCGCTCGGCAACGCTCATCGCACGGACAGCGCGATAGCCCGATTCGGCAGCGAGAATCGCGTCCTTCATATCGGAATAGACGCCGATGAATTTTCGTCCGCAATAGGAGGAGGCATCCCATGTTTTCTGTACGGCTGCTTGCGCATCCGTATTCTTAATTTGGCGAAGCACCGATTCGACAATCCCTGCAATCTGCGCTTCACTCCATTGTATTGCCATACTTAATTCCTCCCTTTCGGGCTTCAGCGACCGAGGGCAGCAAGAACCTTTTTGGTAATCTCGGCAACGAGTGCATCGTCATGACCGTGATTGCCGCAGGTGCAGGTGTGTTCAGTACGCTGCTCTGCATTGCCCTTGCATCTGCATTCGGAAGTACCGAGCTTATCGCACTTCTTGCATCCGGGGTGCTTGCCGGGAACATTGAACTTGCGGCGAAGCTCCATCAGCTTTTCAAGGTCACCGCAGGAAAGCTCCTGAGCGCCGCCAAGCTGCTTTGCAAGCAATGTAACCTTTGCATAGAATTCAAGAGATTCCATGTGGAAGTATGCATTCAAAAGCGTATGTCCGACAGCCAAAGCGCCGTGGTTCTGGAGAAGGAAAGTGTCATGGGTCTGGATGTAAGGTGCAAGAGAATCGGGAATTTCATCGGTCGAAGGCGTACCGTATGCGCAAACAGGAACAGAGCCGAGGAAGAGGACTGCCTCAGGCATGATCATCTGATCAAGCGGAATGTTTGCAACAGCAAAAGCGGTTGCCGTCGGGGGATGCGCGTGTACAACGCTTTTGACATCGGGGCGCTCGCGATACACGCGAAGGTGCATCTTGATTTCAGAGGAGGGGTTCAGCTTGCCTTCAAGCTTATTGCCCTGCGCATCGACCTTCAGAATCATATCGGGGGTCATAAAGCCCTTGGATACGCCTGTCGGGGTGCAGTAGAATTCGTTGTCGTTTACCTTCACAGAGATGTTACCGTCATTTGCGGCAACAAAACCGTTCATGTAAATACGGCGACCGATTTCACAAATTTCTTTCTTGATTTCGTAAGCAGATTGTTGCATGGTTATATATCCTTTCTGTTTTTATAAACTCTTGTAAATAATTGTTTACTCTTTTGCAAGAGCAAGTGTGTCAAGTGCAATCATGTATTCCTCGTCTGTCGGAATCACCATCGCACGAACCTTGGCATTGTCCTTGCTGATGTCTGCGGCTTGCCCGCGCGGACAAGTATTGTTAACATCCTTGTCAATCACAATGCCCAAAGCATCCATATCCTCGCAAATGCGTTCGCGAATCCAGCGGTCATTTTCACCGATGCCTGCGGTAAAGACCAGCACATCCGCGCCGTTCATCTCGGCGACATAAGAGCCGATGATTTTTTTGGCGGTATGAATCAGGATGTCAAGTGCAAGACGCGCGCGGTCGTTACCCTGATTTGCGGCATCAATCACCTCACGGCAGTCGCTTGAAACACCCGACACGCCGAGCAATCCCGATTTGCGATTGAGAACATCGTCCATTTCCTGCGCCGTCATGCCCTCATGCTGCATGAGAAACGGGATAACAGACGGATCAAGTGAGCCGGAGCGAGTACCCATCGGCAGTCCCTCTTGCGGAGTAAAGCCCATGGAGGTATCGATGCAGTGACCGTTTTTAATCGCCGAAATCGACGAGCCGTTACCGATATGGCAGGTGATAATTTTCAGTTCATCAAGAGGCTTGCCCAGCATTTCAGCCGCCTTGCCCGAAACATAGCGGTGAGATGTTCCGTGGAAGCCATAGCGACGAACACGGTATTTTTCATAATATTCATAAGGAATCGGATATGTATAAGCGTAGTCGGGAATATCGCCGTAGAAAGAGGTGTCGAAAACACCGATCTGCGGAATATCCTTCATGATGCGGCGGCAAGCCTCAATACCTTTAATAGCAGGCGGGCCGTGCAACGGATTGATTCCCACAATGGAATACAGATACTCAACATCCTCGTCCTTCAGGATACAGGACTTGCGGAGCTTTTCGCCGCCGTGTGCCACACGATGACCAACAGCACCAATTTCAGACATATCGGCAATGACGCCAAGCTCGGGGTCCGTCAAGAGCTTCAGAACCAACGCGATTGCATCGTCGTGACTGTCTAGTTGCACTGAAGCGCGATAGTCTTCTTTACCGGGGCGCTTATGTGTTACGGCACCGTCAACACCGATTCTCTCGCAATTACCCTTAGCAATGACCGCACCCTTGTCCATGTCGAACAGCTGATATTTCAGAGAAGAGCTGCCCGCATTGACAACCAAAATTTTCATAGATATCTCCCTTCTCATATTGTTTTGAAAATTTTATATGTATAAGGAATGGGTTATTCCTCAACACGCTTTGTTTGCAAGGAGGTTTCGTTTGCCGTACCCGAGCCGAGTATGCGCGCCTCATTATGATACGCCACGCGAAAGCATAGCGCATCCACCACTGCAAGCCTTGCAATGTGTGAATTAAGCGCAAGCACCGTATGCCTCAATTCCTCCGTATCGGTCAAAAGCGTCACATCGCTATGTCTTGTAATCGGTGCGCGCTCCTTGCCTGTAATACAAATTGTAGAAACGCCGCGAGAGCGTGCTGCCTTTAACGCCTCTACGATATCCTTGGATGTGCCTGATTGCGAAACGCCAACTGCAACATCTCCCTCGCCCAGATAGGAAACGGCAATCATCTGCATATGCGTATCCGAATAGGATGCCGCATTACAGCCCGCACGCAAAAGCTTATTTGCCGCCTCATCCGCCACCGCCGATGAGCTTCCAAGTCCCACAAAAACAATTCGACCTGCATTTGCCAAAAGCTCCGCCGCCCTTTCAAGTGACTCACGGGAAATCGAGCGTTTGGTGCGTTCAAGTGAAAGGTAGGCATCGTTGCACACCTTTTCAAGAATGTCATAGCAGCTGTCATCACTGTCAATATTGGGGGTAACGGTGCGATGCTCGGCATCGTGAGCAAGTGCGAGCTTCAAATCCTGATAGCCACTGTAACCGAGCTTTCGCGAAAGGCGGACAATGGTCGCCTCGCTCGTGCCGCATTCAGCAGCAAAATCAACAATCGAAAGTGAAAGTATTTCTTCGGTATGGGAAAGCAGGTAATCTGCAGCGAGGCGTTCGGCAGGCCCCATATCATCATAAAGAACCTGAACCTGCAAAAGCGCTCTGTTCATGCCGTTTTCTCCCTTCCCTTTCAAAACTTCTACTCCATAATTTATTTTACAACATCCCATGAAGTTTGTCAATAGTTTTCTGAAATTTTTTTACACTTTTCGCGGTTTTTTGTTTTTATTTTTCAAAAGATAATTAAAAATTTTTTCACTTATAATTTTTATGTCGCTTTCTGCATAGATATATACTTATAGGAAGATGTTTTGTTCAAAGCTCAGCTCTTCCCTGCCACAATTATTTGCAAGCTTTCGGGGAATCTTCGCGACAAATTTATCAAAATCCCTTTCATATCTTGCAATATACAAAAAGTCATGCTATAATAGAGCGGAAAGGAGAGCGACCTTGCTGTCGTCATGAAGATTATATGCATTTGAATAAACAAGCCCTCGTTATTATGAATCCGTCAGCAGGACAAAAAAGTGCAAACCGTTACCTTATCGACATCATTGCTTTTCTGAACACGCATGGCTACATTACCACCGTATTGACAACAACAAAAGCAGTTGGCGGTGATGCTTTAGCCATGACCTACGGGCAAGGCTATGATTTGATTATCTGCATTGGCGGCGACGGTACTCTTCACCAAGTCATCAGCGGCGTCATCAGCGGCGGCCTGCAAGCGCCGATTGCCTATATTCCAGCAGGGACAACAAATGATTTCGCCAGAAGTCTGGACATCCCAACAGACCCTATGCGTGCTGTTCAAAATGCAGTTTTAGGCTCTCCGAGGGCGCTGGACATTGGTCTTTTCAACCAAGAAAAATTCACTTATGTTGCCTCCTGCGGTGCTTTTACATCCTCGTCCTACTCCGCGTCGCGCTCTCTGAAAAATGCCATCGGTCATTTAGCATACATTCTTGAAAGCATCCGCGCACTCCCCGATATCCGTCCGATTCATCTGACTGTGGAAACGGAAAATGCCGTTTACGAGGATGATTATATTTTCGCCGCTGTCTGTAACACCACCTCACTTGGCGGAATTTTACGACTGAAAGAAGAGCAGGTCGACCTTTGCGACGGCAAATTGGAATGTCTTTTAATCCGCAGCCCTAAAAACATGATTGAATTCACGCAAATTATACGCAGTCTGCAAACCATGGAATACAATGCACCGCTCATGCACTTTTTCCGCACATCTCACGCAGTCTTTCATACACCGCCTACGCTTGACTGGTCTTTGGACGGTGAGCATACAACCTCCTCCAAAGAAGTCAGCATCGGCGTCATTTCTCACGCCATACGCCTCATGTTGCCCAAAAAAGCCAAGCACCCTTCTCAAAAGCTGGCAGGGCGGATAGATTCCACTCTCTCAAACAAACTGTCGAATCGAGAAAAGTAAATCTTTGTTTACAAACAAAAAGTTTATATAAGGAGCCTTTATGAACACGATTAAAATCGAAAAAAGGCAAGCATTGCTTGTCGCACATCGCGGCGCCAGCGGTCTTGAAAGAGAAAATTCTATTGCCGCTTTCATCGCGGCAGGTAACCGCAGTTATTTTGGGATTGAAACTGATGTACACAAAACATCAGACGGGCAGTTTGTTTTAATGCATGACGGTGTTACTTCGCGCGTTTCCTCACAAGAATTGACGATCGCCGACTCAACAGCAGAAGAGCTTTCCAAAGTCCGCCTGTACGGTTACGACAACCAGACTTTACGAGCAGACCTGTGTATTCCGACACTGAGGGACTACATCTCTATTTGCAAGCACTATGAGAAGACGGCGGTCCTTGAATTAAAGAGTGACTTCACAACCGATGAGCTGTGTCGCATCATTGCCGAATTTGAAGCGGCGGACTATCTTTCGCGCGTAATTTTCATTTCCTTTCTCTATGAAAACTTAGTAAAAATCCGCGAACTTCTCCCCGAGCAGCCCATCCAATATCTGACGATGGACGGCGATACAAAAGAAGCTATCCGTCTTGCGTCGGCACATCACATGGATCTTGATGTTCATCAAAAAATGATTACCAAAGAATTTGTAGATGCTTGTCACAAGGCAGGCATCAAGGTGAATGTATGGACCGTCAACACTGTCGAAGCGGCGCAAAGAGCCATTGATGCAGGTGTCGACTTTGTCACCACAAACATACTTGAATAAAAATGATGAAAAAGTCCCGGCAACGGTCCTATCTGTTCGCCGTGGCTTTTTTCGACCTTAATCTTTCTTTTTTGAAATTTTTGTGAAAAATTTGAATGTTTGATTTTCTTTCTTGACAACCGTCGCACTTCATGTTATACTGATTTATATACTTTGACACATTGAAAACTTTTGCCATTCATGGCACGGAGGTCATTATGAAAAAACTTTTATCGCTTTGCCTTTGTCTGCTTTTGGTAGCTGCTTGCCTGCCTATCACGGCATTTGCAACAGGGCTTCATGTAGACAGTGTTTTTGCACCGGAAAAAGAAGCTGCTGAATCAATTGAGGATGCCGTTCTTGCAGCACTGGGCGAACAGGATTCTTCACTTTATGTAACAAACGGTTTGCTTTACAATTATCGTGCTTATGATTTCACCTACATACCGGCTTTGGGCGAGAGCGTACAAGGTGTTCTTGCTTTGGGTGAGGACAAGGCACTTACCTTAAAATCCCTTATCGGCGTTATCGACTATACATCTGATGTCATGGGAATGCAGGATTACAGCTATGACTTCACCGTAACAGGTCGCTTTTCTCTTCCCGGAACAAAGGAAGGCACCTTGATGTCCTTGGGCGAGCTGAAAATAGAAGCGGCCCCCCCCTTCTCTTCACTGAAGGTCGGTTTTGGAACTGATATCTCCACGGTCATGCCCTCCTTTACTGCGATTCAGGCAAATGAAGCCTTTAATCTGGCGCTTTCCGCGCGGTTGAGCCCCTCCTTTGCCGATGATGGCGCGCTTTCGGGTTGCCGTAAGATAGTGAACTATCTTGCATTAAACAACGCAAAGGTTGGTTCGACAGACGGATTTTTGCTTGAATGCACACAACCGACAATTCTATCAAAAGATGTTGTTCTGGGTGGCGATGCCGATTTGAATGTTTTTTCCATCCAATTTTACAATCGCGAGCTTTCCGAGCTTGACATCAAGCAAAACAGCTTTGCGGATATTGTTTATTATCATGGCATTGACGCGCTTTCCGTTTCTTATCTGACCGATGAAGCGCGTGAAGCATATATGGCGCCCTTGCTTGCAGCAGCGGACCCTTACGCACTGACCGCAGATGAAGCAAAAGCACTTGTCGCACAGGGAAAAGAGGCACTCGACGCAATCGGCGAAAGCTATGATTATTCAAAATATACTTTGGAAGATAAGGGTGGCGATTCTGTTTGGTACGAAACACACAATGCGCTGATGGCGCTTGCCGCTGAAAACGGCTTGGATCTCTCCGCTTATTTCAAGCTCCCTGTATCTCTTGCAGAAGATTTGATTTATGAAATTGAAGACTTTATCAATGACAAGTCACTGACAAACGATACCCTTTCCGCCATCATCACCGACATGATTGCTCCCTACAGCGAAATGATGGCAAGTGCCATCACCTTTGACGGCTATCAGGCAAAGCTTGAAGGTGAATCTGCCATTCGTGCGCGCTTCAGTGTTGACAATGCAAAAATCAAGGCACTTGAGGACCTTGGTCTGACTGTTACCTACGGCATCACCAAGACAGGATCTGATGCACAGTCCTTCGAGGTGGTTTACGGCGAAGATGCAACCGCCGCGCACATTTATCAAAGCGAGGCGACAAATCGCTTTGCAGCTATGACCTCTTTGCCCGAGAATGCCGATGCCGCAGACTATAACCATCCGTACAAATTCGGCGCATTCATTACGGTCGAAAGCGGTGATGACATCTACACTCTCGTGTTTGATTGTGCAGGAGAGCTTGGCACTGTTGCAACTGTCAAAGGTATTTGCACATATTTCGCACAGAACGGATACGAATCCGCTCCCGCAATCGTTCGTGCTTCCACTATTTCGTAAACAGCACACAACCAATCATAAAGCGCAAGCGGTTGCGAATGTCGAAAAGGCATTCGCAACCGCTTTTTATACTGCAGCTTGAGGTGCTTTTCTCAAAAAAAATTCCTCCTCATTTTTTTGGCAAAATTGCATTTTCGACCTTGACTTTTAGGCGTTTTTATGGTAGAATGTGATAAAAAGAGGACATTTTTTAGAACAAGAGAATGGATGCGCATGTTCTTTGTGCAACATGCACATTCTTTTTTGAGCTTTTTTGTACAAAATATCCTCATCTTATGTAAGTAAAATTTTATTTGCCCTGTGGGTAGCTTTGACGAACCAAAGCGGGAAGGATTGAACATGAAGAAGAAATTATTAAGCCTATTGCTTACAGCATCTATGCTTGTAGCTGTGCTTCCTATTTTCACGGTAAGCGCTACTGAGGCTGACAGCAACAATGAAGCGACTACGAATTATGCTGACCTGTACGTTCAGGACGGTCTTCTTTCCTTGGTAACCATGAACGGTATCACAAGTACAGAAGAGTTGACCGACCACGCAGGAAGACCGATTGCTATCCTTGCCGCAGACGGCACAGGAACTCCTACATATGCAGTGAAGGATGACGGACTTTATCTTGGTGCCAATGCGCAATTGAACATCGCCGATGTGGTTGCATTGCCCGAGGACGAGGTCGCTACCGGTTTCACCTATCAGTTTGTCTTTGCTCTCAAAAATGATGACTTTGCAAATAAAGCTCCGGCGAAGAAATCACAATTCAGCTGGGAAGGCGCATACGCTGTGCGCAATGTCTTCACCGCCGGTCCGCTTAATGTTCTTGTTGAGCCGATTGCCGCCGATGTTGCGGCTTCTCTGCTTGAAAACAAAACCGATGTCATGTCCGATTACCAATTTGCAGGTGGTGTTTCGAAGTCCTACCTACAGCTTTTCGACACCTACCACTCCGACTATGACCGTTCTTCTGTGTTGCCTCGTCTGATGACCTTTGATTACGATAAAGTTTCTTCTCTGACCTTCACTGGCGCAAGCAAGAAAATTGTGCAAACAATGGTTGGTAAGGGTGAAAACGGAACCGATTTGATTGTCACAACATATGGCGGCTATCTGTATTCCATTTATCGCAACAGTGACAAGGTTGATGTCAATGCAAATAGATTTGTAGCCAATGATCAATATACGAGTCCCTCTACAGCTTTGATCGCAGGTAATGATATGCCGATGGTTCTTTATTCTATCCGTGCATATAACCGTGAATTGACTACTCTTGAAATTCAGCAGAACAATTTTGCAGACATTGCATCCTACTATCAACTCAATCTTCAGTATTTTAACCCCTTGGATGACTTTGGCAAACAAATGATTTATGCTGCATTTGCAAGCAAGAGCATCTCCGAGCTTTCCGCTTATGAAGCGCAAGCGTTGCTCGACGACACCTACAACAACATTCCCGTTAATTATAGATATTCCTATAACCATCTCTTTGTAAGCGACGGCTTAGTGGCCGAGCTTAACTTCAGCAATGTGACCGAGTCCACCGCCTGCAAAGAAACTGAATTTGAGCAGGGTGGCAAGGTTATCGCTCAGTTCTTACCCTATGCTCCTTCAAGCTCCGGCACTTATACATGGTCTTACGGTAATGGCTATCTTCAAACAGGATTGAACGGCGCACTTGATATGTCCTCTGTCATGGAAGGACTGACAGACTACACCGTTCAGGTTACTATGGCGCACAATTCGACATCCGATGACGACCTCTTTGCCAGTAGCAACCGTCCTGCCATTGACCCCAGAAGAAACATCGCAAAACGCGTTTCGATGATTCATGTCGGTGCGCTTTGCTATGATATTGATTTTAACGAAAAGACTGCCGCAACAGACGGCCGTAGCGGTGTTAAAACGTCTGCTCTTCGTCTTTGGGACGGAAGCACATATACGCCGACCGCAATCATGACCTTGGACGACAAGACAGATGCATCCAAGATGGTTTTGGCAAATCCCTTGAACTCCCCCTTCAATTACACGATTTCCCAGAAAGTCGATGGCGATAAGGCAACTGTTTCGGTTTACTCAAAAGCAAACTTGGCAGGAAGTACCGATGTGACGCTTCCCGCTACTGATGCACAGCCGCCGAAGTCCCTCGTATTCGGTGCAGTTGTAAACACGAACATCTATTCTGTCCGCGTTTATAACCGCGCACTCTCCGAGCAGGAGATTAAGCAAAACCATTTTGCAGAGCTTGCAAGCAAACTCTACATTTCTCCTGCACTTTTCGAAAGGCTTTCTGACGAACAAAAAGCTTCCGTTTATGACACTTACGCAAATGTAAGTCTCTTTGATACGACGGTTACCAAGGAATCGATGGAATCTGAAATCGCCAAGATTTGCTCCCAGAACAACCTGAAGGATATGGCTTCGATTCTTGTCAGCTTCAAGGGATTCCAGATGGCAACATCCGATGAGGTTGCGCTTCGTCCCCTCTTCGCAACAGATGAATCTCTCCTCGCTCTCGCATTACAAAACGCCTCTGTTTCCATCGGCGTCCTTTATGCTCCTGCAGGCACTGCTCTCCCCACCGTTTCTGTTGGTGATAAGGTGACAGCTTCCGAGGGCGCAACACTTGTTGAATATTATGCAAACGGCGTGAAAAACTCTCAGGCTCAAACATTTGAAAATGATGTTGTTGCACGCTTCACCGCAAAAATCCAGCCGACTGATTACAATGCCGAATATGTTTGCCGCGCTTATATTGCTTTGAAGACCGCTAATGCCACAGAAATTGTCTACTGCGATACAACATCTGCCCTCTTTGGTGAATCGGTATCTGCAACCGAGCTTGCAAACTACTTTTATCAGGAAGGCTACACAACCGGCGGCATCAAAACAGTGTATGATGCCGCAAACGCACAGTAATTTTTGACACATCAGGGTGAGGCAAACAAATGCCTCGCCCTGATGTGCTTCAATCATGAAATACGAATGCAGTATGTATAACTGAAATCACTTAATGACAACAATCGGCGCAGCCTTTCAATTTTGAAAGCCTGCGCCGATAATGTTTACAAAAGTAAAGTATGATAAAGTGAATAAGTTTGGTTGCTTTTCGCCGCGGCGAAAAGCTTCATTTTCTTTTATCTTTTCTCTCTTATCTCTTCTCTGCTGATAGTATAAATCTTTTATACTATCAGCATCGCATCGCCGATGTGTATGGGATATAAGATTGGTAATTTCGCATAACCAATCGGTAATTTTTAATGCTTGACTTCAAAAATTCAGCAGGGCAAAAAGCCCTGCTTCGTTAATGGCTTGAAGGACAAAATTCCACTTTTAACTGCATCCCCATCCCCTCGGCAAGTCTGATCAATGTCCGTAAGGACGGGTTTGCGTTTCCCTTTTCCAGCTTACTGATGTCACCTTGGGCGATTCCCGTAAGCTCGGACAATTCCTTTTGCGTCATTCCCGATGCCCGTCTTGCCTCGATCAATGCCTGTATAATTTCGTCTGCTTCAACAGTATGGGTTACGTTACTCATCGGTTCCAATGCTCTCCCAATCAATTTCGTCCGCATCAACGTAGCCGCTGTTTTCCGCATCTTCTATCCTCTTTGCTTCGTCAGCAGTCACCTTGGTAAAATCGGGATCCCAAGCAAGAACTAATTTTTTGATAAACTCGTAAGCAAACGCCTTGTCTGCTTCAGGCAGAGCATCCATTAAGCGTGCAGCTTCAATTACAATACTTGACATAAAAGATACCTCCTTATTTGTATATATCTCCGCGATTGCCAATATCAATCACGAAGATGATCTCAACCGTTTCTTCATTTTCGTGTCGGTAGATAATTCTCCACGAGCCAACACGAAGTCGTTTCCGTCCGTCGTTGTAGCCTTGCATTGTTTTTATATCGCCGACAGGTGGATTATAGGTCAGCCCCGCAATGGCATCACGGATTCTGCCGACCGATTTTTTATCCAATTTTGATAAAAATTTCAGTGCATCCTTTGAATACCTGATTTTGATCTCATTCATTGATTATTCTCCGTAAAAATAGAATGTTTTATCCTACACTTATATTATATAGGATTTATCCTATTTTGTCAATAGATTTCAGGAAGATTTTTGAATTTATTTCTATTGTTGTCGAAAGAATTACCGATTGGCTATTAGTTTTTACCAATTGGTAAAATTGCATAATTATTATTTGTTATATCCCATTTTATTTAGTTAAAATATATAACAGGCGTCGCCGAAGGAAAAAAACCGATACTTCTCTTTCACCGCTTCTTCGTAAGCATTCATGACAAAATTTTTGCCTGCGAATGCAGAAACAAGCATCAGAAGCGTGCTTTGCGGTAAATGAAAATTGGTAATTAGCCCATCAATTGCGCGAAAACGGTAACCAGGATAGATGAAAATACCCGTTTCCCCTTCCATTGCACACAATTTCCCATCTTTATCGGTTGCACTTTCAAGAACACGACAGGTAGTTGTGCCAACAGCAATAATTCTGCCGCCTGCGGCTCGACGGTGCTGAATTTCCGCAACCGTTTCTTCGCTCAAAATGAAATGCTCTGTATGCATATGATGGTCAGTGATTTTCTTTTCCTTGACAGGACGGAATGTCCCAAGTCCAACATGAAGCGTAACTTCTCCGTAACCAATGCCTCGATTGCGAATATCTGTCAGAAGTTCCCGCGTAAAATGCAATCCTGCCGTTGGTGCCGCAGCCGAGCCCTCGGTTTTGGCATAAACAGTCTGATAGCGTTCTTTTTCCTTGAGCTTCGTGGTAATATACGGTGGCAACGGCATTTGTCCAACTGCATCCATCGCATCATAAATCGAAGTATATTTTGAAGTATCATAAGAAAGTCGCACCATGCGGTTTCCGTCATCAAGCACCTCGGTAATCTCGCCTGTCAAGACTGCATTAAAATCAAACCGATGTCCTTTCTTTGCTCGCTTACCCGGGCGCACCAATGTTTCCCACTCGCCGCTTTCATGCATACGCAAAAGAAGAAGCTCAATCGGTGAGCCTGTATCCGCGCGAACGCCAAGCAATCGTGCAGGGATGACCTTTGAAGAATTCACGACCAGCATATCCTCGGGACGCAAATAGTCGATAATCTGATGGAAATGCCGATGTGTCACACTTTGCGATGCGCGGTCAAGCACCATCAGCCTTGACATATCGCGTTTTTCTGTAGGTGTTTGTGCAATCAGCTCCTCGGGCAATTGATAATCAAAATCTTCGGTTGACAAATCGGTTTCTATTCGTTCGTTGATAATAACATCCTTCAATGCAGTCATGCACACACCTCTTCTTTTTATATCATATACTTGTATTAGTATACTACATTCGAATCATAATTGCAAGAACAATCCGTAAAACTTTTTCCCCGAAAGGACTTTTTCATGACAAGCTCCAACAATCCAATCTTTCAAGGAGTGGCAACAGCTTTAATCACCCCCTTCAAAGACCAAAAACTTGATATAACTGCCTACAAAAAGCTACTACAACAACAGATATTATCCGGCATCAATGCACTTGTACTCTGTGGAACAACAGGTGAATCAGCAACTCTCACCGAAAAAGAGTGCGCAACACTGCTTGCAACAGCACAGGATGAAATCGGTGCTCAATTACCGTTAATTATGGGTTGCGGTGGTAATGACACTGCGACAGTATTAAAAAAAAGCCGTGAAGCTGCCGCACACGGCGCAGATGCTCTTCTCATTGTAACGCCATACTACAACAAAGGGACCAAGCGTGGCATCATCCACCATTATTTATCTGTGGCAGAAAGCGTCGATGTCCCTATCATTCTTTATAATGTGCCGTCCCGCACGGGCGTTGATTTATCACTCGACATGATTGAAGAGCTTGCGATGCATCCCAATATTGTGGCAATTAAGGAAGCAAGTGGCAATATTGACCGCATTGCACAAATCATTCAAAAGAGTGACAAAAACTTTTCATTATATAGCGGAAATGACTCACAGATTTTGCCTATATTATCACTTGGCGGCAAGGGTGTCATTTCAGTTGTATCAAACATACTGCCTAGCCAAACATCACAGCTTTGCCGCTCCTTTTTTGAAGGTGACATCAAAAACGCCTGTCGGTTACAGCTCAAGCTTCTCCCTCTCATACAACTTCTCTTTACCGAAACCAACCCTGCACCAATTAAAGCCGCAATGAGCATTGCAGGAATATCTCAAAACGAACTCCGCTTACCGATGGCGACAATTGAAGCACCCCTCTTTGAAAATATAAAGGAAAAGCTCTTGCCGCTTCTGCAAGATGAATAAAAAGAAAAAGCTCGCTTCTGCGAGCTTTTTCTTTTTATTGGTTATGCCTGCGGTGCAACCCAAACCGAAACCGAAACACCGCGGTTTGTCATGGAAACAACCGCACCTTGGGTGTTGATAACACCATCAGGTGTCACATTCTGCGCCAAATTGTCAAGCGCGCCGTTATCACGCAACCACCAATACATACCGTCTTCAGATGCTACAACCTTTTTGTTACCATCTGCGTCAACAACTTCTATAGGATTCGAGGTAGCTGTTCCCTTGCGAACACAAAGAATCTCCTCTTCAAAAAGTCTTGCAAGCTCGGATGCGCTGAAGATGAAGAGCTTATCACCTGCAACACCGATATCATTGCGAATGTCAACCTGCGCTTGCAGTTCTTCCTCTGTAAAGGCAGTCACAAAATCGTTTATCAGCCACTCACGAAGAGAGGATGCGTTCCAATCAACTGCAACAGGTGCATTGTTATACGGAAGCTTTTCAACAGCATAGAACATGGTCAACAGATAAGCATCGCCCTCCTGTGCAACAACTGTCCAGGTAAGCGGCTCCTTGGTTGTTGCTTCACCGTCCTGATCATAACGGCCATAGAGGAAATTGATTGAAGCGTTCTGGTCATTGTTCCATACAGCATCCATCATTGTCAAAATATTGACACCGCCACTGAACAAAACACTTTGCTCATCTGTCCAGTTCTTGAATGCATAAGCGCCAACAGATTCCAAGCCCTCGGGTAAGGTCATTTCCTTAATGGAAGTGCCGTTTGCAAAGACATATGCACCAAGTGTGGTGACTGTATCGTCGAAACGAACCTCTTCAATTTCGGAAATATAGGGTGCCCACGGAACAATCTTTTCCATGTAATCATACATAGCGCCCGTGCCATTGATATCAAGACGATGATCTTCATAGTAACACCAAGTCAGATCATCACCACAACGACCGTCGGCAAGAATCTTTGTATATGTAATGATAGCCGTTGTATCATCAGTCATTGTACCTTCGAGGTTGACGCCGTCAACACGGTAACCTGCAACCGAAGGACACTCTACGGTATAATTGGTATCGCTGATATAGGTTGTAACCTCAGCCGGCTTCACTTCAAGACCATTTGCATAAAGATGCTGAACTGTCAAATCAAAATAGCGGCTGAATACAACAGTAATTTCTCTGCTTGTAAAATAATCCTCGGCAATACCTGCATTTGCAAGCATCTGATTCCAAAGAGACTCACTACCGAAATAGCGAACGGTTTTAAGTGCTGTGCAGTTATCAAAAAGATTCTGTTCTGCGCTTTCCTCATTTTTTCCAAGGTTCTTGACAGTAGAAGGAATGCTGATTTCGGTTAAAGCCTGTGCTTTATCAGATGCAAACGCATTGATGTCAATACCGATAACAGTCTTATTATCCTGAATATCGGGGATGATAACAGTCGTACCCTCAAAGGTACCGAGACCGCTCACCGTGCAGGTCGTGCCTGTCTTGTTCACACCGTATTCAAGCCCTTCGGACGCGTTCAAGGTCGTCGGCTTTTTAATTTCTTCCTCGTCACCTGCCCCTTCACCACCGGTTTCATCACCGTCCTGTGAAGAGGATTCTGACGGATCGTCTGTCGTCGGCTTTTCGTCTTCATCGCCACACGCAACAAAAGAGCCAAGCATCAACAGCACAAGTGCCATCGCCGTTATCTTCATCCAAATGTTTCGCATCACAATACCGACCTCTTATTTAGAGGCTTTCCTTTCTTGTTCTGACAGAAGCGCTGCCGTTTATCATCAAAAGACTTTTCTGTCGTTTGTTTGCGCCGAGGTGGGTGCCTCAAACGCATCTGACAGGCAATCATAAAACGCCTACAAGTATTATATCATGTCTTTCGTCATTTTGCAATACCTAATATGAAAAAAGACGATTTTTCTTGAAAGAAAAATCGTCTTTTCATAAGCTTTGAGTGAGCTGCAAATTACTTTTCGTTTTTATAAATTTCCTTGAAATACTTGTAGGTATCAACCTTCAGCTCGCCGCATGCCGCCTCATCACAAGCGATGATTCCATCGGGATGCATTTGCAAAGCGCTGATTGTCCATGCGTGGTCAACGCCGCCTTCAACGCAGTGGCGCAGTGCACGGGCTTTATTATGTCCGCTGATTAACAGCAAAACCTGCTTGGAATCACAAACAGTACCAACACCAACAGAAAGCGCTGTCTTAGGTACTTTGTTTGGGTCATTGTCAAAGAAACGGGAGTTCACAATTAAAGTATCTTCTGTCAAGGCGCGAACACCTGTACGGGACGAAAGCGAGGTGAACGGCTCATTAAAAGCAATGTGTCCATCAACGCCGCTACCACCCAAGAACAAGTCAATTCCGCCGTAGGAAGCAATCTTATCTTCATAGCGCTGGCATTCTGCTTCCAAATCGCTTGCCATACCGTTCAGAATATTGACATTTTCCGCCGGAATATCAATATGGTTAAAGAAATTGTCATGCATAAAATACCAGTAGCTCTGGTCATGCTCTCTTTGAAGACCAACATACTCATCCATATTAAAAGTAACCACATTCTTGAAGGTTACCTTTCCTGCTTTGTTCATCTCAATCAGCTTTCTGTAAACTCCAAGCGGAGAAGATCCTGTAGGGAGACCGAGAACAAAGGGGCGGTCTTCCTTGTGGTTATTAATGGCATCGGCAATATGCTGAGCGGCCCATGCACTCATTTCTTCGTAATTTTGCTTAATGATCAGTTTCATTTCATCACACTCCATATGTATTCATTCGAAGGAATTATATGTCAATACTCCTCTTTTTATATTATACACCTATTTACCTGTTTTGTAAAGCATTTTTGATGGAATATTTTATTTTAATGAAAAAATGCGCCTCCAAAAGTCAGATGCTTTTGGAGGCGCATATCAACATCAATTTGTTTTTTGATTTTTATATAAAAATCACTTTGCAGTCTCTTCAATCGCAACGGCAACAGCAACCGTCATACCAACCATGGGGTTGTTACCTAAGTCATATATCCTTGTGGATTGGTCTTAATTCGTCTTAATTTGAACGTATATGTTCAAGAACAACAGCTATATATCACGATGGCTTATCTGTATTTGTCTTAATTTGTTTCGATATGTTTTGATTAGGTTTTGAGAAAAGCGTGGATTTTTTGCGGATAAATCCACCGATTTATACCGTGGCTTAATTACCCGCAAATATTGCATTTATGGCTTGCTTTCCCTCTGCTCTCATACTGTCGTCAAGGTGAATATATACGATTTTTGTTATTTTACAATCCTTATGTCCCAAACGCTCACTAATATACTTATCGGGCAACCGCGCGGAATACAGCATTGAAGCGTGAGTATGTCGCAAAGAGTGATATTTGAAGGCGGGGTATATATCCTTATGGATAACGCTTGATGTGTGCTGCATAGTGCGCAAAGAGATATAAGTCCCGTCTTTACGGACACACAAAAAGTTTATAGCATTTCCGTTTGCTGTTCGGTCTATGGGATTAGGTACGGCATTATCGGGATTATTTACACCGCTAAAGGCAAGCGGATACGTGGCGTAATAGCTATTATAATATTCTCCATAATAGATTTTCATAGCTTCTTGCCGCCGTTTTTCCTCGCGGAGCAACCGCACCATACTGTCACTTAAATCTATCACTCTAAAGGAATTATATTTAGGGTTAGTGAAATACCAAAAGCCCTCACCGCTCTCTGCACTACCGTTATTTATAATCTTGTCGCTTTCACTTCGCGTTCCATCCTCTTGCCATTGGATTTGACGGTTCACGGTCAATGTTTTAGCTTCCAAGTCTATATCTTCCCACGTTAGCGCGAATGCTTCTCCAATACGCAACCCGCACTCATAGCCGAGCCGTAAAGGTATGTGAGAGGGGTGTGTTTCGGGAAACCGCTCCATAATGCTTTTGATAGCTGACGGCGGTATAGTATCTCTTGTGTCGGTACGGGTAGGTGTGACGGGTGTTCTGTTTCTCGGTATCTTTAACCGCACCGCAGGGGAAAAGAGTATGTAATGATTATCTACGGCGTAGTTAAAGCTCTTTGAGAGAATGCCCGTAAGACTTGATAATGTATTGATAGAATATCCTTTATCGTACATATCAAGAATAAATTTCTGCAAATCATCCTTTGATATTGCTTTTAACCGATAGCTACCAAGCGCGGGTTTAATATGATTTCGCACCCGCTTTTGATAGTTCAAAATTGTTGCGGGTTTCAAATCCACCTTACAATCATTTTCCATCCATATGTCAAGAAAATCGGCATAGGATAGATCAGCAGATTGCAAGACTTGTCCCGTGTGTTCATATAGCTGTTGCGCCTTAATTCCTGCGCGTTTTGCTTCCGCTTTAGACTTAAATCCGCGCTTTGTGTACTGTTTGCGCTTTCCGTTTTCGGATGCGATTTCAAATCTATATTCATAAGATATAGAGCCGTCTTTGAGTTCGTGTTTTCTTATATTGATGTCACCCATAGGTATATCCTCGCTTTCTGCTGATAATTATATCATAGCATTTTCTTGTTGCATACTTCAATTTTTATGATAATTGCAACTGACATACATTGCTCATATCCTTAAAACTGAAACCCGTATAGCTGTCGATAAATTTGTCTATAGAAGCGTTTGATACCTTTAGTCCGCCCAAATCCAAAGCGGATAGAAAACCGTTTGTGATAAGCTCATATACCTTTGCTTTGCTTACTCCTAAAAGCTTGCTTGTTTCTGTTACGTTGTATAATTTCTTTGCGTTGATTTCTGTCATATAATAAATTCATTTCTCCTTAGTTATGTATGCCACTCTTGATGTAATCAAGATATTGTCCGTAGGACTTGAATGTTGACATTCAACCCATCGGTGAGAAATGAAATGGCTTGTTTTTGGTTAAAATTTGTTAATCTCTATCCCTCTCGGAAAACCCTCGAATTATAGGGATGTTTGTTTGTTTTTTTTCCTAAAAAGTGGCTTTTTTTCGTTCTCAGAAACGCTCTCAGTAAACTTGCCTCTAATAGGGTGTTTTTCGCACTTTTACCCCCTAAAAAACGCCGTTTTTAGTTGTTCTATTTTGTTTTTTCTATGGAGAGTGAAATGCGGTGGTATTTTCTCCATTTTCCACGCTTGTGTATCGTCGTGGTGGGATACGACGAACACGGCGCGAACCGCGCTCTTGGCTCGGTGTGCCACATAGATAGTAAAGAACTCGTCTGTGTAATAGACTTGAATACTGCCGTATAATTGAGCGGATTGTGTACATCATTCCGTTTCACAAAATGCAAGTTAAGCTGAGCTATGACCGCTACGGAAACACCGAACAGTAGACAGGTATCTATTTCAGCCAAGCGATTATCTCAGTCATAAAGTGCAAGTAATCTTAATCTATGCAAAATACGCCCAAGACCTCTACTTTTGAGTAGTCGCTACCGCTATAGAGGATATGTGGATTTATGATGATTTTTGCCCCTGCTTTGTGTATCCCATCATAAGCAATGGCACAAAACCGCTCCAAATGACCGTCAACATCAAACAAAATGCTGTTGTATATTTTCAAAAGCTTGTTAACGTGCGCTACATCGTAGCCGACCATTTCGCAAAAATCCGCTACAGATATTAACTCAATCTTGTTTATATCCGTTTCCAAAGGGTTGCGACATATCAAGTTGTATTCGATGTTGATATACGGTAACAGCTTGAACAGATAACCTAACTGACGGTCATTCTTTCTTGCTGAGGTAGTATATAATCTGCGGATACCCTCAATATAAAACTTTTGGTGTGCTTTTGTTCGTTGTGCCAAACGCCCACGCTTGAATATATCGTTGTTTGCAAATATCAATCCGTCCGCTTGCTCGGTTAAATAAATGGGACAAACCTCTTTCAAGAAACGTGATACCGTAGAAGCCGATACCCCCAACAATGCGGGCAAGTCTGCGCTTTTGATAGGTGTTCTTTCGCTGAACATCAATTTGTTTTCGTAATTCATATACGTATTGAGATATACAAGGCGCGTTAAGCTTTCGGGGGAAATGTTTGACAACGGAGCTTGCTTTTTTACAAAGTAAAAGTATCCCAAAGGATCGTTGCACCCTCTCTGCAATCCGCGCAACATTTTTGCTTCTTCAAGTTGTCGTTCAAGCTCTTTTCTCCTTTTGTATTCCTCTTGCTGTTCGGGGGTGTATGTGATACTCCCGACGGGAACGATTGTAGCTACTGTATCTAATACCGCGCCCGTAGCTCGTTGAACCGCTAATATTTTTCCCGTATATTCTTCCATTACATAGTCATAACCTTTTGCTTCAGTCATTAAAAACTCCTTTATAAAATTATGGTTTGATATGCCCTAAAAATATGCTCGTGAGTGGGGCATTTCAATCAAGAGCATTGACGGGGATATTAGTTATCCTCGTCTTGCTCCGTGCGTTTTTCGGCGTGTGAGTGGCTATTTTCACCGCCTACGCCCGCACGATGCGGGTTCTTACCCATTCTAAAAGGGTACAACGCGCATTGAAAGCACGTGCACAAACGTACCTCTTTTGGTTGGTCGCAACAGCAATCAAGACAATGCTGTCTTATAGCTTGCATAGGTGTCATACCGTCGGTATCTCCTTTCCGTAATACTCACGGAATATTAAGTAGGTGACGGCAACTGCATAAACGACAAAAAGCGGGTATGCACCTTAAAAAGATATAGCTATCACTATACTTAAAAGGTATGCACACCCGCTATCAGCAAGGTTATGATATTCCTACTATGAGCAGGAATATGTAAAAACTCAATGCACACTATTCCATTATATCAATTATTATACCACACTTTAACATACTTGTCAATAGGTTTTTGAAAATTTCTCAAAAATATTTTTTATTCCTCGCTCTGACTTAACAGCAGATCAATGGCGCGGTTAATAAAGGCGTTTACACTCTCCCCGTTCTCTGTGGCGCGTTGCTGTATAAGTTCCTTTTTGCCCTTCTTCACCATAAGGTTAATTCTGTCATACGCGCCCTTGTTATAATCGTTGTTGTAGCTGATAGTTTTTGCTTTATCCTTATATGCCATATCGGTATCTCCTTTTATATCCGTGTGAGTGAAAAGGAACGACACACCTAAAAACACAGACGGCGTATTTTTCCACGGTGTAAAATATTCCGTCCTCTCGGTTGTGTGCTCTGTTTCTTTTTTATTATATCACAAGTCGGAACATTGTGCAATGTACAAAATGCACAAAAATTCGCAGAAGAACATTGTGCAATGTGCCGATTGACTTCCATTGCTCAATGTGCTATAATGGTATCACAACGGGACGGACACCGCCCCGAATATAAAAGACAAAGGAGATAGAAAAATGTCAGTAAACGAAATGGAAACAAAAATTGCAAGGTTGCAGGAATGGGAAGCAATCGCAGAGGAAGCAAGAGCAGAAGCGGAAGCGTTAAAGGATGAAATCAAAGCCGAAATGCTCTCCCGCGATACTGAGGAAATGGAAGCGGGGCGTTTCATCATCCGTTGGACTTCGGTACTTTCTAACCGCTTCGACACTACAAGCTTCAAAAAGGAACACGGCGACCTTTACAAGCTCTATACCAAGCAATCCGCAAGCCGTCGTTTCAGTATTGCATAAGAAAAAGCCCTTTACAAAAGCCACCGACCAAAGCGACAACGTAAAGAGCTTACCCACCCCCATCACGGAGCGGGTACATATATTATAACGTATCCGCTCCTAAAAATCAACATCAAAATTATTGAATTTAGGAGAATTTACAATGAAACAAATAACCAATATGTCCCGCCTTGTCAATCAGCTTGAAAAGTGCTTCCGTTTGCTCAATCAAGATTTTTTCAACGGCGAGCTTCCAACCCCGATTATTACAGTAATACCCACGCCCAAAGCATACGCCCACTACGTTCCATATGATATATGGGATACAAAAGACGATAGCAAGCGCGAGATAAACATAGCAAGCGGAACACTCAACCGCCCGCTTGAAAATGTCATTGCTTCCTTACTGCACGAAATGGTGCATATGTACAACGATTGTATTCTCAATATCCAAGATACAAGCCGAAACGGTACATATCACAACCGCCAATTTGCCAAACAAGCAGAAGCACACGGGCTTATTGTTACCCGTTCTGAGAAATACGGATACGCGCACACCGCACCCGCCGACAGTTTGCTTGAATGGGTACTTAATCACGATGAGTTGCGCGAGATCGAAATTTGCCGTTCTAACCCCTTTTATAACGCCGTAGGAATAGGCACACACGCAAGCAACGGCGGGGCTATATCAACGACCACCGCAAACAAGAACAGCCACAGCCGACATTATATCTGTCCCTGCTGTCATACCATTGTGCGAGCTACAAAGGTAGTCAACATCATATGCGGGGATTGTATGGAGCGTATGGAAGAACGCTGACACAGACGGCGGGGAGAAATCCCCGCCACGTTTTTGAAGTTAACATTACAAAAAAATCAAGAGGGGGGATATCGCGCCCTCTCTGTACCAAAACAGCCCTATCAATATGCAGTATCAAAAGTGCTCGGTAAACTGCTCAAAATGCAGTTTGCCGACAGTACGAAAAGAACCGAAGGAAAGTTTTGCGACAAAGGAGATTGAAAAATGAAACAATACGGTTATGCACGTATCAGTACACATAAACAACGAATTGAAAGACAGCTACGCAACATCAAAGCGGAATATCCCTCAGCGGTCATTTTACAAGACGAATACACGGGAACAAAGCTCTCCCGCCCGTCGTGGGACAAGCTGATGAAGGTTATTAAAGACGGTGATATGATTATTTTTGATTCTGTATCCCGTATGTCAAGAAATGCTGAGGAAGGGTTTGCGGTATATGAAGCCTTATACAACCGAGGTATAGAGCTTATATTTCTTAAAGAGCCTCACATAAACACCCAAACATATAAAAAGGCAGTACAGAGCTCCGTGCCAATGACGGGAACGGCGGTCGATTACATCTTAGAGGGTATCAATAAATATCTGTTAGAGCTTGCTAAAGAGCAAATACGCCTTGCATTTGAGCAAGCGGAAAAAGAGGTTGAGGATTTGCACCAACGTACAAAAGAGGGGCTTATAACCGCCCGCTTGAATGGTAAACAGATAGGCATACCAAAAGGAACAAAGCTCACGACAAAAAAGAGCGTATCCGCAAAAGAAATCATACGCACTCACTCTAAGGATTTTGGCGGTACGCTGACAGACACGGAATGTATCAAGCTCGCGGGCATATCGCGTAATAGTTTCTATAAGTACAAGGCAGAGCTACGGGACGAATAAGAAAAGGGGGATTTCGTCCCCCTTTAGTATAGATCACTTTAGTATTGGATATTCTCCGTCAGTCAAAGCCCAAACCGAATCATCCCAAGAAATAATATCTTTATGAAATGAAATTGTTTTTATTATTTCCATAGATTTTGCTTGACCAAGTGAATTGGTCGGTTCGGTAGAGTGCTTATCTTTAATGTCAATACTAAAAGATTGATTTTCATAATAATAACAATTGGCGACAGTTCCGTTGTTGTTATTTCCTACTATTGCACCTGCATTTCCCAGCCAATTCTCCGTAGACAAAAAGATATTACAAACAGCGTAACAATTCGCAACGACACTATAATTGCATCCAATCAATCCGCCTACATAAGCAATATCGGATTCAACGTATATATCTCCAATAGCATAACTGTTGTGTACTCCCCCCTTGCTGTAACCTACCAAGCCGCCACTATATCCACCGCAAGTGGAGTTGGAAACAACCGTACCTTTAGCATAGCAATTCCTAACGGTTCCATTTCCCGCAATTCCTTCGTGATAGCCTATTAAACCACCAACATAACTTCCATATGAATATTCATTTTGGCTTGTGCTTGTTGCGCTTATATAACCTGTTGCGTAACATTCGCTTATATCACCTACAGAATTATATGCAACTAATCCACCTGCATAACTATTACTAAATGAGGGAGAAAAACTATATGCTGTTACGTTACCCGTAGCATAGGAGTTTGATATTTTTCCATCATTATAACCTACAAGCCCTCCAGCATAGCTATAAGAATCAATCATATCATAATCTCCACCAAGAACAGTTCCTATACTTGTAGCCGTTGTTGAGCCTGTTGCATAGCAATCTACAATGTGCCCATTATTTAGTTGAATTGTGGTTGTATTATTATACCCTATAAATCCACCTACATAGCTGTAACTATCTTTGGTTTGATTGCTTGAATTGGTGGTAGAAGTTACATCGCCACTTGCGTAGCAATTCTCGTAATAGCCACCATTATTATAGCCTACAAATCCACCTGCATAACAAAAGCCGTGTTCTTTCTTTGAACTAAATCCGACAACAGAGATTCTTCCCGAAGCAGAACTGTTTGAAAGTACAAGATAATTACGAACATCTCCTATCAATCCACCCGCAATACATTCTTTACCCGATTCAGTTATACTTATATTTACAGAGGCAGAGCAGTTCGAGACTGTTTCTTCTTCGAATACACGCCCAACTAACCCGCCGACATAATTGCAATCATATCCCGAAATTTGGATCGAGCCTGAGGCATAACAATTTTGGAGTATTCCATTTCGATGAATACCGAGTAGTCCACCTGCATATATAGTTGTTCCATCAGTTGCACTAACATTTATTGAAAAATTGTCCAGAATTAAATTTTGAATAGTGGAGCTGTTACTATATCCAAAGAACCCTATATATTTTGAAGGAGCGGTAATCTTAAAATTATACACTCTATGCCCATTACCATCAAACACCCCTGTAAAACAATATGTGTTCGATGTTCCGATAGGTTTCCACTCCGCACCACCCAAATCAATATCCGAAGTCAAAACATAATTACCGTTCATTGAAATGTTTTTCAATTCTTGTGCTGTGGAAATGGTGGTATATGGATAATAGCAATGTGAACACCAATTATCTTTTATGCTATGTTCAGTTTTTTTTATTATTTCTTGCTTAATTATTACCGTATTACACACAAAACAACGGCTTCCTTCGGTTAAGCCCGTTTGAGTACAAGAAGCTTCTACGGCAGAATCAATAACTACGGTATGTTCCTTTTTAATTACTATTTCTTGTTCTACCAAAACAGCGTTGCAAACAGAGCAATGGCGACCTTCGGTCTTTCCCGATTCTTGACACGTTGCTTCTATCGCGCTATCTATTACAATGGTATGTTCAAGTTTATTTATGGTATCGGTTTGTTTGGTATCGCATTTAGAGCAACTGCGCTCTTTTGTGCCTTCTTTTTCACACGTTGCGGTTGATATTGTTACCCATTCACCAAAGCTATGTGTGCACACTGTTGGTGTATCATCCGTAGTTGGTGTATCATCAGTAGTCGGCGTATTGTCTGTTACGGGATTATTCGTCTGTTGGTTAGTCGTATTGTTGTCTGTATCTATAGGGGGATTATCTGTATTATCACACGCAACTAACACAAATAACAATAGTATGATACAAAGAATAGGCAGTATTTTTCTCATATTTACCTCCAAATAAAAAGGGTGTGACCTCAATAGAAGTCGCACCCGAAAAACGCAAACTCCTATTGTTGCCACACAATTTATCAACAAATAAGGATTACTCTCCGTATTCATCAGCGGAATTTGCATTTTTACCAAATTCAAACTGACAAATAGGCAAAAAGGGTATACTTACAAAACCCTCTATAAAAATAGAGAGCTCACCTTGTGAAAGAATGTTGATTAAATTATGTGGCAGTTACAATTATATCATAAAAACAGCGTTTTGTCAATCCGTTACGGCAGATTTGAAGGGTGTGGGCGGGATTTGAAAAGAAAAAATCCACAGTTTAATCCGCTGTGGATTTTACGTGGATTTTCTGGCTCGTGGATTTTTCTTTGTATGGAAAAAGGGCTCTCGATTTGCACCGAAAGCCCTAAAAAATATGATTTTTTGATCTAAAATGAGGTTTTTTCTTACTTCGAAGCTTCTTCAATCGCAACGGCAACAGCAACCGTCATACCAACCATGGGGTTGTTACCTGCGCCGATGAGACCCATCATCTCAACATGAGCGGGAACAGAAGAGGAGCCTGCGAACTGTGCATCACCGTGCATACGGCCCATGGAGTCGGTCAAGCCGTAAGAAGCGGGGCCTGCTGCCATGTTATCGGGATGCAGGGTACGGCCCGTACCGCCGCCCGATGCAACCGAGAAGTACTTTTTACCTGTCTCATAGGACCACTTCTTATAAGTGCCTGCGACCAAATGCTGAAAACGAGTCGGGTTGGTGGAGTTACCTGTAATCGAAACATCAACACCCTCATGCTTCATGATGGCAACGCCTTCCAGAACATCGTTTGCACCGTAGCAACGAACCTTTGCCTTCTCACCGTCGGAATAAGGAACGGTGCGGACAACAGTCAATTCATCTGTATAGAAATCATAGGAGGTTTCAACATAGGTAAAGCCGTTGATACGGGAAATGATGTACGCGGCGTCCTTGCCAAGACCGTTCAAAATGATTTGGAGAGGCTCTTTACGAACACGGTTTGCCTTCTTTGCAATACCGATCGCGCCCTCTGCTGCTGCAAAGGACTCATGACCTGCAAGGAAGCAGAAGCACTTTGTCTCTTCGCGGAGGAGCATTGCTGCCAGATTACCGTGGCCGAGACCAACCTTACGGGTTTCAGCAACAGAGCCGGGGATGCAGAATGCCTGCAAGCCAATACCGATAGCTTCAGCAGCCTCTGCTGCGGTGGTGATACCCTTCTTAATGGCAATCGCACAACCGAGCGTATATGCCCAGCTTGCGTTATCGAAAGCGATGGGCTGAACACCCTTTACGATTTCATCTACATTAATGCCTCTTTTTGCGCAAATATCGCGAGCGTCCTCAAGGTCAGCGATGCCGTACTCTGCCATGCAAGCCTTGATTTTTTCAATTCTTCTTTCGTATCCTTCAAATTTTACATTGTTCGACATGTTCACTATCCTCCCTATCATTCTTCGCGGGGGTCGATGTACTTCACGGCACCGTCGGCTTCGGAATATCTACCGTAGGTCTTGATGTTTGCCTCATATGCTTCCTTGGGGTCTGTACCCTTGCGGATGGCCTCCATCATCTTGCCGAGATGTACAAAGCGATAACCGATGACTTCACTATTCTTATCAAGTGCCAGATTCAGAATGTAACCTTCAGCCATCTCAAGATAACGAACACCCTTCTTCTTGGTTGCGAAAATGGTACCGACTTGCGAACGGAGTCCCTTACCGAGATCCTCAAGCGATGCGCCGACAGGAAGTCCGTTTTCGGAGAAAGCGGTCTGCGAACGGCCGTAAGCGAGCTGCTTGAAGATTTCACGCATTGCCACATTGATAGCATCGCAAACAAGGTCTGTATTGAGAGCTTCGAGCAAGGTCTTGCCCTGAAGAATCTCGCCTGCCATAGCAGCGGAGTGTGTCATACCGGAGCATCCGCAGGTCTCAACAAGAGCCTCCTCGATGATACCTTGCTTCACATTCAAGGTCAGCTTGCACATACCCTGCTGGGGTGCGCACCAGCCAATACCGTGCGAAAGACCTGAAATGTCCTTGATCTCATAAACCTTCACCCACTGGCCTTCTTCAGGAATGGGAGCGGGACCGTGATGAGGGCCCTTGGCAATAGGACACATACTTTCTACTTCGTGGGAATAGAGAATTTCACTCATTTTTTTGTCTCCTTTACAGTTTTCGCTGTCAGTCAGCGATAATTTCGCCCTCGGTTACACCGAAAGCGGCATTGGATTCATCTGTATCAATATGCATTGCAGGGGCAAAATTTTTGTTGACACGCACAACCACATCATCAAAGATAAGCGGACGGTTACCGTTCAGCTTGACCTTGACAATCTGCTTATCTGTTACGCCAAATTCAGCAGCAGCCTCGGGTGTCAGATGAATGTGTCTTTTTGCTGCAATCACGCCCTCGGCAAGTGTGACCTCACCGCAAGGACCGACCAATTTACAGCCTGCGCTACCTACAACATCACCGCTCTCACGAATGGGTGCAGACACACCGATCGAGCGCGCATCGGTCAAGGACAGTTCAACCTGTGATGCAGGGCGGGCAGGGCCAAGGATGCTGACGCCTGCAAGCTCTTTCTTTGAGCCGACAACCGTGACGCGCTCTTCGCACGCAAACTGTCCGGGCTGGCTCAAATCCTTTTTCTTTGTTAACACATATCCCTCTCCAAAGAGAATATTGATGTGTTCTTCCGTCAAATGAACATGACGGGCAGAAGTTTCCACCATGACTTTTTTCATTTTAGTGTCTCCTTATGATTTCTATGTACTACCAATTTAGTATTATACCATAACTTTTTTTATTTGTAAATGAGTAGATGCAAATATTTCGGCAAAAACTAAAGAAAATTTACAAAAAGGAAGAAGGTTTTTCATGAATTCACAGAATCCAACCGCAAACAGTGAGCTAACCGCCATGAATCCCAAACACCCCTACGCCATCTCGCTGACCGAAAGCATCGACCTTATTGCGAGAAACGGCACTATGCCCTATGAAACAGCGAGCGGGCTTTACTACTGCATCAGCATTATCGGTCAGATCGAAGGGCATATGCTTTCAGAGCAAACGCAGAAGGTCACAAAATACGACCACCTGATGCCGCTTCTTGTACGGCTTGAAGCAGACCCGCGCATTCGCGGCGTGCTTTTCCTTTTGAACACGCTTGGCGGTGATGTCGAAGCAGGACTTGCGATTGCAGAGCTCGTTGCCTCTATGCGCACACCGACAGTCTCTCTCGTTCTGGGTGGCGGCCATTCTATCGGCATTCCACTTGCTGTATCTGCCGACTATTCCATGATTGTGCCGAGTGCCACCATGACTCTTCATCCTGTTCGCACTGGCGGCACGGTTATCACCTCACCGCAAGCATTTGATTACCTGCTCAAAATGCAGGGGCGCATCCTTGATTTTATTGCCGCGCATTCAAAGGCAGAGCGTGAGGATCTGCACCGCCGTATGATGCGTACCGACCAGCTTGCCAACGATATCGGCTCGGTTTTGAACGGGCATGATGCGGTTGATTGCGGTCTTATTGACCGTGTAGGCGGTCTATCGGACGCGATGCGTGCACTTGAAGAACACGCTGAAAAGGCTCTTGAAAATCAAGCATGACAAAAATGCGACCTGTCGGGCAAACGCCCGACAGGTCGCAATAAACGGTGTTCTTATTGGCATTCACATACCGATAATTCACTAAATCGCTACCGCGTGTTGTGTCGGTCATGGCGCAATCAAAAAAATGTGAGATTTTTTCATATCATGACTCCTTGAATGTTCGGTATTGTGAAGCAATTATTCTTGAACCGCCATATACGGCCGAACAGGTGAAATTGCATTTTCACTGGTCGGAAAAGGCTCAACAGTCATATAGCCAACATAGGGGAAGGCAATATAAAAGAAAAGAGAAACGCCGAGCGTGCCGTCTTTATTGACAGTATAAAGATGAAGGATGCCGTTATCAATCGTATAAGAATAATTCTGATAGTCCGCCGTCATATCAAAGGCTCCCCGTTTTTCAACAGATACCGCCTTGCCATCCTCTGTGAAGCGATAAATGTGTGTCACGCTCTCACCGTCTGCATCTGTATAAGTAGAAACCCACTCACCGATATAAGAGGACTTTTTCACGGATTCGCGATAGAATACAATTTTCCTTTCTTCCTCCTCGCTTTCGGAGGAATCCTCGGGAAAATCCGAAAGAATCAAATCGCCATAGCGATTCAATCGAGCATAAAACCTGCCGTCTTCCAAGCCGTTTTCACTCATGACAAGAGATTGATTTTCCTCATCGTACTGATAGTGATAGCCACTCATCAGAACAAGCTCATCATCTTCAAAATAAAGAGCCAGCATCTGACCGTTTTCGGCAAAAGCATAAACAAACTCATGAACTGCATTATCCGAATTTGAAAGATTCTCCGAGCGCCATGCACCGATAAGGCTATCGGCTGTCAATTCTGTTATTTTGTCATCACCGCAGGAGGTGATAGCAGGCAAGCAAAGGAGGATTGTAAGGCAAAATGCAAGGATGCGCTTCATTTGATTTTTCTTGCCTCGCCAATGTCGTCGGCAAGACTTCCCTTCATAAATGTAAATATTGAGAAAATGCGTCTTTGTAGTCCAAGGCTGCAAAGACGCAAGGTCACGCGTGATGCTTCACGCACTATAAAAATCAGTTAGCGGCGTCAACAATGGCTGTAAACTTATCGGTCTTCAAGGAAGCACCGCCAATCAAGCCACCGTCAACATTCTCGCAGGCAAGAAGCTCACAAGCATTGGCATCGTTCATAGAACCGCCATATTGAATAATCATTTCCTCGGCAGCCTTTGCGCTATAAAGCTTTCCAATGACGCGGCGAATGATGCCGCAAGCCTCGTCCGCCTGTGCAGGCGTTGCAGTAAGTCCAGTACCGATTGCCCAAACAGGCTCGTATGCAATGATGATATTCTGAAGGTCAGCCTCGGGAATGCCTGCAAAGTCAAGCTTGGTTTGCATAGAAACAATTTCCTCTGTGATTCCTGCCTGACGCGCTTCAAGAAGCTCGCCCAAGCAAAGAATGACCTTCAAGCCTGCTGCGAGAGCAGCCTTGGTGCGCAGATTGACGGTTTCGTCGGTTTCAGCAAAATACTGACGGCGTTCACTGTGACCGATAATGACATACTCCGTGCCGATTTCCTTCAGCATTGCGGCAGAAACCTCGCCTGTATAAGCGCCGTTTTCCTTGAAGTGCACATTCTGAGCACCGATTTTGATGTTTGTGCCCTTTGCAGCCTCAATGGCTGTGGCAACATCGACAAAGGGAACGCAAAGAACGATGTCGCACGCGTCCTTTCCTTCGACCATCGGTGCAAGCTCTTTGATAAATGCTTTTGTTTGTGCAGGTGTCATGTTCATCTTCCAGTTACCTGCAATGACATATCTTCTCATGTTAATTCTCCTTCAATATTCGCATCATTTGTGCGGCGACTTACCGTCGCCGCACAGAAAGATTCAATCATTATTTATCCTGCAAGCAAGCGATGCCGGGAAGCTCAAGACCTTCAAGGAACTCAAGTGATGCGCCGCCACCTGTGGAAATGTGGGTAATACGAGGTGCAAAGCCAAGCTGCTCGCAGGCCGCAGCAGAGTCACCGCCACCAACGATAGTGGTAGCATCGCTTTCAGCAAGTGCGCGTGCAACGGCGATAGTACCCTCAGCCAAGGTCGGATTCTCAAACACGCCCATAGGACCGTTCCAAACGACAGTTTTTGCGTTCTTTGCGGCATCGGCGAAGAGCTTTCTTGTTTCTGTACCGATATCAAGTCCCATCTTATCAGCAGGAATCTTGTCGGATTGGCAAATTGTCACATCGACAGGTGCATCAATGGGATCGGGAAAAGCGCCTGCAACAACAGTGTCGATCGGGAGCAGGAGCTTCACGCCCTTCTCCTCTGCCTTCTTCATCATATCGCGGCAATAATCAACCTTTTCGGCATCAAAAAGCGAGGTACCAATCTGGTAGCCCTTCGCTGCAAGGAAGGTATATGCCATACCGCCGCCGATAATCAGGGTGTCAACCTTTGTCAGAAGGTTATCAATAACCTTCAGTTTGTCCGCAACCTTTGCACCGCCGAGAATTGCAACAAAAGGACGGGCGGGGTCAGCCAGAGCCTTACCCATAATGCCGATTTCCTTCTGAATCAGATAGCCGCAAACAGCAGGCAAGTAGTCTGCAACGCCTGCAGTGGACGCGTGTGCGCGGTGAGCTGTACCAAATGCATCGTTCACATAAAGCTCTGCAAGCGAAGCAAGCTCACGGGAAAATTCAGGGTCGTTCTTCTCCTCGCGCTTATCAAAGCGAACATTCTCAAGCAAGATGACCTCGCCGTCCTTAAGAGCGGCTGCCTTCGCCTTTGCATCCTCGCCGATAATATCAGCAGTCAAGGGAACATTCACACCGAGAAGCTCGGAAAGACGGGCGGCTACTGCGACGAGAGAATACTTCGGATTGACCTCGCCCTTGGGCTTACCCATATGGGAGCAGAGGATGACGCGTGCGCCCTCGGCCATCAGATACTTGATGGTCGGCAGTGCCTCAACAATACGCTTATCGCTTGTGATGCGGCCTTCTTTTTGAGGGACATTGAAGTCGCAACGGACAAGAACTCTCTTACCCTTCACTTCGATGTCTTCAATGGTTTTCTTGTTATACATGGACATGGATTCAGTTCTCCTTCTCTATTTATTTCATATTGTCTACATTTTACCATATTTTCATGTATTCGTCAAGATATTAACGAAAAAAAGACCGCGTGACACACAAGTTTTTTATAGTGAAATACCCCCGCCAAGCATCATTCGCGCAAAGATCCCGATTTTACATCAAGTTCACACTTTTCGCCTGAATCCGCGTTATAATGAAGATAGACATTTTGTGGGAGATTCTGGGGCGAAGAGTCTCCCTGCTTCTTACATTGTAACGAAAGGTGCATATCAAGGTGGACAAGCCATTCTATGACATTGACAAAATTGCATCGCTTGCAAAGCTCAAGCTGACGGACGAGGAAGCCAAAGCTCTTCCGCGCCAATTTGAAGAAGCAGTGCGCTTTGCGAGCATTCTGACAGAGCTTCCCCCGTCAAATACCGAGGAGCAAAAAGCGAGCATTTGTCCAAATGCTCTGCGCGAGGATAGCGTCTCCCCTTCTTATGAACGCGATATTCTTCTCTCTGCCACCGCCGAGCACGAGGGCGAATATTTCAAGGTTTTGCAGGTGATAGGTTAAGTCTATGAAAAAGCTGATTGATTGCTCGCTTGAAGCACTTTCCGCTCTTCTTCAAAAAAGAGAGCTTTCCGCGCATGAGGTGACCGAATTCTACCTGTCGGCGACAGAGCGTACCGAAAAAGAAATCTCCGCCCTCATCACCTATACACGCCGCCGCGCGCTTGTCACTGCCGACAATGTTGACCGTCTGCGCGCGGAAGGGGCTTCTCTTCCCGCACTTGCAGGCATCCCTATGATTTTGAAGGACAACATCTGCACCAAGGGCATTCGCACCACCTGCGCCTCCAAAATGCTTGAAAACTTCATTCCGCCTTACGATGCAAAAGTCGCCGAGCTTTTAGCGCTTTGTCCATTGATAGGCAAAGCCAACATGGATGAGTTCGGCATGGGCGCATCCACTGAAAATTCCGCTTTTTTCAAAACCTGCAATCCATGCGACCATGACCGTGTACCCGGCGGAAGCTCAGGCGGCTCTGCCGCCGCAGTTGCCGCAGGCGAAGCCCCCTTTGCACTTGGAAGCGATACAGGAGGCTCTGTCCGTCAGCCCGCTGCCTTCTGCGGTGTTGTCGGCTTAAAACCCACTTACGGACTTGTCTCTCGCTTTGGTCTTGTCGCCTTTGCCTCCTCGCTTGACCAAGTCGCCCCTCTGACCAAAACCGTTGCCGATTCCGCTATTGTACTTGAAGCCATTGCAGGACACGACTCGCGTGACTCAAGCTCGGCAGACCGCCCGCCCGTTCCCTACCGCGACTGTGTCGGCGCCGGTGTACGCGGCAAGCGAATTGCCGTCCTGCGTGAGCTTTCTTCTGATGCCTGCACCCCCTCAATTCAGCTTGCATTCAGCCGTGCCATCCTCGCCCTTGAAAAAGAGGGTGCGAGCGTTCTCGAATATTCCATACCCGAGCTTCGCTATGCGCTTGCCGCCTACTATCTGCTTTCGTCGGCGGAGGCATCCTCCAATCTTGCCCGCTATGACGGCGTGCGTTACGGCTATCGTGCTGAGGGCTGTCAAAGCTATGAGGAAACTGTTATCAAAACAAGAACGCTCGGCTTCGGAAGTGAGGTCAAGCGCCGTCTGATGCTCGGCACATTTTCTCTCAGTGCAGGCTATGCCGACAACTACTACAAAAAGGCCTTGCAGGCACAGCAAATGCTCAGGGACGCGTTTGATGAAGCCTTTACGCATTTTGATCTCATACTTGCCCCTACGGTGCTTGATGTTGCACACAAATTTGGCGAGAAGCAAGATCCGATGGATATGTATCACGGTGATATCTTCACCGTTCCCGCCAGCCTTGCAGGCTTGCCTGCAATCTCTGTGCCTTTTGAAAAAGACAATTCGGGCTTACCGATAGGTCTGCAGCTGATAGCACCCGCCTTTTGCGAGGAAAAACTTCTTTCGGCTGCTCATGTACTTGAATCGGCAGGAGGTCTTTCTGTATGACATCCTATGAAATGAACATTGGACTTGAAGTCCATGTAGAACTGAAAACCAAAACAAAAATCTTCTGTTCCTGCCCGACTGACTTTGGCGCGCCACCAAATACACACTGCTGTCCCATCTGCCTCGGCTATCCGGGCATGCTTCCCTCTTTGAACAGGCGTGTTGTTGAATACGCGGTGAAGGCCGGTCTTGCAACCAATTGCAAAATTGCCAAGCAATCAAAAATGGACAGAAAAAACTATTTCTACCCCGACCTGCCGAAAGCCTATCAGATTTCGCAAAACGATAAGCCGCTTTGCTATGACGGCACTCTCATGATCGAGACAGGACAGACGAGCAAGCAAATCGGTATCACGCGCATCCACATTGAAGAGGATGCGGGCAAGCTCATTCACCGCGACGGTGTCGGCACGCTGATTGACGGCAACCGCGCAGGTGTCCCCTTGATTGAAATTGTATCAAAGCCCGACATTGCATCGGCAGAGGAAGCGGTCGCCTATCTGAAAAAGCTACGCACGCTCATGCTCTATATCGGTGTATCGGACTGCAAAATGCAGGAGGGCTCTATGCGCTGTGACATCAACCTTTCTGTACGCCCCACGGGCGAGACTGCGCTTGGCACACGCACAGAAATCAAAAATCTCAATTCCTTTGCCTTTGTGGCAAAGGCGATTACCTTCGAAACGGCAAGACAAATTGCCATTCTGGAGGCAGGCGGACAAATTCAGCGTGAGACACGCCGCTTCAATATGGCGTCAGGCAAAACCGAGAGTATGCGCTCAAAGGAAGACTCTGACGATTATCGCTTTTTTCCCGAGCCTGATCTTCTGCCAATTGCGATTGAAAAGAGCGAGATTGAATGCCTGAAGGCAGAACTGCCCGAACTTCCTGACAGTCGCAAGGCACGCTATACGCGTGAATACGCTCTTTCCGCATATGACGGTGAGCAATTAACAGCCACCCGTCAGCTTGCCGATTATTTTGAGGCGGTCACAAAGCTGACCGACTACCCCAAAATAGTGGCAAACCTCTTATTAAATGAAAATTTATGGACGGATGATGATGAAAAGCCGTCGCTTTCGGTCGCTCATTTTGCCGAGCTTGCCACACTGCTCGGTGAAGAAAAAATCAACTCAAGCACAGCAAAAAAACTGCTTGACGAAATTCGTTTGACAGACGAAAGTCCTGCTCGCTTGGTCGAAAAAAGAGGGCTTTTCATACTGAACGACCGCGGGGCAATCGAGCTTATGCTCCGTCAGGCGATTGCAGAAAACCCGCGGGGGTTATCCGACTATAAAAACGGTAAAAGCTACGCCATCAAGCCATATATCGGTGCTGTTATGAAAGCATCGGGGGGACTGGCGAACCCATCTCTTATCAATGAAATTTTACGGGAGATTACTGAACATGAGTGATAAAGAAAAAAAGTTCTGTCAAGAGCTTGACGAGGCGGAGTTTCTCGCCCGCCTCAACCGCGTGTTTGCAAAAAACAAGCTTGACCGCTATTTGACGAAGGAACGCGCGGAAAAGCTGCTTTTGTTGGCAAAGCGTCTCATAGAGGTCAATGCGCAGTACAATCTCACCGCCATCACCGACATGGACGGCATCATTCTGAAGCATTTTGCCGACTGTGTTGCCCTCGCGCCCCTGATTCCCCCAAAGGCATCGCTTCTGGATGTGGGAACAGGTGCAGGCTTTCCGTCCCTCCCGCTTGCAATCTGCCGTCCTGATATTGCGGTAACGGCAATGGATGCTACCGAAAAAAAGGTGCGCTATGTTGAGGAGACGGCGGAAATTCTCGCAATCGGCAACCTGACCGCCATGAACGCACGCGCCGAGGACTGCGCTGGCGGCTCTATGCGCGCCGCCTTCGATGTGGTCACGGCGCGGGCGGTGTCCGAGCTACGCATTTTATCCGAGCTTTGCCTGCCCTTCTGCCGCAAGGGCGGTCTGTTTCTTGCCATGAAGGGAAAAAATGTTGAAAACGAGCTGAAAGCCGCAAAAAAAGCCATCCCCACACTTGGAGGACGGCTGATTTCTTCTACCGAAGACACGCTGACAAACGATAGCGAAAGCATTTCCCGTTTTGTTGTCGTCATTGAAAAAAGCGGTGCAACACCTGCGCGGTATCCCCGCCCTTACGCGAAAATTCTCAAAAGTCCGCTCTGATTCATCAAAGATAAAACCGCAGAGTATCCTCAATCCAATACATAAATTCCGTATGAGGTGACAAAGCCTCTGTGGCCTTCAAGCGGAGATAGGCATCAACGCCGTCAGACGCATCGTGCCAGATATCCGCAAAGACGAAATCGAAGCCTTCCTTATGCATCGTATGTGCCGCATAATCAAAGGCATCTGCCTGTACGACCTTGATTTTATGAGCACAGGACATCTGTGGACGAAGCACCTCTTCAAAAAGTGCTATCGCGTTTTGGTCACGCTCAACCACCGTTACGGAATCCACTTTCGGCTTGCGCGCCGCCATAAAGGCAAAATAGCCGAGTCCGAGTCCGTATGTGAGAACGCTTCCGTGCGCACGCGCAATGGGCTTTTGCATGGTACGGATTTCATTTGGTGTGACCGTCATCCATATCCGCCCTCTCTCACGAACGGCAGGATAGAAAAAGTCTTCGGTAAAAAATCCGATTTGTGGAATGACCGCGCCGTCCGGAAATTCGCGCAGGTCATCACAGGCAAATGCCTCGCACGCCCTGTAATTCATAGGCAGAAGCTCCCATGCTCCCGACACCTTTGACGAAAAAGAAATCTCACAAAGATACGGATTTTCCGCAAATTCTTCAGCTTTCAGATGATGAAGCATCCGAGGAAAATAAGAAGTAAAAATTTCGCGTTCGATTGTATCATGCTCGGTGTCAAGACTGATAACCGCCGCAAGAATATGCGAAAATGCCTCTTTTTCACGAAGACCGCAATCGCGACAAAGCTCGTCAACCATGCTTTTTTGCACAAAGGTCGGCTCGTAATTTAAGAAAACACTCATCTTCTGCATGAGAATGCGGTTCATCTCTGCAATTTTCTTTGTCATATCCATTTCCTATACAAGTGGCTCACGGTTTCCGTGAGCCACCATCATTTCATACCTATCATTCAAGAGCTTCAGCAATCACAGAAAGATTTTTTTCCATCATTTGAAGATAATTCGCACCGCGCTCGATTTCACCGCGTGTCACCGACTGAATAGAATCCAGCGTGAGTATATGTTGGTTTTTGCTTTCGGTTTGTAAAATGACGGTGCGGGCGATATCGGTGTTCGATTTTTCAAGAACAAGAACCGATGTCAAGCCATGTGTGTCAATTGCCGAGGCAAGCCGCTTGACCGTCGATGCACTTGCCTCGCTATCGGCTGTGCAACCCGAAAAAGCGGCAATGCAAGTCAGTCCGTAGTCCTTCGCCATATAAGTGAATGGGAAGCGGTCAGCAAACAGCAGTATTTTTTGCGAGGCGGCTGAAACGGTCGCCTCATAGCGCGCATCAAGCGCATCAAGCTTGGCAATATATGCCGTGGCATTTTCTTCGTAAAGTGCAGAATTTTCCGCATCAAGCTGTGAGAGTGCATTGGCAATTTCCTCGCAAAGCAACATCGCATTTTTAAGCGAAAGCCAAATGTGCTCATCCTGACCTTCGTGCTCATGCTCATGTTCGGTTTCACAGCTATCATCACAGGCAGGAACCAAATCCAACAGTCTTATTACCCGCTGCTTTTTGTTGCGGCTGTTTTTGAGTGCATCATCAAGCCATTTATCAGATTCACCGCCAACTGTAATCAAAAGGTCACATTCGGATGCTTTGATAATATCGTCAGCAGTTGCCTGATAGCTATGCATATCTGCTCCGTTATCGGTCAGGAGCGAAAGCTCTACATCCGCTATACGCTCACCGAGAATATTACGTGTCCAATCATATTCCGAAAATGATGTGCATACAATGCGCAGAGTGCCGTCATCTGTCCTTTGCTGACTGCAAGCACTCAACAAAACGAATAGCAGAAGCAAAACAAACAGCAAAAGTGCTATAAGCATTTTTTTCATAAAAATATGAGTTCCTTTAAGATTCTTCCTTTTCGGTGCATTCGCGGCAAACACCGTATAGCACGGTTTTTTTGCGGTCAAGCTTAAAACCTTTTTCAGGCAACAGCGCTTCGACCTCGGTTGCCTCCATATGACAAATGCTCCCGCACTTGACGCAGGTTAAATGCAAGCAGCTACGGCAAGCATCTGCACCAACAAACTGATAGACGCTTTCGCGACGGCCTGGCTTGACAGTGCGGCTTACAAGGCCTTCTTTTTCAAGAAAAGACAGGTTGCGATAAACTGCGCTGTGGCTGATACCGCCCTCTTCTAACGCGTCTGCAATCTCCTTTGCCGAAAACTGCTTATCAGGATTGCACCGTAAAAACAGCATCAGCACTTTTCTTTGTTCCGTTGCATAGGTCGCCAAGACAAGCACCTCCAAAATGAGAATGGTTCGCAAATTATTATAGTACAGGTTTCCTTTTTTGTCAAGTGGCAGAAGAAAAAAGTGGAACATTCTCACTCAAAGAAACAAAAAAGACCGCAAGCGCGGTCAAGTTCTTAATCAAAAAAGATGCTATGCCGTGGCATAGCATCTTTTTATATTAGTTTGCAATATAAGGCAAAAGAGCAACCTGACGCGCGCGCTTGATAGCCACTGTCAGCTGACGCTGGTGAAGTGCGCAAGTACCGGATACGCGACGAGGAAGGATCTTTGCACGCTCGGAAATGAACTTCCGAAGCTTTGCGGTATCTTTGTAGTCGATGCATTCAACCTTGTCCGCGCAGAAAATGCAGACCTTCTTTCTTCTGCGGTTTGCATTCGGACGGAAGGGACGCTCTGTATCGTTTCTTTCCATGATGGAAACCTCAAACCTTTCCGGCTCACCGAATCAATCGAATAACCGTGTGCCGCGAGCCTGACACGCGATTGATAAAGTGCGGAGACTACTCAAAACGGCAATCCGGCATCATCAGCAATGTCGACAAAATCGACAGATGCTTGATTGTCTCCGCGATTGGAATAAGCAGGCGCGCCGTATGCATCGGGCGTATACTGCTGACCATCCGCTTGAGAGCCACCTTGTGAAGCGGTGCCGTCAGGCTTACTATCGACGAAATCGACCTCGTCAGCAACAACCTCCGTAGCATAACGCTTTGCACCTTGGGCATCAGTCCAAGTTCTGTTCTGCAGCTGACCGCAGACAAGGATCGGACGGCCTTTACGGAAACTGCGGCAAACGAACTCTGCCGTATTTCTCCATGCAACAATGTTAAAGAAATCAGCTGTAGGCTGTCCCTCAGCCGCCTTTGCAAAGCGACGGTTGACTGCAATGGAAAAACTGCAAACAGAAAGTCCTGTCGTGGTTTGTTTAAGCTCGGGATCGGCAGTCAATCTACCTACCAAAATTACCTTATTAAAGTTTGCCATGACTCCGCCTCCTTTTCATTATTCTGCGGCTTTTTCTTCAGCCTGAGCTGCTGTGGGAGCGGCAGCTTTCATCTTCTTCTCGTCCTGACGGATGACGATTGCACGCATAATACCGTCAGTAATACGGAAGATACGCTCGAGTTCTGCAGGGAATGCAGGAGCGCTCTTGAAGTTCACTTGGACATAATAACCCTCATTCATATCGTTAATCGGGTATGCCAAACGACGCTTGCCCCATTCGTTCACGGTGTTAATAGTACCGTTTGCGGAAATGAGAGCTGTGAACTTCTCCACCATTGCTTTTGTGTCTTCCTCAGTCAACTGAGCATTCACAACAAACAAGGTTTCATAAGAACCGATTTTCTCCATGTGTTTACACCTCCTTATGGTCATTCGGCCACATTCGTGGCAAGGAGCCGAACTGCATAACAGTTCGCACCGATTCTTAATTTTACCATACATCTGATCATTTGTCAAGCAAAAAATGCGTTTTTTCCCAAAAGTTTTTTAATTTTTTATGATACCTTCAAAAAAATCCTTCTATATTAATGAAAAAGGCTGTGCGCCGCGTCGCACATCCTTTTTCAAATCAGTAAGAATTATTCAGCGTCATCGGAAGCGATTTCTTCAACCTCTTCGTCGAGCTCTTCGAAATCTTCTTCATCCAACTCGTCGTACTCGTCCTCTTCGTTCTTCTTGGAAAGAAGAGAAGCAACAATTGCAGCAACAGTCGCAACGATTGCGAGAATACCGATAGCCATCAAAATTTTCTTCATAGTTTGCGTCTCCTTTACAGAAATTTATTGATTATATACAGTATACCACATATCTTTCAAAAATGCAACTGTTTCCGACAGAAAATATTTTGTAAAAAAAATCTTGAAAGACTATTGATTTTTTCAAAACAATATGATATAATAGACAGCGTTAATGGTTTTTTCTCGGCTTTTGCTTGTCGAGAGCTGTGTTCTTATAGTTGCACAGAGTTAAACAGTTAAATTTTCAATGAACTTTTGCACGCAGGTGCAATAGGAGGTGTCAAAATGGCAAAATGTAGCTTGTGCGGAAAAGGAGTTGTCTTTGGACATAATGTTTCTCACTCCAACCGCAAAACCAACCGTACCTGGAAGCCCAACATCCGCCGTGTCAAGGCTGTTGTTGAGGGAACAAACAAGACCATCTATGTATGCTCCCGTTGCCTCCGCTCCGGTAAGGTCGAAAGAGCCTGATTGATTGGCTCTTTATAGGACGGCTTTTGTTCTGTCCTGAAAAAAAGGTTGTCGCATTTAGCAAAACAAAAGCACGCAAAAAAATCGTTGCTTTCGGTTCACCTAAATGAAACAACCTTTTTTTATTCTTTCTCCGCTCTTCCCTTTTCCTCGTCGTGCGTAAAAAGTGAAATGACACCTCGCAACACAACTGCGAGAAACGGACCTGCAATCATGCCAAAAAACCCAAAGAAGCAAAAACCCGCATACATAGCGAAAAGCGCAGGCAAGGGGTGAATGCCCATATGTGAACCGATAATTTTCGGCTCTGCAAATTGTCTGACGACCACGCAAACAGCAAATAAAATGAGAAGTCCCATGCCGCCACCAAGGTCGCCGACCATCAGCCTGAAAAGCCCCCACGGGACAAGCATAGTGCCGACGCCAAGCACGGGCAGAATGTCAACCAAGGTAAATATAAACGCAATCAATACGGCATAGCGTATACCCAAAATCAAAAAACCGACAAGTAAAATAAGGAAGGTCAGAAGCGCCAAAATTGAATAGGCGCGCAAATAGAGAAAAACCGTTGTCCGTAAAAGTTCCTTCAGGCGCAAGACTCCGCTTTGCATTTTTTCGGGCAAAACAGCGCGCACAGCGGCATGCACTTTGTGAAGGTCAAGCGCAAAGTAAACCGCCGCGATTAAGGTAATCACCACAAGAAAAAGTGCGCTTGGCAATGCCATGACAATTTTGCCGACGGCATTAGCAAGAAAAACAAGTGCCTTCTCCGCGCTTCTCTCTAAAAAGTCCATCAGATATTGCTCTACCTGAAGCGAAACCGCAGAATCTTTTGCGCTCTCTGAAAAATTTGCAAAAATTCCGTCAAAAAATTGATTGACACGCAAAAGCAGCTCATCGAAAATTTCCGGGTGTGCAACCAATCGCTCAAATAGCTGCTGCGCCTCAATGATAAGTCGACTGCACAGTAAAAACAGAAGTCCAAAAATACCCGCCAAAAGCAAAATAAGAAGTATCAGACTTAAAACGCGGACAGGCAAGTGAATCTGCCGATTGAGCCACCTTGCCGCAGGACGAACAGCAAGTGCCGCACACCATGCAATGAGGAAGGGCAGAAGGACTGGCAAAAGGTACTTGAAAAACAAATAAATCAGTACCGCAACGCCAAACACACTGATTGTCACTGCTGCCGCCTTTTCAAACGAAAAAACCCTTTTTTTCTCCATAATTGCACCGTCCTTACCGAGCTTGAATGAGTTACTTCAGTATATGCCAAAAAAAGTCCTATTTATCCCGTGCAAGCATATGATATCAAAAATTTATTAATTTTATAAAGAAAGAGGTACACACAATGATTCTCATTGAAATGGAAAACGGCTCTACCATGCGTCTGGAGCTGTATCCCGAAATCGCACCAAAGACAGTTGCCAATTTTGAAAAGCTGGTACGCGAGGGCTTTTATGACGGTTTGATTTTCCATCGCGTAATCCCCGGCTTTATGATTCAGGGTGGCGATCCGCTCGGCAACGGCATGGGCGGTTCAAAGGAGCATATTGTCGGTGAATTCACTTCAAACGGCTTCAAAAACGATCTGCGCCATACACGCGGTGTCATTTCAATGGCACGCGCGATGGACAAGAACTCTGCCTCATCACAATTCTTTATTATGCACGCTGATGCACCTCATCTTGACGGCTCTTATGCCGCCTTTGGCCGTGTGGTAGATGGCATTGAAACTGTCGATGCCATCGCGTCTGTACCGACCGACCGTAGTGACCGCCCCCGTGTCGACCAAAGAATCGCACGCATGACAGTCGTGGAGGAATCAAAATGAAAGTACTTACAAGTGAATGGAAAGGCTTTGAACGCCTTGACTTTCAAATAGACGGACAAGATGCACTTTTAATTCGTCCGAACAAAGACTGCGGTCACAATCGCTATATGATAAAAACCGAATATTTCGGTGCGTTTCCGAACCTTGAAATTGCGCTCCTGAATCGTGGCTATCATTTGGCATATGTCAAAAACCGCTCGCGCTGGGGAACTGATGCCGACTGCGACACCAAGGCAATGCTGGTAAATGAGCTCCATAACGAATTCGGGCTTTATAGGCGCGCAATTCCCGTTGGCATGAGCTGTGGTGGCTTTCATGCTGTCAACTTTGCTTCACGTTACCCTGACCTGCTCTCACTTCTCTATCTGGATGCACCGCTCCTTTCCTTTTTGTCCCTTCCGTACGGTATGGGTGAAATCCCTCGCAACGAGAGCATGATAAAGGAAATTGTCGATGCATACGGCTTTGACCTGCCGCATGTACTTGCTTATAATGAGCAACCGATTCACCGTATCAAGACCTTAACCAATGCAAAAATTCCTGTCGCACTTGTCTACGGCGATGCCGATAAAACCGTTTCCTGCCACGAAAACGCACTGCTTCTGAAGGAGTTTTATGAGCGTGACGGTGCCCCCATTCGCACATGGTGCAAAAAGGGATGCGACCACCACCCTCACGGTCCTCTTGAATACATGGACGAGGTTATTGCATACATTGAAAGCGCTATGCTATAGCAAAAAAAATGGGCTACCGCAGAATTGCGGTAGCCCATTCTCTATTTTGACGATTCAGTTTACAGCCGCCTCGGCTGCAGCCCAATCGTCTCCTTCTATTTCTTCAAAGGTCGCATCAAGATATGCTTCAGCACGACGCTCCTGTTTGACCTCATGATGCAAAATTGCCATGAGATAGCCACCTGATGCCGCTTCGACAATGGATGCGACAAGGAAAGCCCAACAAATATGTCTACGCTTCGCACAGGTGATAATAAACATCACCATTAACGCAATGGAATTGAGTATCAGCAAAAGAATGGCATAAAAACGAAGCTTCTTAAACATTATAGCTCCCTTCCGATACAAATTTTATTTTTTAGCGACAGTCGATTTCAAATAAGCGTTGATAAAGCCGTCAATATCACCGTCCATCACTGCGCCGATATTACCGTCCTCATACCCTGTACGCGTATCCTTGGCAAGTGTATAAGGCATGAAAACATAGCTGCGAATTTGCGCGCCCCATTCAATATTGGTTTTGTTGCCTTGAATATCCTCGATTCTATCCAGCTTTTCGCGCTCTTTTATCTCCATCAGCTTGGATTTCAGCATCTTGAGTGCTGTTTCCTTGTTCTGAAGCTGACTGCGTTCTGTCTGACAGCCGACAACAATACCTGTTGGCAAGTGCGTGATACGAATAGCAGAGTCTGTTTTATTGATATGCTGTCCACCCGCACCGCTTGAACGGTGCGCTGTGATTTCAATATCCTCATCGCGAATTTCGATGCTGTTATCATCATCAAATTCAGGCATGACCTCAACAGATGCAAAGGATGTCTGTCTGCGCCCCGAGCTATCGAAGGGAGATACACGCACCAAACGGTGCACGCCATTCTCGCTCTTGAGATAGCCGTAAGCATTCAGTCCCTCAATCGCAATAGTTGCACTCTTGATTCCCGCCTCTTCTCCGTCAAGCCAATCAAGCAGCTTGACAGTATAACCGTGCTTCTCGCCCCAGCGTGTATAAAGTCGGTAAAGCATGAGCGCCCAGTCCTGCGCCTCCGTACCGCCGGCACCGGGATGGAAGGACAGAATTGCATTGTTCTTATCATATTCGCCCGAAAGCAAAACCTCAATGCGTTTCTTTTCAGCCGCCTCTTCAATATAAGCGACCTCGCTCTCAACCTCTTCAACAGAGCCTTCGTCATTTTCCTCAATAGCCATCTCTGCCAAGGTCAAGGCATCATCAAGACGGCTGCAAAGATGATCATAAAAACCAATTTGGTCCTTCATCTGCTTAATGGTTTGCAGAATCTTACTGCTCTTCTCCTGATTCGACCAGAAGTTTTCCTCAAAGGTCTGTTTTTCAAGCTCGGCGCTCTCTTCGCGCAAGGAATCAATGCGTAAAGCCGAACCAAGCTCCTGCAAATTGTCCTTCAAGGCGATTAGTTTGTATTTTGCTTCTTCAAGTGCAATAATCAAGGGGAAACCTCCGAATCCAAATTAGCGTTGAATGCCCGAGCTTCCTGTATCCTGCTCGGATGTAGACTTACAACGGGGACAGGTCACACGAACCGTACCCTTGCCTCGCGGAATACGCAGAACCGTATTACAACGGGCGCATCTGAAATAGATGTGTGTTTTGCGGTCGCGGAACTTATTTTTTGCCAGCTTCATTGTGGCACCAATGTTTGCGAACGCCGCATTTTCAAGACGGCGCGCCTGCACATTGCTTGAGAATGTACGAAAAATCACCCATGCAACAAGCAAGAGCGGCAAAAGGCACAAAAACCAAACATCAAAAAGGCTGACAATCAACAGCAGAACAAAAGACAGGGCAAGTAAGAACCATGAAAGCAAATCGGCGCCATAGCGACGGCTCATGAATCTGTAAAAAGCATTCATTAGAATTCCTCCATTTTGAACAAAAATGCCGTCATATCACAATTTTTATCACAGAATCGCATTTTTGTATGTTCATTATAATATTATTATACCATAATACTTCTATTTTGTAAAGTCAAAAAAATAAAAAAGATTGCTTTTGTCAAAATTTTTCCTTCTTTTCAAAAATCCGCACCTTGAAGCAGGTGCGGATTTTTGAAGCGTTGTCAGATAGTGCCTGTCACGGTCAATACGCTGACACCGGGCGTGATGCTGATCGCGCCTGTGTCCGGATCCCGTGTATAGGTTGCCGCAGGTACCGTGATTTGTCCCGCTACTGTCGTGAATACACCCGTTGCCTCATCATAGGTGTAGTTTGCAGGCTCGGACCATGCCGTACCGTTGTAGGTCACCGTGATATTTTCAAGAATCGGGTCAAATGTGTCGCTGACGCTCACATTGTCATCAACACCTGCTTCGGTATTGCCCGTATTCTGAATCACAAAGGTGTAGGTGATTTCACCGTTTTCAGCCACAGTAGTAGGCGAAAGCGACTTGGTAATCGAAAGAATCGCCTCATCCCTGACCGTCACTGTCTCTTCCGCGACCACCGGCGTCATAACACAGCCACCACTCACTGTCACGGTATTGGTAATCTCACTGCCTGTTTCAAGCGGTGCAAAGGCGTTGACATCCACTTGATAGATGATCACCGCATTGCCACCCGCGGGAACTGTAACCCCCGAAATAAAGAGAGCCGTCCCCACAGTCACATTCGGCGCGCCTTGCAAAACACCGTTCTGATAATAAAGCACCGAGCCTTCGATATAGCTTAACGGAACGCGACTCGTCGTCCCATCCGTATACACACCCAAATCATCGGTGAGCGTCAGACCTGTCAAGGGGGTTGCACCCGAATTGACAAGAGAGACCACATAGGTGATTGTATCGCCTGCGCGGTAAGTGCCAATTGACGCCGTCTTGACCGCAGACAGTACCTCTACAATTTCTCCTGTTGTCACATTTGAAGCAACTGCCATGCCATTATAGGTCAGCGTTGCCTGATTATAAAAAGTTGCCATATAAACTCCATTCCGCCATAAACATGACGGCAAAATACTCTGTTTTTTTGCGTTTTCTGCAAAATCAAATAAGCTCCGAATATCATTGAGGCTTGCACCTCATAAGCAGTATATGCATACCTCATCCCCCGTGATATTTTATCCCTGACCGCCATAATTCCATTCGCAAACAAAAGTTAACGATCAAAAGGTTCTGGAGGCAATGATGCCTATATAAATAACACTGAAGCTCGAAAAAGTCACAACATTCTCTGTGTTTTCTCTTTTCTTCACTAAATATTATCTTTTCAAAAATATTAATTTTACTTGACAAACAGGTGAAACAGGTGTATAATTTGATTGTATAAATTAAGAGAGATTTTCGAATATTATTTCTCTCAAATCAATACAAGGTCAGAAAGGCGCGGTGAGCACCGCGAAAAATGAAGCATGAAGGTAACAAAAGAATCTTTAATTGGTGATGTTCTTGATTATGATGTAGAAACTGCACAGTTCTTCCTTGAAATCGGTATGCACTGCCTCGGTTGCCCCTCCGCACGCGGTGAGAGCATTGAGCAGGCTTGCGCCGTTCACGGAACAGACGCCGATGCGCTTGTCAAAAAGCTGAACGACTTTATCGGTGCAAAATAAAAATGCCCGTAACGCAACTGAACGGAAGGCTCAGTGCGGCGGCGGCATTTGTGCGGCAGGGGGCGGTATTTGCCGATATCGGTACAGACCATGCCCACCTGCCGATTTTTCTTTTGAAGCAAAACCGTATCCAATCTGCCGTTGCCGCCGATTTGCGTGAAGGCCCGCTTTCACGCGCACGCGAAAACGCAGCGCAAGCAGGCGTGTCAGACAGAATTGATTTTCGCCTCGCAAGCGGTCTTGCAGGCATGGAAGCTCTCGGCTTGACCGATATTGCTATTTGCGGTATGGGTGGCGAGCTGATTGCCTCTATTCTTGATAATGCCCCCTTCGTTCGTAACCCCGACATTCGCCTGATTCTTCAACCCATGACACGCGCACCGCACCTGCGCCACTATCTCGCCTCAAACGGCTTTGTCATTCAGGAAGAGGTCGTTTGTCAGGCGGCAGGAAGACTCTATATCTGCATTGTCTCTGCTTATGCAGGTGCGCCCTATACGCTTTCAGAAGCTGAAATTGATTGCGGACAAGCACTTCTCCGCCGCAAGCCCAATGCACTTGAGCGCGCTTTTATAGAAGAAAGACTTGATGCCGCACGCCGCCGCCTTGACGGCCGCACGGCAGGTGGCATTCAGGATGCAGAAAACCGTACCCTCTCGCTTATCATCGATACATATGAACGCTATCTGGAGGTGAATCCCGCGTGACAGTCAAAGATTGGTACCGCACCTTTGAAGAAAGACTCTCCCCCGCCCTCTCATGCGAATGGGACCGTGACGGCATTCAATGTGCGCCAAATCCCGAAAGAACCGTCAACCGCATTCTCTGCACACTCGATGTCACCGAGCGCGTTGCAAAATATGCCGTTGAGAATGAGATTGACCTCATCATCTCGCACCACCCACTCCTGTTCCGACCTCTTTATGCCCTCTCAAATGATACGCCCGTCGAACGCGCACTCACTTTGCTTGTCAAGCACGATATTGCGCTCTTTTCCTTCCATACGCGCGCCGATGCAGTAGACGGCGGTGTCGCCGACCTGCTTGCCAACCGAATCGGTCTTCACGATGTGCGCAAAATCGAAACAGAGGAAGGCCCACTTCTCCGTATCGGCACTCTTAAAGAGCCAATGCATCTTGCCGATTATGCCGATTATGTCCGCGCCGCACTTGAAACCGATGCCGTTCTTCTTTCAACCGACAACCCACAAAGGCTTGTCAGCAGTGTCGCCGTTTCGGGCGGTGAGGGCGGTGATTTTGTCTCTGTCGCACACGCAAACGGCGCTGACCTCTATGTGAGTGGACGCATTGGCTATCACCGCGTTCTCGAAGGATGTGACGGCGGTATGGCAATGCTTGAAGCAGGCCACTACTTCACCGAGCGCGAGATCGTTTACTTCTTTGCCGCAATCGCACAGGAGGCAGAGAGTGATGTCGATGTCGTTTTGTATGCGCCAAAAGGGCCAATGGTTATTCTCGGCTCTTGACAAAATGTGAGCAAGGCATTATAATATAGTAAGATAACCGCAATAGAGAAAGGACCTGCAATCCGCAGGAATATCATGTCATGACAGTTTATGAAGAACTCGTTGCCCGTGGTCTGATTGCACAGGTAACCGATGAAAAAGAAATTCGCGAAATGGTCAATACAGGAAAAGCCATTTTCTATATCGGCTTTGACCCGACCGCCGACAGTCTTCATGTCGGTCACTTTATGGCGCTGTGCTTTATGAAGCGTCTGCAAATGGCAGGCAATAAGCCCGTCGTTTTGATTGGCGGCGGCACCGCCATGATCGGTGACCCGTCAGGCCGTACCGATATGCGTCAGATGATGACACCCGAAACCATTGCCCATAACTGCGAATGCTTCCGCGAGCAAATGAGCCGCTTCATTGATTTTTCGGACGGCAAGGCAATCATGGTCAACAATGCCGATTGGCTTCTCTCGCTCAATTATGTTGAGCTTCTGCGCGAGGTCGGCGCTTGCTTCTCGGTCAATAATATGCTCCGTGCCGAATGCTATAAGCAACGCATGGAGAAGGGACTTTCCTTCCTTGAATTCAACTATATGATTATGCAGAGCTATGACTTCCTTGAGCTTTACCGCAAGTACGGCTGTAATATGCAGTTCGGCGGCGACGACCAGTGGAGTAATATGCTGGGCGGTACAGAGCTGATTCGCCGCAAGCTCGGCAAGGACGCTTATGCCATGACCATCACCCTTCTCCTCAATTCCGAGGGCAAGAAGATGGGCAAAACCCAGTCGGGTGCCGTTTGGCTTGACAGAAACAAAACAACGCCCTTTGAATTTTATCAGTATTGGCGCAATGTCGGCGATGCCGATGTCCTGAAGTGCCTGCGTATGCTCACCTTCCTGCCTATCGAGGAAATTCAGGCAATGGAAGGCTGGGAGGGCAGCCGCTTGAATGAGGCAAAGGATATCCTCGCCTATGAATTAACCAAGCTCGTACATGGCGAGGAGGATGCAAATGCCGCCAGAGCAAGCAGCCGCGCGCTCTTTGCAGGCGGCGCAGATGCCGACCTCCCCACCGAAGAGCTGACAGATGCCGACTTCACGGACGGTAAAATTGATATTCTCACATTGCTCGTCCGCGCAGGTCTTGTCCCCAGTAAATCCGAGGCTCGCCGCGCAGTCGAACAGGGCGGTGTTTCGGTTGACGGTGAAAGAGTAACCGACATCAAAACCGCCTATACAAAGGACGAGCTCAAAGACGGTCGCGTCTTCCGCCGCGGCAAAAAGAACTTCAAGCGCGTCACAGCCTGACCGCACTCTCTGCAAGCCACCTGCAAATAAAAGCAGGTGGCTTGCTTTTTTCCTTAATATATTATATATTGGCACACTGCAAGTTTTTCACCATTATTTTCACAAAAAGCCTTGACAAACAAGGCTCTTTATGTTAGAATAATTCATGCTTGATGCAAAACGGGGTGTGGCTCAGTTCGGTAGAGCGCTTGGTTCGGGACCAAGAGGCCGCTGGTTCGAATCCAGTCACTCCGACCAAATAAGCACCGTAATTATGATACGAAACGGTATCGTAAAAACGGTGCTTATTTTTTATTCAAAAGCCTTGATTTATAAGGCTTTTTTGCTTTCGGGCACAAGATAAGTGTCCGTATCAAAATTGTCAATTTTCTTTCTACTGAGTTTTTTGGGGACTTAAACTATCAAAATCTTCATTTGATTATTTATTCTGACACTCAACCAAAACATAAGTGTCAGAGTATGCACCTATCCCCCGAAAGGGGGAGCAAGAACCTGCAAGGTTCGGATATTGTAAGGAATCCTTGAGGATAAAGTGGGTTGAGTGAAAATTCAAGCCGTCTTATCATTTTTAGATTGACAAATCCTCTAAATTGTGGTATAATAAGCGTGCTACACAATTTTATACTCTATTTCTATCTAAGTGGCTTTACGTTGGTAAAAACGTAGGCTTTGCTTGTCATATCCACTTAGATGTGAAATTGTGTAGCAACAATGAGCGAAACTGCGTTTTTCGGTGCGTAGTTTCAGCTACGCACCTTTTTATTTTAAGGAGGAAAGACTATGAAAAAAATCATTCTTTTACTTGCCGTTCTACTTGGAACAATAGTGTTGTTATGCTCCTGCGATTGCAAGCATGAAAATCTATCGCAAGCAACTTGTACAACAGCTTCTACATGTTTGGACTGTGGTGAAATTATCTCTGCCGCTCTTGGTCATACCGACGGCGAGTGGATCACCGATAAAGAGCCCAACTGCACCGAGGATGGTAGCAAGCATCAAGTTTGCTCTGTATGTGCGACTACAATCAAAACTGAAACTATTGATGCTAAAGGTCATACAAATGGCGAATGGGTAACCGATGCTGATGCCACCTGCACCGAAAACGGAAGTAAACACCAAGTTTGTTCTGTATGTGCGGCTACAATTAAAACCGAAACTATTGCTGCTCATCATATAGAGGGCGAATGGGTAATCGATGCTGATGCCACCTGCACCGAAAACGGAAGTAAGCACCAAGTTTGTTCTGTATGTACGGCTACAATCAAAACCGAAACTATTGCTTCAACTGGACATAAATTTATCAACTTAAAATGTTCCAATTGCGATGGATATTCTGTGGAAACAAATGAAATAGGAAAGTCCTATACAGATAAAAATGGACTAACTGTTACTTTGAATTCTTATACAATAACTGAATATGAGGGTTATTATAGTTATTCTATAAACTATACTATAGAAAATAAAGTTCCAGACAGCAAATTGATGCCTGGCTCCTTCAAACTGTTCTTTACTGATAAAACAGGCGAAAATCAATATGGTGGATTTAACTATCTTTATTATGGTGAAAAGAGCACAAGAAGTTATACTTGGAAAGTGCTTAAAACTCAAACAGTTCTCATTCTTGAGTACAATGCCGACGATGAAGATGCTGGTTTGCAAGGAGCGTTCTTTAGAGATGAGCCTATCAAAGACACGATGCACTGGGTGTCTCCGGAAATATCAAAGTCTTAAAAAAGAAAAATATGTGTGTAGCGCCGCTACACACATATTTTTCTTAGCCCCCGCCGATAAGGCGGGGGCTCTCCTATATTGTAGAAAGGAAAGAAAAAGAAAGGAATACCAATCGGTTCAAAAAAATAATGTTGGTTTTTCCCTACATTGTTCTTTCATGAAAAGATAAGTGTCATAGTGTGTAACGCTTTTTGTAACGGTTTCAAATTGTATCCATAATATCAGCAGTATTCATTCCAGGCTCTGAAAGTCGCTTTCAGAGCTTTTTTCATTGCCTGCCGCACCGCAAATATTGAGGGCTGACCGTTTTTTCGGTCAGCCCTCAGCATTTTTATGTCGTTTCCGCCTTTTTTTGGTGGACATCATTCTGTTAATTCAAGAAATCTTTTAATTTTTTCAAGCTGCTTGATTGCCGTTTTTCTTCCTATTTTGTAAGCCGCTTTCAGCTTGTCGGGATTCTTTTCAATGCGACTGACAGGAAGCGCGCGTTCGGGACGAATCACAAACAGCTCTCCGGATTTTTCTTTTTCCTTAATATAGGAAAGCGTCGCATTGTAAACCAAATGTCTGTTTGCCACTGCCTCGACGACCTTCGGATATCGAGAGTATTTCAGCTTGATGAAGGGCATCATACGGTTTTTTGATTTCTGATAATCCTTGTGCCGTGTAAGCACGGCAATATTTTTGTTGTAGCCGATGCTCTCAAAAAATTTGACGGGAATAGAATCCGCAATACCGCCGTCAAGCATTTTCTGTCCGTCGATTTCTACAATCTGCGAAACAAGCGGCATAGACGCCGAAGCTCGTATCCAATCAAAGCAGTGGTCGTTTCGACCTTCAAACCTGTGATAAACAGCCTTTCCGGTTTCTACATCGGTCGCAACTACATAAAATTCCATGGGATTGCTCTCATAGGTATCAAAATCGAACAAGTCATGCTTCAAGGGAACTTCATTGTAACAAAAATCTGTGCTGTATATGTTGCCTGTTTTAAGAAGAACACGCAATCCTCCATAGCGTTTATCGCGCACAAATCTCGTATTATACCGAATGACTCGACCTATCTGCTTCGACTTGTAGTTGACACCAAAAGCCGCGCCTGCTGATACGCCGATTGCACCGTCAAATTCGATGCCGTTTTCCATCAGTACATCCATAACACCGGCGGTAAACATTCCTCGCATGGCACCGCCTTCCATAATTAACCCTTTTTTCATCCTTCTTACCTCTTATACTTAACGCACAAAGAAAGGCAGTCATATAGAACTGCGTTCCTCCGCCGAAATGAAAGCAAATCGTCAAACAGTCAGGTATTCTGTGACTGTGGAGATTCGGTTGATGACATATCTATTTCACCTTTCTGTCAGTGAGAGTCTTAAGCAACATGGAAAACGCAAGGAAGCAAAGCGCAGGATAGTAGGTTCCCATACAAGCGTGGTCTGTCCAGCTCCAAAGACCGACGAACCTATCAAGGACAAGCATAAGGTCGGAGAAGAAGAACAGTGCGCTTGAGACGGCAATTGTTCCCGTAACGGCGTTTTTCTCCCTGATAAAATTACCAATCGCTTTACCGAGCATGGTGGAAATGATTGCTGCATAGACGATACAAACGACACGGAAAATCGCTACCTCAAAGGTAAGCAACGGGAAGAACAGAAGAAAGCAAAGACATCCGAGGAACAGTACGCCACTGATGATATAATCAAGCCTCTGCATTTTCTGCATAAAGCAGTAGGCAATGACAAAGCATATGTGTCCAATGGCAAATGCTGCCGCGCCGATAATGAAATCGTAGCCTATCAGACAATCGCCAAGGAATGCAAGGAAAAGTCCTGCAGCCATGCCGATATAAAAATTCGTGTTCGGTTGCTTTTTTTTCAAAGCATAACCGAGGTTCATCAGCCCAAGCGACGCAAACAAGCCGCTGCATATGCATTTGAGCGTGAAATTAAAGCCGTCAAGCTGATAAAAATAATTCAATACAAATACGGTGGCAATCACAAGCAGATTGACCGCCAACATATTCTTTTGCGATTTTTTCATATTTATCATAAATTACCTCAAGAAAATGTGCAATAGCTTTTCATAAAATTTGCTCTTATAGGGCTGATACCGCATCGGCAAGTCGAGCCATGTCTTTTTATCCACGATGGATTTATAATGCGAGAAAGCATCAAATCCATCCTTACCGTGATAGCTTCCCATACCGCTTTCTCCCACGCCACCAAAGCCCATAGCACTTGTGGCAAGGTGAATGACCACATCGTTGATACATCCTCCGCCGTAAGAAAGCTCGGTGGTGACTCTCCTTTTATGCTTTTTATTGCTTGTAAACAGATAGAGTGCAAGAGGCTTATCCTTCGCCTTTAGCCCGTCAACCACACTGTCAAAATCGTCAAAGGTGAGGATTGGCATAATGGGGCCGAAGATTTCTTCACCCATAACAGCATCATCGTATGTCACATTATCCATAACCGTGGGCGCAATCTGACAGGTAGCAGAGTTAGTCTTTCCTCCGATAACGACCTTCTTCTCATCAATCAAGCCGCACAGACGGGCAAAATGCTTTTCATTGATAATCCTGCCGTAATCCTTGTTTTGAAGAGGATTTTCTCCATACTGCTTGTCAATTTCTGCAGCAACGGCTTTGACAAACGCATCCTTGACAGATTTCTCACAGAGAATATAATCAGGAGCCACACAGGTCTGTCCGCAGTTAAGATATTTTCCAAACACGATGCGCTTTGCCGCAAGGTTGATATTCGCACTTGCATCAACGATGCAGGGGCTTTTTCCTCCAAGCTCCAGAACAGCCGGAGTCAGATGCTCTGCTGCACGGCGAAGCACCTCCTTGCCGACCGCCTGACTTCCCGTAAAGAACACGAAGTCGAACTTTTGGTCAAGAAGCGCGGTATTTTCGGCTCTGCCGCCTGTGACTACTGCCACATATTCGGGTTCAAAGCATTCCTTGATGATTTTTTCAATAATCCTGCTCGTTGCAGGCGAGTAGGCACTCGGCTTGACAATTGCCGTGTTGCCGGCGGCAATGGCATCTGCAAGCGGGTCAAGTGTCAGAAGAAAGGGGTAGTTCCAAGGGCTCATAATGAGCGTATTTCCATAAGGAACGGGCTGCTTGTAGCTGTGCGAACAAAACTGCGCGAGAGGTGTTGCCACCGTCCTTCTCTTTGTAAATTTTGCCGTATGCTTCATCATATAGGAAATTTCGGTGAGCACCAAGCCTGACTCACACATAAAGCCTTCGTAATGGCTTTTTCCAAGGTCTGCTGTCAGTGCATCATTGATTTCTCTCTGATGCCCTTTGACCGCCGCATATAGCTTTTTGAGCTGCTCAATACGGAACTTGACGGGAATCGTCGCGCCGCTTCTGTAATAGGCTCTTTGCTTTTCAAGCAAGTTCTGTATTTCTTGATTTGTCATATCCTCCTCCGAATATATTACGCTTTTTCAAAGCCTACAAGCACACCGCCCTTTTCGGCGTAAAAGCTGCATAAACCCCTGAATTGATGTATTTCAATGGTTACATTCTCAAATCTGGCGAGAATCAGCTCCTTGAGCTGTAGCGCCGCCGACTCGTTCTGGCAGTGACCGATACTGATTTTGCCGGAACGGAAGCCCTCTGCTTCAAGGTCACGAACGAGCGTCTCAAGAGAGCGTCTTTCACCTCTGCACTTGTGCATCGGCTCAAGTGTTCCCTCGTCGCTCGCTTTGCCTACAATGCAAATACCGGCAATTCCAACGAGCTTTGCCACGATAGGCGAAACTCTGCCGTTGTTTGCAAAGTTCTTTAACGACTTCAGCATGAACACAAGCCCTGTTTTCTGAAGATATGCCGTTATCTTATCACAGATTTCTTCGTAAGGCATATGGCTTTCAATCAATTCTTCAAGCTTTTCAATTATCAAGGAAATTTCAGCTCCGGCAGAAAGCGTATCAATCACGAAAACGCGTTTCCCTTCGTTTTCCGATTCATATATCTGCTTGGCGGCACAAGCGGAATTGTAGCTTCCCGACAAACCGCTCGTAATCGTCACACAGAAAATATCGTCAGCACTGCCAAAGGCTTCAAGCCAATCGCTCGTGTTGGGACAAGAGGATTTCGACTTTCCTTTGTAATCATATAAATAGTCTACCATTTCGTTGACATCAAGCGATTCATCATCAACGAATACCTTATCAGCGGTAGCGATGGTCATGGGCGCACACGCAAATTCGGTATGCTTCAGTTCAAACAAGTCGCACGCTGTGTCTGCAACAATTTTCATTTTTCTCATCGGAGTCCTCCTATTGTGTAATAAAAAACTTCAAGCTCTTTTTTCGTCATCAGCTTCGGCACGGGATAGAGAGGATTGGCTTCCCTTTCTGCGCGCCTTGCCATCTCGGAAATATCTTCTTCCTTGATTCCCGCAATTGTGTCGGGAATATTCATTTTTGCATTTAATGCATCAATTGCTTCAATCAATTTCTTTGCCCCTACCTCGTGTGTGTCGTTTTCGGAGCATACGCCTGCCGCCACGCCAAGACGGTGAAGCTTTTTTTGTGCGCTCTTGCCATAGGATTCAAGCACATATGGCATAATGACCGCATTGGCAAGACCGTGGGGCGTTCCGTATCTACCGCCGAGCGAATGCGCTATGGCGTGGATATAGCCTACATAGGACTTGGAGAACGAAATTCCTGCCTTATATGCGGCATGGAGCATATTCTCTCTTGCCTCATGGTCATGACCGTTCTGATAAGCATTCTCCACATTTTCAAATACCAGCTTCGTTGCTTCAAGTGCAAGCCTTCTCGTTTCCCTCGTGGTAGAGCGACCGATATAAGCTTCCACGGCGTGTGTCAGCGCATCCATGCCCGTGGTCGAGGTAAGAGACGGCGGAAGCGTATAGGTCAGCTTGGCATCAAGAACAGCGTAATGAGGAATCAGCGGAAAGCCCATCAAAGCATATTTGTGATGGGTTTCGCTATCGGTAATCACCGCCGCAAGCGTAGCCTCACTGCCCGTTCCCGCCGTTGTAGGAATGGCAATCAGTGTAGGCAATTTGCGAAGCACGCGCAAAACACCGCCCATCCTACCGACCGTTTTCTTTGGATACGCTACCCGCGCTCCTACCGCCTTAGCACAGTCCATCGCAGAACCGCCACCAATGGCAATGAGCGTATCACACCTGTTCCTGTGATAGAGTGCAAGTGCCGCCTCCACATTGTCAACCGTAGGATTGGGCTGTGTTTTATCATAAAATGTATATGCCATCTTATTTTCCGTTAATACCTCTTCAAGAGAAGCGGTCAATCCATTCCTCACGATTCCCACATCGGTCACGACAAGAACAGAAGTGGATTTTTCTTTTGTGAATACGCCGCCAAGCTCCGAGCAAGAGGCCACAATCTTCGGTTCTCTGTAAGGCAGAAGCGGCAACGCCGCACGGAATGCCGCCTGAAAAATACGGCATCCGATTTTTTTGAGTATAAACATATATTTACCTCTTATGATTCATAAGATGCGCTTCATCCATCTTGTTCATGAAATTATTTCCCAAAAATTATACTTGATTCTTTATTTCCTTTGCTGTATGAATTCCATTAACACACAGCTCTAAGCTGTCGCTGATGATAGCAAGACTGCGATAAAACTCAATGCGTTGTTCTTCGGTCAGGTCAATACAAATTTCATCAAGCACGCAGCTTATTTTATCTGTCAGCTTTTTCCCTGCCTCTTTTCCCTTCTCGGTCAAATAAAAGGGACTGTTATATCTTTTAATATGCTTTGATTCGCAAATAATAAACTCTTTTTCTTCAAGAAAATCCAAGGCGCGCGAAATGGTTGCTTTGTCCTCCTCGCAACGCTCGGAAAGGTCGGTTGCAGTTAAAGCATTGGCACAATAAAGATAATACAAACAAGATATATGGGCACTTCGCAGCCCATATTCAGCCATCTCCTGATTCTTGATTTTCCTGATGTTCCTGCTGATTTTCGCAATCAGTACCGTAAATGTTTCAAAGCGTTCTTTCATTTCACTCTCCTCTGCTTGTTGAAGCTTCAACAAGTACCTTTATAGTATATCACAATCTTGTTGAAATGTCAACAAGATTTTCGAAGTTGCTATTGTTTTTTGTAAATTTATTAGTCACAACCGGCAAGAAGCCTTTTTCTTCCCTGTCGGGCATTGTGAAGCTTGCAATATTTCATGAATGATATGATACCGTTCTCAATGAAAAATGAGTAACCAATTTCAATCATTTTTTTAGGAGAATTACGCATAAAACCGTAATTTTTGAATTTTTTGAGTCAAAATCCTTCTTTTTCTTCATATTTTTTTGTCAAACACTTGACAATTGCAATAGTTTGTGATAAAATTGTCAATACCATTATCATTTTGAAACTAATAAAATGAAATTTATATGGAGGTTCTCTATGGAAAAATGGCTTATCGCACTCACCTTTGCGGCAGCATTGCTTGCCCTCCTCTTCGCAGTATTCTGTGCCCGTAAGGTCATGAAGTTCCCTGAAGGCACTGACCTGATGAAGAAGATTTCCGCATCCATCAAAAAAGGTGCAAATGCTTTTCTAAAAAGGCAGTATAAAATCGTTTTGATTTTCTTTGCCGCCATATTCGTGATTCTCTGCGTAATGGCATTCGCAAAGCTCTTAACACCCTTTGTTCCCTTCGCTTTCCTGACAGGCGGATTTTTCTCGGCACTTTCGGGCTTTATCGGCATGAAGATTGCCACCGCCTCTAATGCAAGAACGGCAAATGCCTGCCAGACAGGCTTGAATCAGGGCTTGCGCGTCGCCTTCTCGGCAGGAAGCGTCATGGGCTTCACCGTTGTCGGTCTTGGTCTGCTCGACATTTCAGTTTGGTTCTTCCTCCTGAAATTTGTTTTCAACCTCTCCCCCGAGGAAATTACAAGCGCTATGCTCACCTTCGGTATGGGTGCTTCGTCAATGGCACTCTTCGCACGCGTTGGCGGCGGTATCTTCACCAAGGCAGCCGATGTCGGTGCTGACCTCGTTGGTAAGGTCGAGGTAGGCATCCCTGAGGATGACCCAAGAAACCCCGCCGTCATTGCAGATAATGTCGGTGATAATGTCGGCGATGTCGCAGGCATGGGTGCTGACCTTTATGAATCCTATGTCGGCTCAGTCATCTCGGCTTGCGCACTCGGCGTTGCCGCTTTCCACAATATTTCCGCTATGGCGCTCCCCATGTTGATTGCCGCAATCGGCATCGTTTGCTCGATCCTCGGCACATTCCTCGTCCGAACCAAAGAGGGTGCTTCGCAAAAGCAGCTCCTCGGCGCACTCTCACGCGGTACTAACTTCTCGGCAATTATGATTGCCATCGTTTGCTTCCCGCTCGTCTATTTCATACTGGGTAAGGAAAATTACTCCATCTACTTCGCTATCCTCGCAGGTCTGCTTGCAGGCGTGCTGATTGGTCGTTGTACCGAGTATTATACATCCGATAGCTACAAGCCAACCAAAAACCTCGCCGCTACCTCGGAAACAGGAACGGCCACCATCATCATTGGCGGTCTTTCAGTCGGTATGCTCTCGACGCTCCTCCCCATCGTCATTATCTCAGTTGCCGTCCTGGTTGCCTACTTCGTGTCAGGCGGTGCAGACAGCGCACCACAAGGCCTATACGGTATTGCACTCGCTGCCGTCGGTATGCTCTCAACTCTCGGTATCACACTTGCAACCGACGCCTACGGCCCCGTTGCCGATAACGCAGGCGGGATCGCCGAAATGGCAGGTCTCGATAAAAAGGTCAGAGAGCGCACAGATGCTCTTGACTCGCTCGGTAATACAACCGCCGCCACAGGTAAAGGCTTTGCAATCGGCTCTGCCGCTCTGACCGCTCTCGCACTCATGGTCTCTTATATTGATAAGGTAAAATCCATTGAGGGCGGTGCAGAAAAAATATTAAACCTCGAAATCACCAACCCCTCCGTCCTCATTGGTCTCTTCATCGGCGCGTGCCTGCCCTTCGTCTTTGCCGCACTCACCATGAACTCGGTCGGCCGCGCGGCACAAAGCGTCGTCAAGGAAGTACGCCGTCAGTTCAAGGAAATCGGCGGTCTCATGGAAGGTAAGGCAGATCCCGATTACGCAAGCTGCGTTGACCTCTGCACCAAGGCAAGCCTTAAGGAAATGGTTTTCCCGACCGTCATTGCCGTTGCCACCCCCGTCATCGTCGGTCTGATTCTCGGCTGTACAGGCGTAGTTGGTATGCTCGCAGGCGCAACCGTCTCCGGCTTCCTGCTCGCTATCTTTATGTCCAACTCGGGTGGCGCGTGGGATAACGCCAAGAAGTTTATTGAGAGCGGCGTTCACGGCGGTAAAGGCTCGGATTGCCACAAGGCTGCCGTCGTTGGCGATACTGTCGGTGACCCCTTCAAAGATACCTCGGGCCCCTCAATCAATATTCTGATTAAGCTTCTCTCCATGGTCTCGATTGTCTTTGCCGCACTCGTTGTTAATTTCTCCCTGCTTTAATTTCAGCTTATATTATAAAAGGAACAGTTTTCATAGAAAACTGTTCCTTTTTTGTTTGCTTCGATTTTCGGTTGCTTTAACTGTTATATTCGGTTTAAGCCGTTTGACAAGATTTGATATACAAATCTATGTCATTGACGATATATCTTGTTCCTGTTGTGTGTAACACCTCATAGAAGGATTGAATGTACTCGCATACGGAATACTGATTAAACAAATTCATCACTTCTTTACCCGTCATTCCTTTGTGATGCTTATATTCCTCTACGCAAAGTACGATAAACGCTAATTCTTTGCTCATATCTTATTCCTCCGGAAAAATGACCTTTCCCGTCTCTTTTTCGTGTTTCCACATCATGTAGACGGTCATCGGACTGTAATGCCACATTTTCGTTTCTTCCTTTGAGAGTAAATCATACACTTTGGACTGATAAAACTCATTCATAGCGGTTATATCATCAAGACCTTCCTTTTCTGCTATCAAAGCTACTGTTTGCGGTATCAATGCTATACTCAATACAGTGTTAAATTTCTCGTCCATATTTACGCCTCTCTTGCTTCAACAAATTTTAAGAGCGCAAGTCCTTCTTCGGTCGCAAACACATATTGGTTAAATAACTTCTTGACCTTCAATGCTTCAAGTGCTTGTTCTTTCGTGAGTAAACCCGTTGAATAAACTTGAAGTGTTCTATACACATCATCGTTTGCAACTGCACCGATAATCAAGTCGTATTGTTCTCCGCCATAAGTTCCGTTTCTATGTGCGGAAACGAAGTCCAACCATTCCTCATCGGGAGCAGAAAACCTCTTGATTTTCAGCAGATGAGTCTGTGTATTTTCGTCAAGCTCATACACATTCACAATAGGCTTGCCACCTCTGTGAACTATAACCTTTTGAGCAAAGCTTTCCGCTTGCTCTTTATGAGTGGTGGTATAGAAACCGTAACCAAAGTCCAAAAATCTGTTTTGTTCAACAAGTTTCGGCTGCTCAACAACCAGATTACTACCGTGATATAAAATCATAATACAGCCTCCAACTTCTTAATTTGTGCCTTTTCTTCTTTGAGTTTTTTGATTATTTCTTCAATTTGCTTTCTTCTTGTAAGTTGTTCTCGAATGGGAATTAAAGATTCCTCGTCTTTGCCGACATATTTGGTGATAACCTTATCACCGTCTCTGAAGGTCAAATAATAATAGATTTTGTCTTTAACCTTCTTCGGTTTGATACTGCCTTTCGGTAGATTTTCTAACTCACGGCTGTACTCGGCAATCATATTTTCATTTCGATTTTCCTCTCTTGAAAGTAAAGCTGCAAGTACGCTCATTTTCATCACCCATCATTATTATACCCTACAAACAAAAGAATGTCAACAGCTTTTGTTAGATAATTTCAAGAATCGTATTTTCATTATAAAACGATGATATGTATATAAAAAAGACGGAAGTGCGTATCAAGCATTTCTGCGTTTCTTATATTCTATACCTCAGAGAAAACACCGCCGATGCATTTCTGCATCGGCGGTGTCTTTGTTATTTGTTCGTAAGTGATAACACTTATGCGCCCCAGAATTCGCCAAAGTTGACTGTAATATCCTGGGCTTCCTCGCCGGGACTGGTCATGATGATGTCTTGCGTCTCAAGAGACACCACGGACATGACGGGAGATACATATTCTTTCTTCATTTCAAATCATTCCTTTCATTCGTGGTGTAATTAGTTACCATCTACGAGCGCAACAATATCTTGGCTGTTTTTAGTTGCATTGTCACCGTTCAAGCGAACATCATTCTTCGCGAGGTCGTACATCGAAAGCTTGGCATCGGGATAAAGGTTACCTGTCATATCGGTGTAGTAGATGATTTCATAACCGTTAATTTCCAAGACTACATAGCCGCGGAAGAGCATATCGGTCTGCAGATGTGACTTAATATCGGAATGTTCAGGGTCGAACAGGACGGTGTATGCAAAGAATGTCTCTCCATTGGGTGTCATTATGATCTTATCATTCTTCCAACCATTTGTTGCATCGAAGATTTCAGCCTTCATCATCTGGTCGCCACCAACAACATATGCACCTTCCGACTTGCCAACTGTCAAATCAGCGGTTGTGCGGTCGTTTGCAATTGCCATGATTGCGCCGACTTCCTTCAGGGTAACACCTTCTTCAAGAGCAAAGTTCGTGTTGATCTCATAGAGAGAACGAATACCGTAATCGCCGAATACGCGTCCCTGATAGCCCTGAAGTGCGATGATGTCATCTGCCTTCAAGGAAGCAGCAAGCTTAATCGTCTCTGCGTCAATTCCCTGCTGTGCCATTGAAATGGTATTTGCAAAGTGTGCGTTATCAATACCGTCATCGCCAATCTGAATGTCGGCATATACAGCATGAACTGCTTCTTTCTGCGACTTTTCCAATGCAAGATAGGTTGTCATGAGGTCGAGTCTCATCTCATAATAGTTTGCAAGGTCAGCAAAGTGGTTCTGATTCCACTCGTCAGTCGTCAATACTTTGTCATAAACAGCAATGCTGTAAATGCGTGCGGGATAGCCATTCAACAAGAAGGACTGAGGCAAATTCCACTTACCTTGATTTGATGCACCACTCAGCGATTCAACCCCGCCATTAAGTACAGTTACATTATTGCGGAGATACTGCTGTGTCCATCTATAGAGGGGG
>JAZRPF010000052.1:0-33108 GCA_045649045.1 Eubacteriales bacterium
ATTCCTGCCAATCTGGCGTCGATTCTCTACAAAAATTCGAACGGCAAGATCCGTATTGCTGCCGTGAATACCCTGAGTGTCCTTTCGATTCTTGAAAAGGGCGAGACGGTGCAGGAGATTGCTGACCTTCATGGCAAGACAATTTATGCGCCCCTGACGGCAAAAGGCTCTGTACCCGAATATACCCTGCGTCACCTGCTCATAGAAAACAGTGTGAATCCCGACGAGGATGTGACATTTGTTTGGAAAACACCCGAGGAAATCACCGTAGCTCTCAAAACGGGCGAGGCTTCGACTGCACTTTTGCCGCAGCCTGCCGCTACTGCCGCCTTGACGAAGGTCGAGGGCTTGCGCACGGCACTTGTCCTGAATGACGAGTGGGAGAATCTCGAAACCGATGCTTTGGCAATTACGGGCGTTTTGGTTGTCCGTGCCGATTTTGAGAAGGAGCATCCCGAGGCTTATGCGCGTATGCTTCACGACTACAAGGCATCCATTGACTATGTCAATACGCACATTGATGAGGTTGCGCCCTATGTCGAAAGCTATGTCGATATTGCGGCAGGTATTGCGAAGCAGGCAATTCCCGCTTGTAACCTGACCTACATGGACGGCAAGGAGATGAAAAAGGCAGTTTCCGAATTTCTTTCAATTCTCTACACCCAGAATCCTGCCTCGGTTGGCGGTGTACTTCCCGATGATAGCTTCTATCTCGGTGCCGACAAATAAACCGTGATGAAGGCGCAACAAAGAAAAGAACAGAAGCATCGGCTTCTCATCCGCGCTTTTGAAAGTACCGCGGCGCTTCTGCTCGCGCTCCTTGTATGGCAGCTTGCGGCAATGAAAATAGGCGAGCAGATTCTTCTGCCGACACCGCTTTCTGTACTGCAAAGACTTTCAAAAGCGCTTGCCGAGCGCGATTTTCTGGAAACACTTTTGTATAGCCTGACGCGTATTGCGGGCGGCTTTTTCTGCGGCTTTCTGCTGGGGATTCTGCTTGCCGCCCTCGCCGCCGCATCGCATACGGTTGAGGTTTTGCTTCGTCCCTATCTTTTCACCATCAAGTCGGTGCCTGTTGCTTCCTTTATTGTGCTGGCACTTGTTTGGCTCTCGTCAGCGCATCTTTCGCTCTTCATCTCATTTTTAATGGTTTTACCCATTGTCTATACAAATGTGCTTGAAGGTATCCGCCATACAGATAAGGGGCTTCTTGAAATGGCAGAGGTTTACCGCCTTGGCTTTGGGCGGCGGATTGCATATCTTTATGTTCCGTCTGTCAAGCCCTATCTGCTTGCCGCCTGCCGCGTATCGCTTGGTCTTGCATGGAAGGCGGGTATTGCCGCTGAAATCATCGGTATTCCCGACGGCTCACTCGGCATGAAGCTGTATATTGCAAAGCTGTGGATGGAAACCGATGCCCTGCTTGCTTATACGGTTATCATTGTTCTTGCAAGTATTGCGTTTGAAAAGCTGGTTTTGTTCTGCATGAAAATGCTGTTTCGGCTTTGGGAAAGGCTATGATGGAGGGATATGATGAACAGTCAGGTAATACTCAAAAGTATCTCCAAATCCTTTGATGGCAAAATGGTTTTATCAGGCCTGAATCTCTCGCTTCCCTACGGCACTATTACCTGCCTGATGGGTGAATCGGGGTGCGGTAAGACGACTCTTCTGCGGATCCTTTTAGGACTTGAAAAGGCAGATTCAGGTGAAATTCAAGGACTGCCCGCCCGTCTTGTCTGCCTCTTTCAAGAGGACAGACTGCTCGAAGGCTTTTCAGTGCGCACAAATATTCGCATTGTCGCAAAAAGCTTGACAAACGCCGAGATTGATGCGCATTTAGCGGAATTAGGACTGACAGGCGAGGGGGATGCAAGAATTTCCGCATTGAGTGGCGGAATGAAGCGGCGCGTGGCTCTCATACGCGCAATCTGCGCCCCGTCCGATATGCTCCTGCTTGACGAGCCGTTCAAGGGGCTTGACGAGCATTCTGCCGCACAGGCGGCGGAATACCTGCTGCGCCATCAGAATGGGCGCACCGTTTTGCTTGTTACACACGAAAAAGACGATGCACTGCGACTGCACGCACCCATCTTCACTTTGCAAAGGGTTGAACAGCACACAAGCTAAAAAGAATCAGCAGTATCATATACTGCTGATTCTTTTTTATCTTTGGCAGCCTCTTCCGAACCTTTTTTCGTATTCCTCAAGCATTCCCTCGGGCAACTCTCGTCGGCTTTCACCAAGGTCAAGCACCTCATCTGCAACAGAGGAAATTTCGTCCATGAAAATTTCATTAAGTGCATCCTTCACGGCAACAACACGAATCCCAAGCTCCTTGGCAATTTTCATACTGTAAAGAGCGTCTTCGTATAAAACCGTTTGCTCGGGCTTGACGCCAAAATGCTTCATTGCATTGGTAAAGATGTCTGCCGTCCACTTCCCCCTCGGATATTCTTCGGGCGTATAAATCAAGTCCAGATAAGGCGTCAGGCAAAGACGGTCAAGCGTGCTTTGCATTAAATCGCGCCTTGTTGCAGTCAGGAGTGCCGTGTGAACACCGCCCTCGTGCGCTTCACGCAAAAGACGGCAGGCCTGCTCCTTTGGCTGTACGGCATCACGGTAGAAAAGAGTCATCATGCCGCGCGTATATTCGCGGTCGGTTGTAATTTCTTCAAGCGGAATCGAAAAGGTTTCGGAAATCAGCCTTCTTGCTTCGTCATAAGGCAGAGCTGTGATGAGGGTTTCAATCTTCTCATTATAGCCTTGCAGGTGAGCGTAGCGCATTTTTACCTGATGAAGTGTGAGAGTTCTCCAGTAAACCATCGAATCGACAAGTGTACCGTCCAAATCGAAAAGCATACATTGAATATCGCCATTTATCATGATTGTCCCCTCTGCTTAACGGTGTATTTTTTCAAAAGCTCCCTTGGATGATAGGATAGCTTTGATGTGCGAAGCCCCGCCACACCGCAATCCTCCTCGCGATTCATATACGGTACAGCTTGAAAGGCGCGGGCAAAGCAATTGACAAGCGTCTGGTATGCGCCCTCGGCGTTTGCATCGGCTTTCTCCACATGGTCATAGACAGTATCGCCCACAACCTCACCGATAACAAAGCCGAACACCCGTCCCGATGCTTTGAGAATACCGCCCCTCTGACCGAAAAAGTCAGGCTGCAAAAGCACCTCTCTTGTTGCCTCGGCTTCAGCCCTCGCCTCCTGCGACAGATTCTGCCTCTCTCTTTCATAGCGGTCAAGAAAAGCAAGGGCATCTCCTGCATTTTCCCTGCAAAGAGGCACAAATTCAGGCTCTCCATACGCACGGATAAACCGCTTCAGATGGTTGCGCTGACCGCTATACCGCCGCCCTGCGAGATTGGCGAGTGATTCGGTATCATAGAGATAGTCATACCAATCGCGGTCATCTGTCGCGGTGGCGGTCGGGTAGCGAGAAAGAAAGTACGGCAACAGTGCTTCGGGTACAGTACAAAAATTCGGCGCATAGCCAAGGTGCGCTTCAAGACGGTCAAGTGCGCGCGATAGATTTTCTCCCTGCGGGGTAGCATAATAGGTCGCACCGCCATCTTCAAGTCGAAGATAGAGTGTATCCCCGTCTATCGCGGCGGCTGTCCGATAATGGCGGCGCCACATGGAAAGCACACCGGGGGTGTAATCGCAAAGCCGTCCGTTTTGGGAAGTGAAGCAAAGATATGGCGTTATCCGTGCCAGAATGTCGTGCGTTATCGGTAAAAACTGTAAGCTCATGCAAATAGTTGCCTCTTTTTATTAAGCAGTCATTTCAATGTGTCAGCCATGCGGGCGGCTCATCGGGGGGCGGTGCCTCTGACGGATGTGCCTCACGGGCAAAGACGGTTTGCATATCCCCCTGCCTTACCTTGCGTTCAGCAAAAACAAAGCTTGTCCGTCCGCTTTCGTCAAGCTTCAGGGCGGCATCAAAATTATTGCCCTTTTTGGAAACAAAGCCACGCAAAACGCCCGTTGTCTCACCCCGCAAAAGTGCGCTTGCGGCATCTATCGGGACAATGCGTCCGCACAAGGTGATAGGAATGCGGAAGCCACAGCCCTCCTTGTAGCCACGGCAGCCGTAGCTGTAGCGGCCGCGTACAACCTCCTTACTGCAAAGGGGACAAATGCCGACGGAATCACCGAAAAATCCGCTATCCCAGCCTTCACCCTCGGCGGCTACAGGGGGATGAAAGACGCGGTCGATTTCCTTTTGGGCAAGCTCAACGCTCTCCTTGACCGAAAGTGTACCCCTGTAAACCTTTTTTAATGCCTGACCTAATTCCGAGGTCTTATATTTATCCATGGCTATCTGCATCTGCGCAAGCGATTCAATCAGATAAATACCACCCGGAAGTATAGAATAAACATCCTTTTTCAAGTCGATATAGCCGCTTTTTCTTGCGTTATCAATAATCCCTGTGCGCGTTGCCTCGGTGCCAAGCTCAAGTCCCTCAAAAATGGCGCGGTAATCCTCGCTGTCATCCGCATTTTCGTCAGTATTCTCCTCGCGCTGTGCTTCGTTTTGCTTGGCCTTCTCCTCGCGAAAGGGATTTTTTAAGTAATGGTTGAGTGTCTCAATCGTATAGTGGCGGGGCGGTGATGTTTCCTTTTCGACAGGGCTGAAATCAAAGCAAAGCTCGTCCCCGATTTCAAGTGGCGGCAGGATTTTATCCTTGATGCCGCCGTCATCATACGCCATCCAGCCTGCTTCAAGCACGGTTGTTCCCTTTAAGGTAAATTCCTCGCCACCCTCCATCGTCAGCTTGATCTCGGTTCTCTCGACCTTGCAGGGCTTTGAGCAAAAGACCGCGACAAAGCGGCGGAAAACAGTAGAGTAAACCTGCATTTCCTTTTCGGACAAGCGGGACTTGTCGGGAATTTTATAGGTTGGAGTCAGGGCGGAATGCGACTCAATCTTGGAATCATCAAAAATAGATTTATGCACGCGGAAGGCGACAGGATAGCCCATACCGCCAAGAACGCCAAGGATTTCCTTGACCTTGCCCTGCTCTGCCGTCGCCAGATATTCCGAGTTGGTACGGGGATAGGTGAGATAGCCCTCCTCATACAGCTTCTGTACGATGCTTAAGCTGTCTGCCATCGACATTTTGTATTTTTTACCCAGTAGGCTTTGGAGCTTGGAAAGCGAAAAGAGCTTGCCGGGCGAGAGGGTTTCCTTCTTGGGTTTCTTTTCGCTCACGCGGCACTTTTCCGCATTCAGTACGCGGCAATATTCCTCTGCCCTTGTGCGCTCTGCCGCCGTGAAGCGCATTTTTGAAGTAACCTCGATTTTCTCACCCTTATGCTCGGTACGACCAACCACCGCATAATAGGTTTCGGGCTTGAAATTGCGGATTGCCATATCTCTGTCGTAGATTGCCTTGACAATCGGGACGATAACGCGCCCGACGCGGAGAAGCGTTCCGCATTTCAGGGTAGCATATCGCGTCAGATTCACGCCGTAGAGCCAGTCAATATAGGTACGGGCAAAGCCCTCATTTGCCAAATTGTCATAGTCATGCTCTTGCTTCATATCGGCAAGTGCGCTTGCAACAGTCTTTGGTGTCTGGTCGGGAAGCCAGAGCCGCATGAGCTTTTTTTCGGTGTGAAGCGCATTCTGAATACAAAGGCGCACAATGATTTCACCCTCTCGGTCCGCGTCTCCCGCATTCACAACCGTGTCAACATCAGGGCGGTTGCAAAGCTCCTCAATCACACGGAATTGCCTTAAAATGCCGTCATCCCCCGACCGCAAGGAAAAGCGAAATTCAGACGGAAAGCAAGGCAAGCACTCCATGCTCCAGCGGACAGGCTCCGTATCCTTGCGCTCTCCCTGATAGTCCTCAATATCTGCAAGAGAAAAGAGATGACCGAACGCCCATGTCACAAGATAGCCGTTTCCTTCAAGATAGCCATTCCTTTTCAGCAAGGGCTTGCCGCCCGTTGCAAGCTCAATGCCTGCGGCGATATTACGCCCAAGACTTGGCTTTTCGGCAATGATCAGTATCATGTCCTTTCCCTCCTCTTCATTCAAATATTGATGTCGCTCCGCTTATTCAGCGCGAATGTCGCTTTCATCGGGTACAAAGCGCGCAAGCGCTCTGTTCTTGAAGCGCTTTTCGTCACTGACTTCGCGTAAGATATGCAAAAAACGCGGAAAGTCCACTTCCTCATCCTCGCGTGAAAGCTCAACCTCCAGAATGGCTGTCTGCTTCCAAAAAGGATAGATGTCAATTTCAAGCTTATAATTACCGCAAGGAAGCACATAGCGGCGCTTGTATATAGTTTGTCTGGTTATATCGCGAAAGAAAAGCTCGGCTTCATAGGCTACCTTTGAAAGCTCATATTCATTCTCTTCACAGGTGCGTGTGCTTATCCGCTTCTTCTCTGTTTTGACATAGTGAATATGTCCTTCCTCGTCTTTGATTCTGCGCACACGCGCGCTCTCCCCCTTCACCGCCGACATCAGATAGGTTTGCTCTATATCCATAAAATACGCGGACGGATAGGCGGCGAGTACTTCCTCGCTCGGCATATCAATCAAATATTTGCGTTCAATTTCAAGCGGTGTCGTCAAGACTCTTTCCTCCACAATATTCTTACCCTTCAAGTTTACCATATTTGTGCAGAAAAAACAAGACCTTCTTTTTTGAATATTTATGCATATATTCAAATATTCATGTATAAAATATACATTTTGTGTGCTTTTGTATAAAAATGAAAAAGATTTCAAAAGGGCTTGACAAAGCACTTTCAAGAGTGTATAATGAAATGTATAATTATTCAAAACAAAACGAAAAGAGAATGATTTTCATGAAAAATATTTTTATTGACGGCTCTGCGGGAACGACAGGACTTCGGATTCGGGAGCGCCTGTCACAAAGAGCAGATTTGAAGCTGCTCACCCTGCCCGAAGAGCTGCGGAAGGACCCGTCGGCGCGTCGCGATATGCTGAACCGTGCGGATATTGTGTTTCTCTGTCTGCCCGATGATGCTTCGCGCGAAGCGGTCGGAATGATTGAAAACACCGAAACGGTTGTGCTGGATACATCAACGGCACACCGCACGAATCCTTCGTTTGCATATGGCTTTCCCGAGCTGTCCGCCGAGCAGGAGGATAAAATCCGTCATTCTAAACGAATTGCTGTTCCCGGCTGTCATGCAAGCGGCTTCATTGCCTTGGTCGCGCCGCTTGTCAAGGCAGGGATTATCGACGGAGACGCCCGCCTCACTGTCACCTCCTTGACAGGATATAGCGGTGGCGGCAAGCGTATGATTGCCGATTACGAAGCATCTGACCGTTCTTCTCTTCTCTCATCACCCCGTCAATATGCACTTAGTCAATCGCACAAGCATCTGCCCGAAATGCAGGCAATGACAGGGCTTTTGCACGCGCCCGCTTTTCTGCCGATTGTTGCGGATTTTTATAGCGGTATGGAAGTGACGGTTCCGCTCTTTGCCGAAGATATTCACGGTACAGCCGAGGACATCCGCAAGGTTTATGAATCGCTTTATACCGGTCCTTTGGTGAATTATGTGCCTTCCCCTGCCGAAAGTGAGGGCGGTATGCTGGCGGCAAACGCTTTGTCGGGACTTGACACCATGCAAATTACGGTGGCAGGCAATGATGAACGCATTTTGCTGATTGCCCGCTATGATAATCTTGGCAAGGGCGCATCGGGTGCGGCGATTGCCTGTATGAATCTCTCGCTCGGACTACCGATTGAAACAGGACTTGCACTCAAATAATAAAGGACGGCAAATGCCGTTCCTTGCCAAATATTGAATATGCATATAAGGAAAGGATTTCATGATGATACAGTTCATTGAAGGCGGCGTTTGTGCCGCAAAGGGATTTCGCGCAAACGGTGTTCATTGCGGTATTCGCAAGAACAGAACCAAAAGAGACCTTGCGCTGATTGTCAGCGAGGTGCCTGCCGCCGCCGCTGCCGTTTACACCACCAATTTGGTCAAGGGTGCGCCCCTGACCGTCACCAAAAAGCATCTGGCAAACGGCAGAGCGCAAGCTATCGTTTGTAATAGCGGAAATGCCAACACCTGTAACGCTGACGGTATTGAAATTGCCGAGGGAATGTGTGCCATCACCGCATCGGCTCTGGGTATCTCGGCAGAGGATGTCGTGGTTGCCTCAACAGGTGTCATCGGTCAGCGCCTTTCGCTTGAACCGATTGTGGCCGGTATGGAGAGCCTTGTTTCAGGACTTGGCAACCACAGTGACCTTGCGGCCGAGGGCATCATGACAACCGATACCATCAAAAAAGAGCTTGCTGTTGAGTTTGAGATTGGTGGCAAGGTCTGCCACATGGGCGGTATTGCCAAGGGTGTCGGAATGATTCATCCGAATATGGCGACCATGCTTGTTTTTATCACAACGGATGCCGCTATCTCCCCTGCACTTTTGCAAAAGGCGCTGTCAGGCGATGTCGAAAAGACCTTCAACATGGTCAGCGTAGACGGTGATACATCAACAAACGATATGGTGACTGTGCTTGCAAACGGCATGGCAAACAACCCCCTCATTGACAAGGAGGATGACAATTTTGCCACCTTTATGACCGCGCTCAACACCATTACCGTTGCACTCTGCCGTACTCTTGCGGGAGACGGCGAGGGAGCGACAAAGCTGCTTGAATGCCATGTCAGCGGCGCACTCAATCTCAATGCCGCAAAAACGGTTGCCAAATCGGTCATCTGTTCTTCTCTCTTCAAGGCGGCGATGTTTGGTGCTGATGCCAACTGGGGACGCGTTTTGTGCGCGATCGGTTATAGCGGTGCAAGCGTGGATGTCAGCCGTATCGGTGTCGCCTTCCGCTCTGCCGCCGGCTGTATAACCGTGTGCGAAAACGGTGCAGGCGTTGACTTCTCCGAGGATGTTGCCAAGACTATACTTTCCGAAAAGGAAATTGAGGTTCTGGTTACGCTCGGTGACGGCACAGCCGAAGCAACTGCTTGGGGCTGCGACCTGACATACGATTATGTCAAAATTAACGGTGACTACCGCACCTGATGACGAAAGGAAACAGCAAAATGGAACTGACAAATTCACAGCGCGCGGAAATCATTGTACGCGCCCTTCCCTATATTCAAAAATACTACGGAAAAATCATTGTTGTCAAATACGGCGGAAACGCCATGATCAAGGATGAATTAAAGGAAGCCGTGATGGGCGACATCATTCTTCTGTCGCTGATTGGCATTCGGGTTGTGCTGGTGCATGGCGGCGGCCCTGAAATTACCGATATGTTAAAGCGTGTCGGTAAAGAGACAGCATTTGTGAACGGTCTGCGTGTGACCGACAAGGAAACGGTTGACATCGCCCAGATGGTGCTTGCAGGTAAGCTCAACAAGGAGCTTGTCAAGCTGATTCAGAACAAGGGCGGTCACGCCATTGGTCTTTGCGGTCTTGACGGCGGTATGATTCGCGCCTCCAGGATGGACGAAAAGCTCGGCTTTGTCGGTGAAATTGAGGATGTCAATGTGCAGCCTGTCCTCGATGTGCTGGATAAGGGCTATATTCCCGTTATCTCCACAATTGGCTATGATGATGACGGCAATTCCTACAACATCAATGCCGATACTGCCGCCGCCAAGCTTGCAAGCGCACTTTCGGCAGAAAGCCTGATTTCCATGACCGATATCAGCGGTATTCTCCGCGACCGCGAGGATCCGTCCACGCTGATTCCGCGCATTGCAGTGAGTGAGGTGCCTCAACTGATGCGTGAAAATGTCATCAGCGGCGGTATGATTCCCAAGGTGCAATGCTGTACCGAGGCAATTCGCCGCGGCGTACACAAGGTCTTTATCATCGACGGCAGAATTCCTCATGCCATTTTAATTGAAATTCTGACCGATGAGGGCATTGGCACAATGTTCGTTGCAGGAAATTCCTTACAGGAGGAAGACGATGACAACATTTGAGCGCGATCAGCAGTATATTCTCCCGACCTATGCTCGTTTTCCTCTTGAAATTGTACGCGGCAATGGAGCTTACTGCTATGATAACAACGGCAAAGAATATATTGACCTCGGCAGCGGTATTGCCGTCAATACACTTGGCTTTGCAGACGATGGCTGGGTTTCCTCTGTCACAGAGCAATTAAAGAAATTTCAGCATACCTCTAACCTCTACTATTCCGCGCCATGTGCCGAGCTTGCCGAGTCTCTTTGCAAGCGCACGGGCTATTCGCGCGTTTTCTTCTCTAATTCGGGCGCCGAGGCAAACGAATGCGCCATCAAGGCGGCACGCCTTTATGCCGCCAAAAAGAAGGATGTGACCGACGGCTACATCATCACCCTGACAAACAGCTTTCACGGCAGAACCGTCACCACGCTCGCGGCAACGGGCCAGGATAGCTTTCACCGCGACTTCACGCCTCTCACGGGCGGATTTCTCTACGCCACACCCTGCATGGAGGAAATTGAAAAGCTGACCTCGGAATACCCCTGCATCGCTGTCATGCTTGAGATGATTCAAGGAGAGGGTGGCGTCAACCAAATGCCGACCGAGTTTGTGACTGCACTTGCAGCCTTCTGCCAGAAGAACGGACTTTTGATGATTGCAGACGAGGTGCAGACTGGAAACGGCAGAACAGGTAAGCTCTACGCTTATATGAACTACGGCATAAGGCCTGACATCATTTCCACCGCAAAAGGTCTTGCAGGCGGCTTACCGCTTGGTGCAACCATGATGACCGAAGAGGTCGCTTCTGTCTTTGCATACGGTCTGCACGGCTCAACCTTCGGCGGCAACCCTGTCGCTTGTGCGGGCGCGCTTCACATTCTGAACTGCTTGACCGATGAATTCCTCGCGGGTGTTGACGAGCGTGCGGCACTTATTCAGCAAATGCTTGACGGTGCGCCCGGCATTCTCTCTGTGAGCGGTCTTGGACTGATGGTCGGTATTGAACCTGTCGGGAACGCCAAGGAAATTATCCTTGCCTGCATGGAGCGCGGCGTTATCTGCTTGAGCGCCAAGCAAAAAATTCGCCTTCTCCCCCCTCTCAATATTCCGCTTGACGCACTGAAAAAGGCTCTTTCGGTGATTCTTGAGGAATGTGCAAAAAGAGCTTAAAATGGCATTGAAGCATACAATCAAACGAGGCATTGAGGTTACACCTCAATGCCTTGCTTGCTTATACAATAGAGAAAACCGCGAAGGACATCCTTCGCGGTTTTGCTGCTTTTTCATTACTGAATACCAAAGGTCAGGTCACCGTAGGTCGGATAGGGCCAGTATTCAGCGGCTGTGAGCGTTTCCATTTCGTCAACGCTTGCACGAAGCTTGGTCATCAGGGGAATGACCTTATCGCGATAATACTTTGCCTGTGCAAGTGCGCCCTTGACGGTTGCCGCCTGCTTATCTGCTCTTTCGAGCTTTTTGACCGCCTCATACGCTTCCAGATTCAGCTTATTCAAGCGCTCCGAAAGCTCTTTTTCGATTTTGCAGGAAAGGCTCGGGTTCAGTGCTGTCTTGGATGCCGCAACACCTGCAAGCTCTGCAATATACGCATTGACGGCAGGAATATAATTCTTCATCGCCATATCAATCATGGTGAGTGCTTCAATGTTGATTTGCTTGGAATAGTTTTCAAAGAGAATTTCCTGACGGCTCTCCATCTCCACACGGCTCATGACGCCGTGCGCAGTAAAGAGGTCTACATTCTTCTTTTCGGTCATATAGGGATAAACATCCACTGCCGTTTTAAGATTCAGAAGCCCGCGCTTTTCGGCCTCAGCCTCCCATTCAGCAGAATAGCCGTTACCGTTAAAGAGGATTCGCTCATGCCGGGTTAAGGTCTCCTTAATCAACTTGGCAATGGCATCTGCCTTGTTTTCAGCCGCTTCGATTTCATCGGCAAACTGACGGAAGCTCTCGGCAACCGCCGTGTTGAGAACGATATTGGGCATTGCCACATTCTGCGAAGAGCCGGGCATACGGAATTCAAATTTATTACCCGTAAAGGCAAAAGGAGATGTACGGTTGCGGTCGGTTGTATCCTTCGTGAAGGTCGGAACCGAGGGAACACCCAAATTCATCACGGTGCGGTCGCTACCGTTATAGGCAGTGCCGTCTATGATAGAACGGACGATGGTTTCAAGCTCCTCGCCAATGAAAATCGAGATGATCGCAGGAGGTGCCTCGTTTGCACCGAGACGGTGGTCATTGCCTGCCGATGCAACAGACAGACGAAGCATATCCTGATAGTCATCAACCGCCTTGATAACAGCGGCAAGCACAAGCAGGAACTGCGTATTTTCGGCAGGAGTTTTACCCGGTCTTAACAAATTTTTACCTGTATCGGTCGAAAGAGACCAGTTATTGTGCTTACCCGAGCCGTTGACAGTGGCAAAGGGCTTTTCGTGAAGAAGACAAACCATATCATGACGAAGGGCTACCTTCTTCATATATTCCATCATGAGAAGATTCTGGTCAATTGCCATATTGGCATTGGCATAAATGGGAGCAAGCTCGTGCTGTGCGGGTGCCGCCTCGTTGTGCTTGGTCTTGGCATTGACACCAAGCTCCCAAAGCTTCTCATCAAGCTCCTGCATATATTGACTGACGCGGGAATTGAGAGCGCCGAAATAGTGGTCCTCAAGCTCCTGTCCCTTGGGTGCAGGTGCGCCGAAAAGCGTGCGGCCTGTATAGAAAAGATCGGGACGGCGGTCAAAATATGCGCGGTCAACAAGGAAGTATTCCTGCTCTGCACCGACGGTTGTGGAAACATGGTTTGTCAGATTGTCGCCAAAAAGGCGGAGAATCCGCAAAACCTGTGTATTGATAGCGTCCATTGAACGAAGAAGCGGTGTTTTGGTATCAAGAGCCTCGCCCGTATAAGAACAAAAAGCGGTCGGAATATAAAGCGAGCCGTCCTTGACAAATGCATAAGAGCCGGGATCCCATGCAGTATAGCCACGCGCCTCAAAGGTTGCGCGCAAGCCACCCGACGGAAAGGAGGAAGCATCCGACTCACCCTTAATTAACTCTTTGCCCGAAAACTCCATGATCACCTTGCAGTTACCGACAGGAGAAATGAATGCCTCGTGCTTCTCCGCAGTCACACCTGTCAGTGGCTGAAACCAATGCGTATAGTGCGTTGCGCCGTTTTCGATTGCCCAATCCTTCATGGCATTCGCCACGCTGTTTGCAATTGACGCATCAATCTCCTTGCCTGTGGCAATCGTCTTGGACAGAGATTTATAAACATCCTTTGGCAGTCTGGCGCGCATGATATCGTCATTGAACACTCGGCAGCCGAAAATCTCCGGAATCCGCTTCACATTTTCCATGTTGTTCTCCTTAATCGTACCGTTTTCAAAGTGAAAACAGAAAATAAACGAAAAACGCCGCCAAACAGGAACCGTATGGCAGCGCACCGACGGTTTAACCGTGGTATGTAGTCATTATACACCATATAAGAGGTGCTTGTCAAGAATTTTTACAAAAAATTTCAAAACAATCTGTCCTACTCATGAGTATATGCGCAAAACAAAGGGCAGTTCATCTATTATACACCGCATTCAAACAAAATATGGCATATAGAAGCAAACCGCCCTGTATGAAAAGTCACGCCTCTATTGTTTCCTTCACACCGACAAACTGCTCCAATTTACGAAGCGGCATCGCACCGACTGTGCGCGAGACCTCCTGCCCATCCCGAAAAAGCACAAAGGTCGGCACGCTGAACACATGACATTCCTCCGCAAGCGAAGGCTCTGCATCAATATCCACCTTTGCCACCCTGATTTCAGGGTGTCTTTCCGCAAATATTTCAAAAATCGGCGCCATCTGCTTGCAGGGAGCGCACCATGTTGCAAAAAAATCCACGAGAAAGCTCTCTCCCGACTGAAGCGCGGCATGATATTTCTTCAAATTCCAGAATTCTCTTGCCATAAAGACTCTCCTTTTCGAAAAGATACCTACATGCATCTTTCATCTTATACAATTCCCATTTTTAGATAAAAAATGCCTCGTATTTTGTCTTTTATGGCAGATGAACTAATGAAAAAAATTGTGTGTCAAGCGCTTCTTTGCCAATAATTCAATTTTTCGGAAAAATCTTTTCCACATATCGATTGTTGAAAAGGTGCAAAACTTCAGTAATTTTTCTCCTGTTCCAATGGGGTTTTATCGACTTTTTCCAAAAATCGAGGTGAGTTTTCCACATTTTCAACAGAGCAATCAAAAAGATTTGCACTTTTCAACTTTTGTGTAAATTGCACAATTGCCCTTGTTTCATGGCATAAAATGGTTTTTTTAATCATCAATAAATCGTGGAAAATTTTTGTTATCAGACAGTCGAATCAGGGCGTTGACGGACGAAGCTTGGATTATCAAAGCGCTTCTTATTTTTTCTTGGCTTTATGTGGCTTAAAGGATATGTTTTTCGGTCTGCCTTTGCTGCTTTGAGTCTCTCTTGTATAAGCTTTTTGATGCTTTTGAGTGTGCCTTCCCTCTGTCCTTTGCTCGTCCTTATGACGATGATTGGTAAAGAGTGGCTTGCGCTCATTTTGGTTTTGTCTTACCTGTCTTTCAGGCCGTACAAGACAATGGGGAGCATTTCCGATTAAATCCTCGCGAGAGACGCGTCGCAGTGCCTCACGGACAAGCGCTGCATTTTCAGGGCGCCCCCACTGCAAAAGTGCGCGTTGGAGCTGTTTTTCGTGGTAATCCCGCGTGACATGAACGCGCTCACCTGTCAGCGGGTGAATGCCTGTGCAATACATGACTGTCGAAATGGTACCCGGTGTGGGATAGAAGTCCTGTACTTGCTCGGGTGAATACCCCTCCTTTTTGAGCCATTCTGCCATGGTTACGGCGTCCTTCAAAGAAGAGCCGGGGTGACTGGACATGAGATAAGGAACAAGATACTGCTCAAGCTTGCACTCCTTGGAATATTCAAAATACTTCTGACGGAATTTTTCATAGACCTCAACCGAGGGCTTTCCCATCAGGCGAAGTGTCTCATTTGCACAATGCTCGGGTGCGACCTTGAGCTGACCGCTGACATGACGGAAAACGAGCTGACGGAAGAAGCTATCGTTTTTATCTGCAAGCAAATAATCAAAGCGAATGCCCGAGCGCACAAAGACGCGCTTGACACGGGGAAGCGCTTCAATTTTCCGTAGCATTGCCGCATATTCCTCATGCTCAACCTTCAAATGACGGCAAGGGGTGGGAGCAAGACATTTTCTGTTTGCACAAACACCGTGCTCTGCCTGTCTGTCACAGGAGGGGTAGCGGAAATTGGCAGTAGGTCCTCCGACATCGTGAATGTAGCCCTTGAAATCGGGCATACGCGTAATAAGCTCTGCCTCGGCAAGCACACTTTCCTCGCTGCGCGAGCGCACCTCCCGCCCCTGATGGAAGGCAATGGCGCAGAAATTGCAAGCGCCGAAGCAACCGCGATTGTGTGTAATTGAAAAGCGCACCTCTGTAATGGCAGGAACGCCTCCCGCCGCCTCATAGTCGGGATGATAGGTGCGTGTATAAGGCAAGGCATATACGCGGTCAAGCTCTTCCCGTGCCAGTGGCGGCATGGGCGGTGTCTGCACAAGCCATTTATCACCGTATTTTTCCACAACAGCGTGGCCGCGGACAGAGTCGGTTTCCCTGTACTGCATGGCAAATGCCTGTGCGTATGCTTCCCCGCCCGACTTTAATTCATCATATTCACCGCAAAATACATGGTCAAAATGTATCTTCTCGTCCGCTCCGCAAAGATAAGCACACCCGCGCACATCGCGAATTTTTTTAATGGGAACGCCGCGGTCAAGCAGTTCAGCCAGACGAAGCAAGGTCTTTTCACCCATACCGTAGGAAAGGATATCGGCGCGTGCATCAACGAGAACACTGCGGCGAATACGGTCCTGCCAATAATCATAGTGTGCAAAACGGCGGAGAGATGCCTCGAGGCCCCCGATAATCAAGGGAACATCACCATATGCCTCACGAATGCGATTGCAGTAGACGATAACAGCGCGGTCAGGGCGGAGTCCCGCCTGTCCACCCGGTGAATAATAATCGTATGTTCTCTTTTTCTTGGCAACGGTATAATGTGCAACCATCGAATCAATATTGCCCGCGCTGACAAGAAAGCCCAGACGCGGTCTGCCAAATCGGCAAAAATCCCGCGTATCGCGGTAATCGGGCTGTGCGAGAATTGCCACTCGGTAGCCAGCGGCTTCAAGAACGCGCGTGATGATGGCAACACCAAAAGACGGGTGGTCCACATAGGCATCACCCGTTACATATACAAAATCAGGCACCTGCCAACCGCGCGCACGCATATCGGCGGCGCTTGTCGGCAGAAACTGCTGTCTTTCACTCATCGTTATCAATCGGCGAACACAAGGTCGCCACTTCCCTTTCCTTACTCCTCGGCTCCCTTCAAAATCATGCTCATGATTTCATCAAGGCGCTCCTGTCTGCCCGTATAAAACAGCATACCGAGCAAAGCCTCAAGTCCTGTTGCCTTCCGATATTCAGAAACCGACATATGCTTCGGGCGTTGCAGATGGTGCGAATTGCGCGCTCTGCGTGTCACATCAATTTCCTCTTCGGTTAGCTTATCATAAATTCTGTCAAAGGCAACCGCCTGTGCCGCCGCGGTAACATAGCGTTGCCCGACCGCGTGCAGATCCGCCGAATGCGACAAGCCAAGTGAAACCGCCATGCGCCGCACATAGAGACTGTGAACCGCATCGCCAAGATAAGCAAGGGCGGCCGATGACGGCAATTGCGTTTTCTTCTCGTCATTCATTGTCAAAGTCCTTTCCGGAAGCAAAATTACTACATGAGCGGGGCAAGCAAACGAAGAAGCTGATCCCACAGGCTATGCAAATAATTGAAGCGTCGCTCTGGCGCGGCAACCTCGGCAGAAGAAGCAAATATTTCTTCAAAATCCTTTGCAAGCATACCTGTCATCTCACCGCCAAATGCCAGAAGTCCGCACTCATAGTGCATAAACAGACTGCGGTAATCAAAATTCGCACTGCCGACATAGCCGAATTTGCCATCGGCAATCATCATTTTCGCATGATTAAAGCCGGGTGTATATTCATAAATACGCACGCCTGCTGAAATCAGCTCCCCAAAATAGGTGCGTCCTGTCATCTTGACCAGCTTTTTATCGGCAAGATAAGGGACGATGATGCGGACATCCACGCCACTGCTTGCGGCAAGAACCAAGGCGTCCAAAAGCGTTTCATCGGGCATGAGATAGGGCGTACAAATATAAAGAGATTTCTGTGCATTTTGAATGAGCGACAGAAAGACATTGCGGCAGCATGGCTCTTTATCATGCGGAGATTCGGAAAAAGGCAGGACATAGGTATCCGACTTCGGAAGAGGCGCGTCAAACGAAGGCATATAGGCGTCCCACGCCTCGTCCTTTTGCATCGCCACATCCCAAAGAGAAAGAAACATGACGGCAAATTCTGCGGCGGCAGGTCCCTCTGTTCGCACCATCGTGTCCTTCCAATAACCAAACCGACGGCGCATATTCACATATTCATCGGCAATATTGGCACCGCCTGTATGGGCGATGTGCCCGTCAATCACAGCAATTTTTCTATGGTCGCGATTGTTCTGGATGGCGGTAATGAAAGGGCGGAAGCGATTGAAAATACAGACCTTAATTCCCGATTTTTCCATGTCCCGTGCAAAATGGCGGGGCTTCAGCATAAAGCAACCCATATCGTCCATCATCAGACGGACCTCAACCCCCTCGGCAACCTTGCGAAGCAAAGCATCAAGAATACGGTTCCAGAGAACACCCTCATCCACAATAAAATATTCAAGAAAAATATATTTTTTTGCGGCTTCAATGTCATGAAGCAGTGCGGCAAAGCCGATTTCGCCTGTTTTATAATAGGTTATCTTATCGTGCGCCGAAACAGAAAAGCCACCATGCATTTGCAGATAGCTTGCCAAGCGCTCATATGCGCCAAGCGCGATTTTTTCACCTTGCTGACAGCTCTTCCCGATTGTTTGCAATGCCTCTATCCGTTGCACATCGACTTTTTTTGACAGCCGGCGCATTTTTTTGGTAGAGCCTTGTCCGCGAATCAGAAAATAAAATGTCACACCGAAAATCGGCATCGCCAAAATAAAAAATACCCAAAGCAGCTTATAGCCTGAGCTTGCCTTACCGCGAATAATGAAAAGTGAGAGCAAAATGCCGCACGCCATCAGTGCCGAATGTAAAATCGCAAATAGCCGAGAACCCTCCCAGCTCAAGAAGAAAAAGAAGGCAAATTGCAGAAGGAGCATCAATATGACTGCAAAGCGACGGCCGAACACAATGATACGCCAGTTTTTTTTCTGTTTTTGCGCTTGCATCGACCTTGCCAAGTTTATTTCCTGCGTTTTGAAATCCATCTCACAAATCTCCTTCCTGCAATAAATATGATTATAATATTATATCATGGGCATAAAGTGTTGTCAAGTTTTTCATCCTCTATTTTATCCCGTCCTTCTTCGCAAATTGGTAAAAAACAAAAAAGTCTTGAAAAAAAAGTGTCTGTGTGTTATAATATAACGAACAGAAAGTCATGATAACTTTGAGTATCTTTACGGTAAAGGAGTTATACATATGCGTATCACAATTGTCGGCGGTGGTAAGGTCGGTCTTTCACTTGCACAGAATTTGGTACAGGAAAAACATGAAATCATATTGATAGATACAAACGAAGAGGTCATTGAAAAGACAAGCAATGCACTTGACATGATTGGCTATGTGGGAAACGGTGCGTCCTTTGCAGTGCTGAAATCGGTAGAAATCGAAAGCTGTGACCTTTTGATTGCCGTAACAGGCTCTGACGAGCTGAATCTTCTCGCCTGCCTCTCTGCATACAAGCTGGGCGCCAAGCACACCATTGCCCGCATTCGCAATCCCGAATATGCAGACCACCTCTTTGAATTAAAGAAGGATCTTGGTCTTTCCATGTTCATCAACCCTGAGAAAGCGGCAGCCGAAGAAATTGCACGCATTCTGCGTTTCCCGTCAGCTTCCCGCGTTGAGCTTTTTGCTCGCGGCAGAATTGAGCTTGCCTCCTTCCGACTGCCTGCGAATAACATTCTTGTCAATAAACAGTTAAGCACTCTTGGCGCAAAGCTTGGCATCAAGGTCCTCATTTGCGCTGTTTCCCGCGACGGCGAGCTGTTCATCCCACGCGGCAATTTTGTTCTGCACGCGGGTGACGAGCTTTATCTGACTGGTGACCCACAGGACATGGAAGTGGCATTTCACCGCATGAACTTATATGTGAATCCTGTCAAAAATGTCATGATCACAGGCGGGGGCCGTATCAGCTATTATCTTGCCAAAACGCTTCGTGACCGCAAGATGAACATCAAAATTTTCGAGCGTGATAAGGAGGCTGCCACTTTACTTGCCGAAAGCCTGCCCGAAGCCGTCATACTGAACGCCGATGCCGGTGACCATGATATTCTACTTGAGGAAGGTCTTGACAAGGCGGATGCCTTTGTTGCCCTGACAGGACTTGATGAGGGCAACATCTTAAGTGCGCTGAATGCTCTTAAAACCAATGTTCCCAAGGTCATCGCCAAGGTCAATCGGGACAATATGCTGTCAATTTCCGAAACACTTGGCATTGAATCGCTGATTTCGCCCAAGCTTTCGATGATTAACGAAATTCTCCGTTATGTGCGCGCTTTGGATGCCAGCCGTGCGCAAGACCATATTCTCTCGCTTTACAAGCTGTTTGGCGGCCGTATTGAAGTCATTGAATTTGCAGCGGAGACTGAAATTCCGAATCTCACGGACATCCCTCTCTCCAGCCTGAATCTTAAGCCCGACCTGCTTGTTGCCTGTCTGGTACGCGGCAAAAAGACCATTGTTCCGCGCGGTCAGGATAAAATTATGCAGGGCGACGGCGTGCTGATTGTCTCTGCACGAAGCGGCCTCAATGAGTTGAGCGACATCATCGCTGACGACTGAAGCATTCTTCAAAAGTCAATATATATGAAAGGACATTCCTCATGAACCGACGAATGATTCTCTATATTCTCGGACGCATTTTGTTTGTGGAAGCGATTTTAATGCTTCCCTCTGTCCTTGTCGGCATCCTGTATTCCGAAAAAGAAACCTCTTCTTTTTTCATTCCCTTGATAATTCTTGCGCTTGTGGGTGGCTTTCTGGGCTTCAAAAAGCCAAAAACCACCGCCATCTATGCGCGGGACGGCTTTTTCATTGTCGCGGCGGCATGGCTTTTAATGTCGCTTGCGGGTGCATTGCCTCTCTTTATTTCGGGTAGCTATCCCACCTATATTGACGCGTTTTTTGAAATCGTATCAGGCTTTTCGACGACAGGCGCATCTGTCCTTACCAATCTTGACGCAGTCCCTCACTGCATTCTGTTCTGGCGCGCTTTTTCACAGTGGGTAGGCGGTATGGGCGTTCTTGTTTTTGTTCTCGCCATTATGCCACTCTCGGAGGACCGCTCGCTCTGCCTCATGCGTGCAGAGGTACCCGGACCTATTGTCGGCAAACTTGTTCCCCGTATGCGTGACACTGCAAAAATTCTCTATGCGGTCTACGCTGCCATGACCGTGCTTCTCGCTATGTTTTTACTTTGCGGCGGAATGCCGCTCTTCGATTCGCTTTGTCATTCCTTCAGCACGGCTGGAACCGGCGGCTTTAGCGTGAAAACAGAAGGGCTATCGTTTTACCATAGCACCTACATAGATATGGTGATTGCAATATTCATGCTGCTGTTCGGCATCAACTTTAACCTGTACTATTTTCTACTTATCAAACGCTTCCGCGATGTCTTTCGCAGCGAGGAGCTGCGTTGGTATATCCTCATTGTGATCGGCTCAACACTTGCCATCGCCACCAATCTCTATTCAACTATGCAGAATGTCGGCGAGTCACTGCACCACGCTTTTTTTCAGGCAAGCACCACTATCACAACCACAGGCTACTCGACCTTTGACTTTGCGTTGGCGCCCCAATTCACACAGCATCTTTTGTTATTACTGATGATCAGTGGCGGCTGTGCAGGCTCGACGGCGGGCGGACTCAAGGTCAGCCGTCTCATTTTACTTATCAAAAACTTCTTTCAGGAATTGCGCCGTCTTTTGCACCCGCGCGCCGTCACAACGGTCAGACTTGAAGGAAAATCCATCGACAGCGCAACCATTCGCTCGACTCTGACCTATTTTGCTGCATATATCCTCATCATCTGCATATCAACGCTCTTGCTCTCTCTTGACCGTTTTGACCTTGTCACCAACTTATCAGCAGAAATTTCCTGCTTCAACAATATCGGTCCCGGGCTCGGTGCGGTCGGGCCTATGAGTAGCTTTGGCGGCTATTCCCCATTCTCCAAGCTGTTGCTGTCATTCAATATGCTACTTGGCAGATTGGAAATCATGCCTCTTCTGATTCTTTTCACGCCAAATGTATGGCGGAAATATTCTTAAAACCACAACAAGAAAGAGGATTGAGCAATAGCTCAATCCGCTTTCTTGTTCATGAGTTGCGTGCGCTTAAAAGGTCGCGAATTTGTTTCAAGAGGTCCTCGGTAGTCGGGTTTGCCTCTCTTTCCTTTCTCGCCTTTTCCTCTTCTGCCTTCTTTGCTTCTGCCGCAAGTCTTTCCTTTTCGGCATAGTAAGCCTTGACAGCCTCCTTGTCGCGCAGCTTGATGCCCTGCTTTTTCATGGCCTTACGGTCTTCCCGTGTCGGCTTGTCGGCAGCTGCCTCTGCAATCAATTCCTGTTGCTTTTCCTTCAGCTTGTTCAGAGTTTTGACAATACAGAACAGAACGAATGCAATCAAGAGGAAATTGATAATAGCATTGATAAATGCACCCCAATCAATATAAATTGACTGTGTTAAGTCTACAAGACCGTTTTCGTCCTTGACTTTGACAAGAAATGTAAAAAGCTCGCTCAGCGAATCCTTGCCGAAAACGATGGAAAGAACCCAGTTGATAATCGGCTTCAGGATATTGTTGCTCATGGCGTTGACAATGGCGGTAAAGGAGCTACCGACAATGACACCGACTGCCATGTCCATCACATTGCCGCGCGTGATGAATTTTTTGAATTCCGCAAAAAATTTGCTCATTTCAACCTCCGTTCCGCCGCTTCAAGCGGCGCATGATTTTCAACCATTATTATACCGCATTAAAAGCCGCTTGTCAATAGCCTATATTCAAAAGCCCGCTTGTCACGCCTCTATTGAGCGTCTCTCATTATATCAGGCTCACGGAACAAAAGAGGCATATACTTGTCATCGTTATAATAAATGCTTGACCTTTTCAGGAAAATCGATGTAGTGAGCAATTGGGATAAAGCCGAAGTCGGAGCGATAAACCGACTCGTCATTACCGCCGAGTCCGTAATCATCCCCGACAAAGACGGTTTCGGCGTGGCTGATGCCCTTTTCCGTGCAATATTTATCCAGTGCGTAGTATTTGTTATAGGGCTTGGGTGCCATATCGAAAGAGGAGGAGCCTCCGACAAACACATTATATTCGGGGAAGGTATTGACAACATCGGAATAAAATGCCCTTCTCTTTTTGCGGTCGGGGTCAAAGGCGAGCTTGTCCTCCTGCTTTGCCTTTGTACCAAGCAACGGGAAGGTAATGCATCCCGAGCTGTGATATTCCACATTGTCGCCCGCATAGGCCCCAAAGCCGTATTTTTTGCGAAGCATGGTCACTCTTTCCTCGCAGAGCGCACGGTCGCAGTCGGCCTTGATATCCTCGCGAAGACAAATGCTTTGCGTATCCTTATCGTAAATAGCTGTCTGCATACCGTAATTGCCGATGATGTCAATGGGGAACTTTTCCATCTGCTTAAAAATGCGTGCACACATTCCCGCGCCGACCATCACAAGCCAGTATTTTTTTTGTAATTCAAACAGAATTTCTCTGTGCTTTTGGGACAATGGCGTTTTGTGCTGGGTAAGCGTACCGTCCAAATCAAAGGCTATCATTTGAATGCTCATTATCTTATCCCTTCTCTATCCTCGTTTTGCTCTCTTGTTCTGTCAGTCTTGCTTGTTCTGATACTTCAAATCAAAATAGAGCCACAAGACTGTGTATCTGTCTTTCAAGTCCTTTGCAAACCACAGGGCGTTCTCGATTTTTTCCCGACCGTAAAGCGCCTCAAAATCCGCAAGATTCAAGCCAATTCTCCGAATCAAGCGCTCGATTTCGGCGGAGGGCGGGGCTTCACGCAGCACCTCTTTGATTTTCTCCCATCTACTCTGATAACATTCAAGTCTGTTTTTCTGATAAAAGCCGACCTTGTTTTGCAGAGAAGCGACCTCTTCCGCAAGTATGTGGTAAATCTCTCGCAGCTTTTGCATATACATCTCGCCTTCCACGACGGTATATGCGTGCGGCACATCCATCGTCAAAAGCTCCTCGCGGATTTTCTGTGTATAGAAAGAGGAAAGCAGAACATCAACGCCGTGCGCAAAATAGTCCTTCCCCTCCAGAATACCCGTAATTTCAAAGAAGTGCGACATATGATGCTCACTGCCTGACGCAGGGCGCGAGGAGTTGACATAGCTCATTAAAACGCCGACCGTAACCAGCGCTTCCATCAAAAAGTCGACCGCTTGCTCGTCCCGACTTAAAATTCTATCTGCCATCGGGCGAAGCTTTTCGGCACAGGCAAGCGTACAATCATAAATGCGCTGACAGAAATACTCATCCTGAACAAGCGCGCTTAATTTCCAGTCATTCAGGCAGGAAAACTTACCGATAATATCACCGTAGCCCGCCTGTAGCATTTCAAGCGGCGCATTCTTCAGGATGGCGGTGTCACCGATAATCGCCCTCGGCGGTCTTGCGTTGACCGTCACCTTCATACCATTCAAAATCATTGCCGCACCAACTGAAGCGTAGCCGTCCATAGACGGTGCGGTTGCCACGATGTAATAGGGGAGCCCGTGGAAGAAGCTGACATATTTACATAAGTCATTGATAACGCCTGAGCCAACACCGACAAGCAGTGCAGTTTCCTTGTCCAGCGCATTCTCAATGGTTTTGATGCTTTCTTCATCAGGAACAACCACCTTTTCGCGCGATGTCAGCACAAGCTCGCGGCAGTGCCGATTGGAAAGAGTGTGCAGAACAGCCTCGCCGCATACTCTGTGCGTATTCTCATCCGATACCACCAAAATATTGTCATATGAAGCACATAGCTCCCTGAGTGAATCAAGCGCGCCCGCACCAATGACCACAGCCTCGACAGAACACCGATGCGCTCTGCCACAGCTGCAATTTGCAAATTCACAATTCATCGTTTCCAGTTCCATAAAAGTCATCCTTGACAAAATTATTTATCAATGATATAATATAACAATCAAAAACGATTGTCAATAGCTGGCTTAATCATTGATAAACGCTCAATTTCAATCAAAAGGAGAGGTTTTGATGTTCAAGGAAGAACGCTACAATCAAATACTTGAGCTGTTGGAGAAGGAAACCTATATGTCAGTAGAAATGTTAAGCAAGCGTCTTTTTGTCAGTCTGCCGACAGTTCGGCGCGACCTTGCAGAGCTGCAACGGCGCAAGCTGATTTTGCGCAGTCACGGCGGTGCCAAGAAGCTGAATGACGAATCCAGTGTCACCCCACTTGATTTCAGAAAGACAGTTCATTATAAAGAAAAGCGACTGCTTTGTCAGGCAGCCGCACGATTCATTCAAGATAATGACATATTATTTCTTGATGCTTCCACGACCGTACTGCAAATGGCGGATTTTATAGTACCGCAAAGTGCTGTCACGGTTGTGACCAACAGCATTCTGCTCTCCACCCTGCTTTCCAAAAAGGGCATTAAGGTCTTTTGCACAGGCGGAGAAGCGCAACAAAATTCCATGTGCTATGCGGGTAGCTTTGCCGAATCCTTTGTCCGAAGCTTCAATTTTGATAAAGTCTTTTTCTCCTCACACGGCATCAGCCCTGCACATATGATTGTGGATACCTCTTTGCAGGAAACCCTCCTGCGCCGTGCCGTGCTTGAACAAAGCAAGCAAAGCTTTTTCTTATGTGATACATCAAAATTCTTTCTGTCGGCGGCATACAATCTGGCAGCGATAAGCGATATCGATTACATGATTACCGATGACGAGGGCGCGGCAAGCATCACCTGCAAGAAGCAGGTTGTGACGATATAGCCTTGCCATCATTCAGAGCACACATGGCGTGTCATGTGTGCTCTGAATTTGTTTTGTCCACACAATTGTTTTTGCTGTCGTTAAGAGAAAAAAGGTCAATAAAAAACTCTTGCGCTTTTTAATATAATATGATATACTATAATTAATATAATATAATTATATTATTTTACGATGGCGTATCTGTACGTCATGGAAAGGAAAAAATAATGAAAACAACCTCGAAAAGACCGTTGCAATTAAGAGTATTCAGCTTTTTGATTCTCTTAACTATGCTACTTAATCTCGTCCCGATGACTGTTTTTGCGACTGAACCCGCGAATCCGGTCGAGGATGAGGAGAACGCAACCGAGAACGGTACACAAGCAGGTGAAGGGGGTGACGATATTGTTGTCGAGCCCGACACAGACGACGGCGCAGCGATAGATTACAGCAACCCTGTTGATGTCATCTCCGCAGACGAGCTGCAAGCAGCTCTCGCCGAAGGTGTTTTTGCTATCCGCATTGCTGCGGACTTTGAACTCGACCGCACATTCTACATCATCTCGGACGCGATCATCATCGCTGACGAGGCACATACCCTCAAGAGAGCTGCAAGCTTTGGCGGAGATATTTTCGTCGTGGGCGAGACCGAGAACGGAGAAGCCACAGAAACGCCTGTGGTATTGACTGTCGGTAAGCCCGACGATATGGCCGCGTCTATGCTCATCATAGACGGTAATAGCGAAAGCATGACGGCAGATATTGTGGGTACGGTGTTTTTTATCCGCGAAGGGTCAAGAGCTGACCTTTACCACAATCTGACAGTCAAAAACAATGTTAAGGTAGGCAACGAAAAAACCAAGGGCGAGGAGTATAAGCTTTCCTACCCTGTCCGTATCGGCGGAGCAGTTGCCATCGTTTCATACAAAGCGTCTATGCGCGTGTATGGCGGTCTTTATACGGCAAACAGCGTCAATGATATCACCGATTCCTCTACTGATGAGGGCACTGTATCGAGCCAGGGCGGCGTTATATACAACTACGGTACGCTCGATATCTTCGGCGGTACATTCGACGGCAACCACGCAGGCCGTGGCGGTGCTTTATATAACTACCGCACTATGAATATCTATAACGCGCAGATATCAAACAACACCGCCTCTACTCTTGGCGGCGCGATATATGTTCCCAACAGCACATCCGCATTTCTCTTCATAGGAGAGGATAACGATGTTACCGAGAGCTCCGTCAAATTTATCGGCAACACCGCTGAGTCAAACGGTGGCGCGATATATGCTCAGCACGTGGCTTCTGTCAAGAACGCCGAATTCATCGGAAACACCACCGTCACCGGACATGGCGGTGCGATTTCCGCGGGCTCTATGGAGCTGTATATTGAGAACTCGGTATTTGAAGATAATACCGCAGCCGACGGCTACGGTGGCGCGATATATATCACGGGTAACAACGGTGACGAGGATGTAAGAGAGCTGCTCGTTGACAGCACCGAGTTTATCGGCAACTCCTCGAAACGAGGCGGCGCAATATACATGAGCGGAAAATCCCGCGGATATTTCGCATCTGTCAAATTCATCGACAACAGCGCTGACACCTACGCAGGTGCGGTATATGTGACTAACGCATCCATCGAGCTTAACGGTGCGGAGATAAAGAACAACACCTCTGTTTCAAACGGCGGTGCTCTGTCTCTGTACTCCTCCGCAAGTGCTGTGATGAACAATGTCACGGCAGACGGAAATTCCTCATCTGTCGCAGGCTTTGTATATCTTACGGAAGCTACGCTTGATATTTATAACAGTACCGTCAAGAACAATTCCTCCGAGAAAAACGGAGGTGCGGTATATGCGTATACGGGCGGTGTGCTGAATGCCTACAATACAGCATTCACGGCAAACAAGGCAAATGTCGGCGGTGCCGTTATGATTTATAACGGCGGTCTTCATTCAATGATACATTCCTGCATCTTTGAAGCAAACTCCTCGACAGAAAGCGGCGGTGCGATATACATATCCAACAAATCTCTCGTGGATATTTACAATGTCAAGGGTATTAACAACAGCTCGCCAAAGGGCGGCTTCATGTACGAGACAACAGCAGGAACGGTTGTAACGCTTGTCGGTCTTGTTGTATCGGGTAACACCGCGACCGAAGGCGGCGCAATTATCTGGGGCAATACCCTCAACGCAAAGCTTTATATCGATAAGATTAAATATGTTGACAGTGATTACAACGGCGATTGGAACGACGAATATTGGGCTTCTGCCATCTACAACAAGCTCACGGTATATGAGCAGACGGGTACTATCCCCTCTTATGAGGATTACTCGGGCGAAACGGTCGAGCCCCCTGTCGCTGAATCAATCACAAATGTCCAAACAGCCGCTCAGCTTGAGCGCGCACTTGAGGTGGGCTACACGCTCATTCGTATCACCGCAGACTTTGAGCTTGACAGGACTTTCTATATAACATCAAGCGTCACCATATTTGCGGACGAAGCGCGCACTCTCACGAGAGCCGCAGGCTTCGGCGGTGATATCTTCGTTGTCGGCGAGGACGCTGACGGAAACGCGAAATCGGGTGTCGTGCTGACTCTGTCAAAAATCGACGGTACCGATGCCTCCCTCACGGTTAGCGGCAATGCCTCTGCCATGACGGTCGATGTTGTGGGAACTGTTATCTTCGTTTGCGCCGGCGCAACGGCAAACCTTGGTAAGAACCTCACAATTGACGGACATACCAAGGTCGGAAACGACAGAGTTCTGAACGGATATAGCGTTTCTTACCCTCCTCGTGTCGGCGGTGCTGTGGCAATCATCGAGGGCAAGGGCTTTATGAATATTTACGGCGGTATTTATTCAAACAACAAAACCAATGACATTACCAACGCATCCACAGATGAGGGCAGCCTCTCCAGCCACGGAGGCGCGTTCTATAACTACGGAACGATGAATATTTACGGCGGTAGATTTGAAGGCAACCACGCAGGCCGCGGAGGCGCGTTCTATAATTACCGTACAATGAATATTTACAATGCGACTATCGTCGGAAACACCTCCTCTACATACGGCGGCGCAATCTATATGCCGAACAGTACCAGCGCATATCTCTATATAGGCGCAGACAACGACATAGTCAAGGACCAAAAGGTATATTTCACAAGCAACTCCGCAGTGTCAGGCGGCGGTGCTGTCTATGCCAACAATCTTCTTACGATAAAAAATACCGTCTTTGAAGGCAACAGTGTCACAGGCGGTAACGGCGGCGCACTTTACGCGTCAAGCACAAGAATGACGCTCGAAAATGTTGAGTTCAACAAGAACACTTCCTCGAAATACGGCGGCGCTATATATCTGACGGGCAGCAACGAGCTCGACGAGTCTCTTGAGATGACTGTCAGGAACAGCGTTTTCAATCAGAACGATGCGGTCTCAAGAGCAGGTGCAATCTATATGAGCGGCTCGGCGAGAGCCTATTTTGAGGATACAGAAATCAAGGGTAATACCTCGGAAACAGGCGCGGCATTCTATCTCAACACTGCCGTCACCGAGTTCAACGGATGCTCTTTAAGCGACAATATCGCCACGGGAAGCGGCGGTGTCTTCGCGGCTTATTCCTCTTCTGCAATTCTTATCAATGATACTGTTATCAATGGAAACAGCTCCGCGCTCGGCGGTGCCGCTTATCTGAATGCAACTGCATTCAGCGTCTATAACAGTACATTCTCTTCAAACACATCTTCCAAACACGGTGGCGCTGTGTATGCTTACACAGATTCAACATTCAACGCCTACAACACCCTTTTCAAGAGCAACAGCTGTGCTGAAAGCGGCGGTGCCGTTATGATATACACAGGCGGCTCTCCGTCACTGCTCCACTCCTGCACCTTTGAGTCAAACACGACATCGGGCTCCGGCGGCGCTATCTACATCTCCAATAAGTCCCTCGTCGATATGTATAACACAACCGCAACGGGCAACAGTGCCGCAAAGGGCGGATTTATGTATGAGACCACCTCGGGAACTGTCGTTAATCTTGTGGGACTTACCGTGTCGGGCAATACCGCGACATCGGGCGGCTCTATTATCTGGGGCAACACCAAAAACGCAAAGCTCAACATAGACAAGTCCAAGTACACAGATACCGATAATGCAGCACCTCTCGACGATGCCTACTGGAGCACGGCAATATACAATCTGCTCACAGTTGCGGAAATCAGCGCAGATATACCGAAATATCTCGATTACGGCAACGAGCCGTACGACAATCTCGCAGACGCTATCGATGTTTCTAACGCAACCGAGCTTGAGGCAGCGATCAATTCGGGCATCAGAAACATTCGTATCGTCGCGGATTTTGAGATAGACCGTACCTTCTATATTACAGGCGATGTTACAATCTTCACGACCATCGGACACACCCTGACAAGAGCTGCCGATTTCGGCGGTGACTTCTTTGTCATCGGCGAGAGTGCCGACGGAAAGAGTGCGTTGCTTATGGGCGCGAATGCAAAGCTCACGCTTGGCAATCCTCTTTCAACGCAAAAGAATCTTCTCGTGTTTGACGGTAACAAAGAAAACATGACGGTCGATGTCGTCGGAAGCGTCCTGTTCATTGGATACAGCTCCATCGTCAATCTTCACGAGAATGTGACCGTTCAAAACTTCCACAAGGTCGGAAATGAGCGGACGCTTGAAGAAAAGTATCTGCTCGGCATAGAAAACCGCATAGGCGGTACGCTCGCGGTCATAGCAAGCGGTACGCTCAATATTCACGGCGGATATTACGCGAACAACACAATCAATGACGAGGGCGACCTCACACTTGGCGAGGCAGAGCGCAATTCTACGGTCGGTGCACTCATCTTCAACTCGAGCAACCTCAATATTTACGGCGGAACCTTTGAGGGCAACAGCGGCGCGCGCGGCGGTGTTATCTATAACTACCGTGTCGTCAGAATATTCGGCGGTAACTTTATCGGAAACCACGCATACATTTACGGCGGCGTATACTACGCCCCCAACTCCGCTCAGTCCCATCTGTATGTGGGCAGCACCGACGGTGCGTACGGAGATGTTGTATTCCGTGAAAACACTTCTCAAAACTCGGGTGGTGTCATTTACGCTTCCACACTAACCGCAAATGTCATATATGGCCACACATCCTTTATCGGCAATAAAATCACAACATCCGGTAGCGGTGGCGCAATCTGTATGTACGGTCAGCTCACTGTACGCAACTGTACATTCGACGGCAACATCGCACTCAGCCGCGGTGGCGCAATCTACGCCTCAAACTCCAGCCTTGAATCTGTCACAAGATTCGTTGAAATAACGGGGTGTACCTTTACAGGTAACTCTGCAACGCTTGGCGGTGCGCTTTCCTTCTATGCCTCATCAGCGGATTATCCCGAGGGAGCTATCGCGACTGTTACAGACTGCAACTTCAAGGGCAACAAAGCCTCGGTTGAAGTAAGCGGCGCATCCAGCGCAAGCGGCGGTGCGATATATGCAGACAGAAAGGTGGCTCTGACAGTTAAGGGCAGTACCTTCACAGAGAACTCGGCTTCTACCGAAGGCGGTGCCGTATATATTGCAGGTGAGAGCGTTGCAACCTTTACTGATTGTACTATGACCGCAAACACCTCTGCTAAATACGGCGGCGCTATCTGCGTGCGAAGCTCTTATCTCACTATAGACGGAACCGAGATTACCGGAAGCACTGCGACATCGAACGGCGGCGCAATCTATGTATCGTATCAGAGCAGCCGCGAGATCAACTCTAAGGTCGTGATATCCGACTCGATTTTCGAGTCCAACACTACCGGCTCAAACGGCGGTGCTATCTACGCAACAAGGCGTTCCGCCATCAATGATGAATGGGATATCCTTACGGTAAAAGACACTGTATTCAAAGCAAACTCCGCAGGCTTGAACGGCGGTGCGCTTTATACACTCCCGGGTGTCGGCGTTTATATTGAAAATGCAGAATTTACCGAGAACACAGCGACCGTGGACGATTCGGGCGCAGGCGGTGCTTTCTTCATCGTCGGAAGCGATGTGGAAATAAACAGTGCTACATTTGACTCCAACGCCGCAAAAGGTAACGGCGGTGCGCTGAAAATCGAAGGCTCTGCCACAGTCACCGTGAACAATGTCACCACACAAATCGGTAACTCTGCCGGTCTTGGAGGCTTTGTTCACATAGAAGAGTCAACTCTCAACATCTACAACAGCACGATATCCGCAAACTCCGCAGAAAAGAACGGCGGCGCTATCTACGCGTACACGGCTGCGGTGCTGAATGTATACAATACTGTATTCAACAGCAACACCTGCGTTGATAATGGCGGAGCTGTTATGATATATACAGGCGGCACTCAGGCTCTCCTTCATTCCTGCACATTTGACTCAAATGTCGCAACAGGTGTCGGTGGCGCGCTCTACATCTCCAATAAGTCCCTCGTCGATATGTATAACATAACCGCAACGGACAACAGTGCAACAAAGGGTGGATTTATGTATGAGACCACCTCGGGAACTGTCGTGAATCTTGTGGGACTTACTGTGTCGGGCAATACCGCGGCGTCGGGTGGCGCGATTATCTGGGGCAACACCGTAAACGCAAAGCTCAACATCGACAAGTCTAAATACACAGACACCGATACTGCAACACCTCTCGACGATACCTACTGGAGCACGGCGATATACAATCTGCTCACAGTTGCAGAGATAAGCGGGACTGTTCCCTCTTACGACGATTACACACACGCAGTGCCTCAGCCAGAGACTCTCTCTCCCAAGCCTTCTGTCTCGGTTGACGATGTATTCAACATCGCTCAAAACTCAAGCGACGGATATATAAACAATATCTATGACTCGCTTCCTGTTCTTGACAAGAGCTCGAACTTCTTAAGCGACGGCGTGACAAAATTTGAGAACATCAACGGCACGACCGTTACTGTTGACAGCCTCGTCTATGCGGCATACGCAAAGGACGGCATCGCGAGTGCCAGCGAGGGCATTCTTATCTATCAGGCTATGCTTTATAAACAAGCTCATCCCGATGAGGATGTGTCGATATCAATCTCTTCGTATAGATTTTCTATTGAGGCGGCAGTCAACATCAACCGCAACAGCCGCTACTTTGGCTATATGCGCAATCTCGTGGGATGCGAGTACGATGAATTTGGATTTGTCCGTATAGCCTATCTGCTCGTCTCGGCAGCAAAGATGGGTATCAATGTCACCGTTATCGGTCAGCTTGACGCATATCCGACAGATTGGCGAGAGCCCAGCTTCTACGACTACTTCACAGCTCGTCTGGATACTCCCTGCGATGAAAGATATGCAACGGGTGTGGTTAGCGACTATATGAACTTCTCCTTCTGCCACTGGACTCTCACAGAAAAAGGCGGAACAGATATGATGCATACCAAGCTTTGCGCGGTATCTCATTATCTCGATATGAACGGTGTCGCTCACAAAAACGCGGTATGGACCTCGAGCTCCAACCTCGACGGTATCGTATCCAAGGGCTACAACGCGAACTGGAAGCTTCAGACGGCAACAATCATCTCCGACCACGAATATATCTACCGCGTGTCTTCTAACTATCTGCGCCTCATCTCCGAATACTGCGGTCAGGAGCAGATATATGAATTCCAGGATATTATGAGCAGAGAGGGTGCAAGACAGATAGAGCTTATCCTCTCAGGCAGAGCTGATGAGATACCCCCCGAGGAACAGCTCGTTTATCTCGGAACCGAGAATGACGATGTTTTCGAGCTCTACTTCACGCCCTTCGCAGGCGGCACTACCGTATGGGATGAAGCAAACAATCCTTACTGTAAATATCTCCGTGAGCTTTACAATTCCGAGGATTCCATCATCTTTGT
>JAZRPF010000053.1:0-6634 GCA_045649045.1 Eubacteriales bacterium
TCGACGGCAACGATATCTATTTCGCTCGCTATGATGCCTTCAATTATATCGTTTCATCAAGCGGTCTTAACAGAGCGGCATATTATTACAGATATGATGTAACGAGCGCCCAGGAGCCCTTCTGGAAGTGGGGTATGTACAGTACACAGTGGCGTCCGTACGGTCAATATAAAGACACCCTCGAATCTTATGATGTCCAGGGCGGACATAAGTTCTTCACCGCCGATTCTGCAGCAGTCCCCCACAACGATACCTTCGTTGCCACCCATACGGTAGGCACTAGCCCCCTCTATACATGGACACAGCAGTATCTCCGCAATAATGTAACTGTACTTAATGGCGGGGTTGAATCGCTGAGTGGTACATCAAATGTTAATAAGTGGAATTTGCCTCAGTCCTTCTCCTTGAATGGCTATCCCGCACGCATTTACAGCATTGCTGTTTATGACAGTGTATTGACGACTGACGAGTGGAATCAGAACCACTTTGCTGACCTTTGCGCTTACTATCAGGTTGACCTTGCAAAGATTGCGGAATTCAACAAGCTTTCTGACGATGTGAAAAACGCATTCTACGCAGATTATGCGACAGTTTCCATTGGTGATGAGGACATCAGCAAGGAATTTATTGAGAATTCCTTTGGCAATGTTGACAGAGAGCTTCGTCTTGCTATGTATGCTGATGGAGCAATTCTTCTCTGGAATGCAAAGGGACGCTTCCTGAGCCTCGACGAGAACGGTGATGCGATTATTGCAACAACCGCATGGGGCTCCCACCTGAAATTGACCAAGCTTGATTCCGACAGGGCAAGCGCGCGAATCGTTGACGGCGCACTTGAAATCGTTGACTACAAGCTGAACGGACTTATTTATGCACATAATAACACTGAATTTGAGCCGTTTGACAGTAAAGTGCTTAACGAGCCGGTCAGTTGGACCACACAGATGACCTTCAGCCGCCTTGACGGTATTGCACCCTATGGCGCAAACGAGGGCGTTTACGGCTTCTCCTATGGTGGAGGTGTCGGTTTCTATGATTCGACCTATCCAAACCAGATGATTCTGGGTACAAAGGCAGCAGGCAACATCTATCAGACTATCGGTTCGACTGTTAATAAGGATTCCAACTACCTCATTTCTATGGAGAACCTTGCATACCACGATGCATGGGCAGGTCAGTACAAGGCTGCCAAAGTGGATGTGACCTTGCAGGCAGATACCTGGATGAGAATTCATAAGCAAGACTATGATGCTCTGATTGCCAATGCAAGCTTCGGCTCGGATGCTGCCAAAACCGGTACAGAGCTGAAGGCTGCATATGCAGACAATATGGACGCACTCAAGGCAGCAATGCTGGATGTCATTCCGAGCGACTATGATATGAACGGCGACTCGCAGATTAACGGCGACGATATCTATTTCGCTCGCTATGATGCCTTCAATTATATCGTTGCATCGGCAGCAAACGGCGGTCTTGGCAGAGCAGTTTACTATCAGAATTACGAGCAGACGAGCGACGATATACCGCAGCTGAAAACAGGTATGTACCGCACAGAGGTTCGCCCGATGGGCATTTATAGTCCTGCGACTGCAAGTTGGAATGATTTCTTAACACCTACCGCTAATGTTGTTGTCAACGATACCAACATGGTTGAATATACCTTTACAGCGGCCGAAAAATTCACTTCGAGGCACTGGATTCTCCGTGACGGTCTTGGCTATGCAGGCTCGGATGTCATTAACCAGAGTGGTAGCAGAGGCAGATATCAAATGGCGCAGACTTTCAACCTGTCTGGTCTTCCCGTACGCATTTACAGCATTGCTCTTTATGGCAGAGTGCTGACTGACCTTGAGGTGAAGCAGAACCACTTTGCTGACCTTGCAAACTACTACGAAATCAGCCGCGAGGCAGTTGAGCTTTATAACTCTCTCTCCGAGAATGCTCTTGAGTCCTTGCTTGATGAGTATGCAACTGTGACTATTGGCACAGAGGGCGTTGACAAGGCTTCTATTGAGGCTGCAATCAAGGCGAAGGTTGATGGCGAGTTGGCTGACCTCATGGATATTGAGGATATCATCGCATTGAACGGCTATCAGATCAGCGTTTATACCGCCCCTGCAATCCGTGCTCAATTCTGGGTAAACCTTTACTTTGAGGATGCTCTTGAAGAGGGTGTTTCCTTGAAGGAAGTTGGCGTGATTGCATCCAAAGCAGGCGAGCTTGCAGTTGACGGCTTGACTGTTGTCAAGGGTGAGGATGGCGTATATGCCGTAGCAGACGGCATGGAAAAGACCGTGATTTATGACGGTACTGAATTCATCGGCGTTGTTTCCTCGGATGATGAGGGTGACTTCGCAACGGCTGCTGTCACCGCTGCTGACATGACTGCAGAGGAGCTGCAGGCAGAGTATCTCTTCCGTGGCTACGCAGTATTCGAATACGAAGGCAGAGAATATGTGATGTATGCCGATATGGAAAGCGATAAGTACGCTGACGGCAAGGTTTCACACTATGACCTTGCAAAAGAAACCGCAGGCCTTTACAACAGCGACCGCATTGTTGCGATTGTTGACGGCGCGGCTGAATAATTCTTATGCTTAAAGAAAGCACTCTCGCCGAAAGTGGCGAGAGTGCTTTTTGCTATTTCGTTTTGCTCCGGTTTTCTATGGTTCTGTTTGAATAGTCAATCTGTTTTTTTGGCAATATTTTTCCTAAAAATATGGAATTTATCACCAAAGTGTGCTATAATAATGTTTAAGGAGGGGAAATTTAATATATTGTGTATTTTTGACAGATTTTCATGCTTATATGAGCATGGCGGAGCGGTTTTCGGGAAACCGATGACAAGCTCTTGACAATGATTTTGGATTGAATGGAAGGAGCCCTTGAAAACAAAGGGGTATATGGATATGAACAAGGAACAGATTCACGAGAGAAGAGAATTTGAGAATGTGCGTGCGCTTGCGAAGTGGGCAAGTGAGGCATATGGAGAAAAAACAGCCTATTCCTTTCGTGCAGAGCCGCGCGCGGCAGTGACGCGCGTCAGCTTCAAGCAGTTCTATGCAGATGTGTGCGCGCTTGGCAGTGAGATGCTGGCAATGGGATGTGCGGGAAAGCACTGCGCGCTGATTGGCAAGTTTTCTTATGACTGGGTTCTGACTTATTTTGCGGCGCTGTCGATTGGTGCGGTGCTTATACCGCTCGACCGTGAATGGACGGCAGCTGACCTTGCAGACACGGTCTTGAAGGCGGATGCAGAATATCTTTTCTGTGAAGAGGAGCTTGCTGAGAAGGCGGCTTTGATTGCCGAGCGCGTGGCACTTGCCGCACCGCCTGTCTATATTCTGGCGAAGAATGAGGAGAGAAATCTCACCTCTATGCTGGAATCAGGTCGTGCGCGCTATGAGGCGTCGCCCGACTGCTTTGAAAATGCTGAAATTGATGTGCTCAAATTGGCACTGCTTGTCTTTACATCGGGTACGACGGGCAAGGGCAAGGGAGTTATGCTGAATCAGCGGGCGGTTTTGTCCGACCTTTCCGATGTGATTCCGTACATTGATTTTGCAGACAAGACGGTAGGGGTTTTGCCGCCGCATCACACCTATGGCTCGTCGGTCATGCTGATTGGTCATGCGATGATTGGCTGTGAAGTCTATATTTCGGCGGGACTGCGCTATGTGCAGAAGGAATTGAAGGAGCAGCGCCCGGGGCATTTGGTTCTGGTGCCGCTTTATCTTGAAACCTTCTATCGTAAGATTCTGGCGACTGTCAAGGAAAAGGGCAAGGAAAAGCTGATTCGTCGCATGATCAAATTGAGCAACGGACTTCGTCATGTGGGCATTGATTTGAGAAAGAAGCTGTTTTCCTCGGTGCGTGAGGCGTTTGGCGGGGAAATCAAGATGATTATTTCGGGCGGTGCGCCTATCAACACTGAAATTCTGGAGTTTTTTGATGCCATTGGCATTATGACCTTGAATGGCTACGGTATTACCGAGTGCGCGCCCATTGTGGCGGTGAACAGAAGCCGTCATGCTGTCAAGGGAAGTGTCGGTACGGTGCTTGACATTGATACCGTGAAGATTGACGAGCCGAACGAGGACGGCGAGGGCGAGATTCTTGTCAAGGGTGAGAATGTCATGCTCGGCTACTACAAGGACGAGCAAGCGACAGCCGAAGCCTTTGATGAGGATGGCTATTTCAGAACCGGTGACTATGGCAAGCTGACCGAGGACAAGATTCTTTATATCACAGGTCGCAAGAAAAATCTGATTATTCTCTCAAACGGCAAGAATGTCTATCCCGAGGAAATTGAAAACGAGCTTGTGGCGGTACCCGGCGTTCTGGATATCATTGTCTACGAGGGCAAGAGCCGTCGCGGCATGGAGCATAATGCCATTGTTGCGGAAATTTATCCCGATAAGGATTATGTGGAAAAGAACGGCATTACCGATGTCTATGCCCATTTGAAGCCGTATATTGACAGCTACAACAAAACCGCCGTACCCTACAAGAAAATCGGCGTTTTGAAGGTGCGGACAGAGGAATTCCCCAAGAATACCCTGCGTAAAATCATGAGATTCAAGCTGGATATGTCGATTGATTAAGGGGTTTTCGTGGCAAGAAATTCAAAATTGGAAAACGAGCTTTGACGAAAGCTCGTTTTTCATCAAGAGGAGAGTGAAAGCCTGATGGAAGCGATACGGCTTGCGCGGCGCGCTGATTTGCCGCGTCTGACGGCACTCTGGCAGGAGTGCTTCGGGGACAGCCCTGCCTATATCGAGAATTTTTACAGGCATTCCTTTGAGCGCATTTATATTCCAATCATTGAGCATGAGGGGTTGCCTGTCGGTATGGTGCATCTGCTGCCCTGTACGCACAGCGAGAAGGGTGTGCGAAAAGGTGCGCTTTATGCTTATGCAGTTGGAATGACAGGCTCCTTGCGCGGCTCGGGACTGATGCGCTCTCTTTTGTCGCGTGTGCTTCGGGAATGCGAGGCGCGTGGGATTCTCCTTGTGCTTGCCCCGCAAAATGAGAAATTATTTGACTATTACGCCTCGTATGGCTTGACACCCCAGTACAGTCAGTATCGCGGCATTGTCACGCGCGATAAGCTGTTGGCGAAGGGGGCCTCCGGGGCAGGCTTTTGTGTGCGGGAGCTGTCGGATGACGGCTATTTCTCGGCGCGGGAGTCGAGCTACCGTATGCTTTCCTATGTGTCCTTTGATGCACCCTCTGTTGCCTATGCGCTTGATGAAAACCGCTTTTGCGGCGGCTTTGCGTTGGCGATTGAATCGCCCGTCGGGCTTTCGTGCATGATGGGTGTGCAGGAGGGGGGCAGACTGCTTGTACGCGAGCTTTGCTGTGCAGACAAGCCTGAAAACGTGCTTTTGTCGATTCTTGACTATCACCAATTGAGCGAGTGCGTCATTCATTCACCCTATGCGCTTCCGGGGACAGAGAAGTGCCGTCCGACCATGGCAACGGCACAAAAAGAGGGGTATATGGGGTTACTGCTTGATTAAGGGTGCGGTCAAACGAAGAGAAGCGGCTTTCAATTTGAAAATTGAAAGCCGCTTCTTTTGTATTGAGTTGTGACTTGCTTATATGGAGCTTTTATCGTTTATTCTGCCCATAACGATAACATTTTCATAGCCATAATCATCAAAATGGTGCTCGTATAAGCATCCTTCCTGAACGAAGCCTGCTTTTTGATAACACCGAATGGCACGCGTGTTGGATTCAAATACATGCAAATAAATTTTATGTAAATTCAAATGCTTGAAGCAATAATCGACAAGCGTTTCCACTGCATCGGTGCCGTAGCCGCCTGAAACGCTTAATCTGATGAACAGCTCTGCATTTCTGGCGGTATTGTTGAAATTTTTAAGACCAATCATACCGAGCTTCCTTTCGCTATTCCTCTCTATGACTAAAAATAATTTTTTGTCATTTGAAGAGAGCGTCTTTTTTATCCATTCCTCGTGCTCAAATTCAGAAACTGGATATAAGGTTCCGGTAAACCGCCTTAATTCTTCTTGATTCACCCATTTGAGTATATCCTGCGAATCGCTCTTGTCTATTGCTCTGATGATGATGCTTTTACCGCTTATCATATTTGTGTAAAAATCCCCGGACAGCGTTGAGGGTGTCCTTCGCTCTGAGCGTGTCGCAACAAAATTCGGCATTTGCCGCATGGCGCTCTCTTTTTGTACGCACTTTAAGAGTAAGATGCTTTGCAAATTGCACGCTCATGATTTTTTCTCCTTCTGAAAATCATTATGTATGACATTCACAGAATGTCATATTTTAAGTATAGCACGATATAATTGATTTGTCAAGCACTGAATGTCAAAAAGCTGTATTGGAGACGAAAAATGTTCAAAAACAAGTCAAGCTGCGGAAAGAACAACATTTGCGGAGAAAAAATATATGCTTTACGCAAAGCGACGGTGCCAAGAATGTCACAAAGGATTTTGGCGGAAAAATTGCAGTTATGCGGAATTGATGTGGATAAAAATGCGATTCAAAGAATTGAATCGGGGCAACGCTTTGTGACGGATATTGAACTAAAGGCTTTGGCTGATGTATTTCATGTTTCTATTGAGAATTTACTGAATGATTAAAGATTGATAGG
>JAZRPF010000054.1:0-11921 GCA_045649045.1 Eubacteriales bacterium
GGATAAAGCGAGGCTGTCCATAGGCTATGCACACCACTCTCCCACAGCTCGTCACAGGAGATACCGTTTTTTTGCAAAAATTCGGTAAGGGGCTTGCCGAAAAGCGTGGCGCCCTCCTCCAGTATCGCCTTCGGATTGTCGTTTACGCCGTAAATGCGCGCGACAAAGCGGCCGTCCCTCTGCTTCAAGCCGTGCAGGACAACATTAGGCGGAATTTTTTCGTCATAAATATCGACATAGGAAAGCAGTGTATTATCGCCAACCTCTGCACAATCATGCACATAGCTGACTTCAAGATAGACATTTTTTCCGATTTTTGCGCCTTCTGAAAGAACGCTGTTATAGCCTGCCGTTTCGCTTTGAATACTGCTGACGGTCTGCTTTGTCCAGCCAAGCTCGGCATAATTCTGAATTCCGTCCGACATCAAGTGCAGAATTTCGCCCGTTGTTCCGAAATGAACAAATTTGGCAGGTGCCAACCGAAGCAGCTTCAAGCGATAAGGGCGCAGGGCGTTCCAGATATCGCGGCGCGCTTCGGTGAGTGCATCACAATACTCGCCCTCGGGCTTTTCAAGATAGAAGGCGTCGAGCGTAGAATCGGTTGCAAGCGGATAGAGAAAATCCGCGTAGAGCGACAGACGCACCGTCTCATTGACATAATGTGTAAAGCGTGCATCACTGTAAACGCCCTGCTCCGAAATAAGACCGTAGAGCGAGGCGAGCATGGCACTTGAAAAGATGACCGCGCCCGTATCGATATCGACGGCTCCGCGCTCATTGACCGCACCCTGCTCCTTCAATGACTCGACTGTTTGCTTATGTAGGAAGCGCTTGACATAGCCGTCCTCGCCGCGCAGAAAAACGCCGTGATTTTTGCCTGTTTCAACATTCTCCTTGAAGGAAATTGCCGCCGCGCCCTCTCCCTGATAGTCAATTTGCAGGGAATTAAAGAGCAGAAGAACATCACCTGACAGAAGCAGCATTCCCTCGCGAATGCGCGAAGGCACCGATGACATTCCGATGATAAATTCATCAAAGAGGGTAGACGCGCGGCCGTTTGGCAGCTCATGCGGTACGGGTGAAAACAGCTTGCCGATTGCCGAATATTGCGGCACTCGCTTGCTGTCGCCACCGCTATGAATGACAAGGATCCGCAAGCCGCCGAAGTCGCCACTTCCCTCCTGCTCGGCGATATAGCGAAGCACGCCGAGTGTGGCGCCGCCCGAGCCGACGCGAAGGCCACCCGGGTCGGAGACAACGGCAAAATGCGTTGCCGTCGGCAAAAGCCCTTTATTCCTGCGTTCAGCAAGCTGGGCGCGAAAGCCCTCTGCCTGCTCCTCATTGGAGGCAGTTAAAATCACATAGTCCCAGACTGCAAACTTCGCCTTGGTGAGCGAACGGTTGTAATCGTCCCATGCGTCATGATAGGACTGTGTCAGAAAAAGAGAGGCTTTACTTGTCATAACAAACTCCTTTTATATGATAGAGGCGCGAAGATGCGGTGCGCCCATCGGTATCTCGTTTGATTCGATTCTGTCGGCAATGCGCTGACAGGCATGACCGTCACCGTACGGATTGCTTGCCTTCGCCATTGCATCATACGCCGCCCTATCATCAAGCAGGCGCGTAAAATTGTCGTAAACTGCCCCCTCACTTGTACCGACAAGGCGCAAAACGCCTGCCATAGCGCCCTCGGGACGCTCGGTTTTATCGCGAAGAACAAGCGTGGGCTTGCCAAGCGCGGTCGCTTCCTCCTGTATTCCACCCGAATCGGTGAGTATCAGGCTGCTGCGCGCGAGAAAATTATGAAAATCAAGGACATCAAACGGTGGCATCATGCGGATTCTGTCGCAAGAGCCAATCGATTCCTCGGCGATTTGCCGCACACCCGGATTAGGATGAACGGGATAAACGAGCTTCACGGCGGGGTGCGTGTCCACCACTCTGCGAACTGCAGAAAGGATGCGGTGCAAGGGTGCGCCGATGCTCTCGCGGCGGTGGGCGGTCAGAAGCACAAGGCGGCTTCCCCTTGCCCATTCAAGCACAGGGTGCGTATAGTCCGCCCGTACTGTTGTCCGCAGGGCATCAATGACGGTATTGCCGACAAGGCAGATGCGCTCTTCGGCAACACCCTCGGCGATAAGGTTTGCTCTTGTCGTTTCGGTCGGGGTGAAATGCATATCTGCGATAAGCGAAATCGCCCGACGGTTGAATTCCTCGGGATAGGGGCTATGCACATCATAGGTGCGTAGTCCTGCCTCGACATGAGCGAGGGGAATGTGCAGATAAAAGCAAGCGAGCGATGCCGCAAAGGCGGTGGTTGTATCGCCGTGGACAAGCACGGTATCGGGCTTTTCGCGTTCAAGCACGGCTCTGATAGCCGAGAGGATGCCCGATGTGATATCAAAGAGGGTTTGTCCCTCTCGCATCAGGCACAAATCGTAGTCGGGTATGACGCCGAAGGTGGCAAGCACAGAGTCAAGCATTTGCCTGTGCTGACCTGTCACACAGACGAGCGTCTGAATGCCCTCTCTCGACTGAAGCTCTCGGACGAGTGGACACATTTTGATTGCCTCGGGGCGTGTCCCGAATACGAGCATGATTTTTTTCGGCATAAGGCTCCCACACGGCAAAAAGGCAGTTACTTGCAGGGATGCTCATGCGGGGGTGCCAAACGGGGTGTCAATCCTTCAGCTTCAGCTCCTCATAAAGTGCCTCACGCTTTTCGCGCGTTTGCAAGGGGGTTGCTTTATACTGTGCGTAGCGGCGACGCGAGCGGGCGCGTATATTGGGATTGAAGAGCTTGCCGAGGCGTTTCACCTCATAGAATGGCAGAAGGATGGGATGCTTATGCAAAACGGGATAGATTTCCTTCATGGTTTTGGCGGGCAGGAAGACTCGGCGCGTGGCATAAGCGATACGGCTGCCAAGCGAGGCTGTGGTTTTTTTTGTGTTCTCTGTTTCTTCCGCATCCAATTGAAGCACACGGGTAAGCAGCTCCTTTTGAAGCGCACTTGGCTCGTTGCCGCTAAACAGCGCGCTCATCAGTCCGCACGACTCGCGATAGAAGGTATCGAGCGATGCCTCGGTGAGAAGATTCTCCAAGATGGCGGAATGATAGTGCAGATTCTTTTCCAAAAGGTACAAATCAATGAAATTCTTGAGCTTACTGCCGCCCTTGACAAAATGATACGCCATATGCGCCGTCACATAAAAGAGAAGAAACTCATTTGTCAGCCGATGCTCATACGCGCCATCCTCAATGGGTGCGGCGTAATCCCAGACCTTTTCAAGCACACGGTCAAGATTGTCGATCATTTCCTTCAGGCTGAAATGCAGCTCGATATGCGTGCCGCCCACGGAATAGAGAGAAATGTCGTGAGCGCCGCGCATCCGCTGCCTGTACCCGAGCTTGTCTTTGAGTGTCGCGATGGCAGAATCCAAATGTTTTTCGCGCACCAGAATGTCTAAATCACAGCTTGGGCGCATGAAGCCTTCGGGATAATACTGCGCGATAGATGCTCCCTTCAGATGAATGAAGGGAATGCCCGTCGCCTCTAATGCGGCGGTCGCGCTTTCACGCTCATAGCTTGTTTTTGAATATTGGAAATAGGCGAGCTGAAGCTGCTTTTCAAACTGCTCTGCCGCCGTCTTGCTCGCAAGTGGCGTGCTCTCATTTAAGAGCACATGGGCGACAATTGGCGCAACATCCTGCTTGCGCGAGAGATAGTAAAGCTCTGCGAAATCATTTTCGCTCAACTCGCTTAAATCAAGCGGTGAAGAATCCTTGCTGTCAAATGCGCGTCGAATGACCGAAACGAGCAGCTGTACTTTGCGATTCATATTGACTCCATTACATTTTTGGTTATGAGCGACATTAGGCGCGAATACCGCGCCTTGATACTCTGCTGATTCAATTTTCCGCCAAGGTATCCCGTCTGCAAAGCCCTTACGCTTGCTCTCCTACAACCTCTTTGATGAGGCTCACCCATTTGCCTGTGCCGATTGCACGGGTGAGATTTTCCTCCATATAGATGCGGCCACGCTTGCCCATTTCGGCAAGAGCGTCCTTTTGTTCGGCATAGTGAAGAATTGTCCCGCAGAGAGCCTCGATATCGTCGGGAGGAATGCAGACGCCGCTTTGGCTTCCGCCGATGACGCTGTCAAGGTCGCCACCCAGATCAAAGGAGGCAAGGACAGGGCGTGCGGCGGACATAATGCTCCATGTTTTGCTTGGCACCGAGCTTGCGCCGATGCCCTTTTTGGAAATAATGAGTCCCATGTCGCCTAAGCTGAAAACATGAGAGATGTCGGCATAATCCTGAAAGGGCAGGAGAGTGACATTCTGGATGTTTTCCTTTTCAATGCGCTCGGCTACATGATTTTTTGCCGCGCCCTCACCAATAATAACTATGTGAATATTGTCATTTTCACCTTGCAGACGCTTGGCGCAGTCAAGCAGCATATCCATATTCTGTGAGTGGCCGACATTGCCGCTGTAACAGATATAAAATTTGTCGCGGTCAAGTCCATAGCGGTCAAAAAGCTTATTTTCGGCGCGGGGAACGGGGCGTACCTCCTCGGTATCCACCCAGTTGGGAATGACGGCGATTTTTTCCTCGGGCACTCCCTTTTCCATGATGTTGCGCTTGAAGCCCTCGCTGATGACAACGATTTTGTCGGCGTTGCGATAGGTATAATTCTCGATTTTTCTGCCGATTTTCCAAATGAGCGAGCCTTTTTTGGTCATTTTGGCATTTACGAGAGAGTCGGGAAAGATGTCCTGTAAATTATAAATCAAGGGGATATTTCTTTTGTATTTTTTGGAAAGCTTTTTCTTGACGCGCGCGGCAAGTATTCCCTGTGTCGGAGGGGTACTGCCTGCCATGACAACATCAATATCCTTAGCGCGACTGCACTTGAAGTATTGAATCAGGTTGCAGATGACATAGCGGATGGCGCGCATAATGGGGTTTCTCCCCTCGCGGAAGAGAGAAAAACGATGAATTTTGAGGTGGCCGTCATACCGCTCCTCATATTTGATTTTCTTGTACTTCTTGCGGACCTCCTTGGAGATACCGCGTGAGGGCGTCGGCACATAGTTTTCAGTATAGAAGTCTGCATCCCGATAGGCTTCATTCAAGTCATGCGACAGGTGTGCGCTTGCCATTTGCTCGGGATAGCAATAGGCGGACATTCTTAACATTTTCATAGCGTTTTCTCTCTTTTACAAGTTATTGAGGGGACAATGCACAATCAGTTCACTTCTCTGTTCTCGTCCGAAACCGTGAGGCTCTTTTGCCTTTTCAGGTACATATTGACGAGTCCGAGGCAGATGATGACATTACCGCCGTAAATCAGCCATTTGAAAATTTGATTCTGAATATAAACGCAGATTTCGGTTGCGGTTTCACCGCCGATGATGAAGGCGGCAAGGAAGCCGAAGAAGGTAAGGCCGCCGCCGAACAGGCAGACGAGAATACCGATGCTGTAAATTTTATCAAGAATTTTGGTGAGTACAGTCAAAATCTTTTTCATGATACACCTCTCCCTTCTTACAGACCGAGAATCGGCAAGAGCTCAAGAAGCATAATGACCTCTAACGCGTACTGTATTCCAACCCACCACAAGTCATTGATGACGGTCTTCTTGAAATCCGATTCAGCGATACTCATGCCTGCATACATACCGAGTGCAAGCGGCGGCGTGATACCGCACATAACGCCGCAGATACAGGGCAGCATGGCGGCGATGAACAGGGGATTTGCGCCAACCGCTGCGAAGGCGGCAATAAAGACAGGGCCAAAGATGACGACCTGCGAGGAGCCCGGCACAACCATGCCGAGAAAGCAGGTAATCAAGGGGACAATGAAGGCAAGTGCGACATGAGAGAAGTCCATCTTCTGCAGGAAGACGGTGAGGTCGGTTGTCACATCAATATCGGCGAAAAGCTCACCGACCATGTAACCGAAGAGGCAGGCGGCAATCGGGCCGACGAGCGACTTCATTTTGCCCTCAAAAACCTTCAGAAGCTTGGAAATTCCGATATCCTTCTTGTTCTTGGCGACAATGAGTGTGTAAATGGCGGCAACACCCGCGATGAAGTAGAGCAGGCATTTGGAGAACGCCTTGGCGCCTGCCGCACCCAGACGGGAGGCGATAAAGTCTGCGCCCACCGTATCAAAGACGAAGGGGACAAGAATGATAACGGGGAGCAAAAGTCCCTGCCAACCGTTTTTGAAGGTTTCCTTCAGGCGAGGGATTTCTTCCTTCGGCATGGGCTTGACATGGTAATACTTGCAGAACGCCCAGACCGTAATGATTCTCGATGCAATAAAGTAGAGCGAGATGCCCCAGAGGACAACCCAGAATTGCCCCGAGGTCACCTGTGAATTGGGAGCAAATGCCATGTAAGCGCCGAATGCGCCCACAATGTTGGAGGATGGCGGAATCATATTACCGAGATAGCTTGATGTACTTTCGACATTTGCCGCCAGATGTGCGGGGAAGCCTGTCTTTTTCATGGCGGGAATGGTGATGACACCCGTTGCCATGACATTACCGGGGCCGGAGCCTGACAGTGCGCCCATAAAGCCGGAGGCAATCACCGAGGCGTAGCCTGCGCCGCCTGTCAGACGGCCAAAGAGGGACATAATCAAGTAGACACACGAGTCGATGACCTTGGTATGTGTCAAAAGCTGGCTCATCGCGACGAAAACAATCATCGAATAGAGCAGTCCTGTTTCAAGTGCGCCGTCAATATACAGCCAGATGTTTTCCCATGTGCCTGTAATGGCGACCAGCAGAATGAAGGACAGAAAGAGTGCTTCATAGACAGGGCGTTTGAAGAGTACAAACCATAGCGTCACAAAAGCGAGCATAATTGCAAGGTAAATGAGTGCTGATGGCATGAGAGTCTCCTTTATCTTATTTAATGATTCTCCGAGTCATTCAGAGCGGATTCATCGACCGTGGTTTTTTTGACGGATAAGCCCTCTAATTTGCCGACATACATGGCAATAAGGCCGACCACGACCGCCAAGGAACCGAGTATGATGACATACGGATAATAGTCTTGATAAAAGAATACCGAAATCTTCTCACCGAGGTCTCCGCCGACAATCATAGCGAAAATAAACGGAATCAGCGGAATAATGCCTGCGAAGAAGGAAACGGACATCAATATGCCGTAGACCTGGTTAAGTATTTTATAAATCTTTTTTCTCATAGTCAACACCTCTTTAACCAATCAGTCCCCAAAGCGGCAACAGCTCGAGCAGAATAATCACCGACAGCGCATAATGAACCACTACCCAAATCATGCAGTTCAAGAGGGTCGGCTTCAGCTCGGACTGTGCAATACCCATACCCGTATAGACGCAAGCGCAGTACGGAGGTGTGACACCGTGCATGGCGCCGCAGATACAAGGCAGCATTGCAGCCGCAAGCATGGGATTCGTGCCTGCTGCTGCCAAAATGGAAATGATGATGCCGCCGAAAATCTTAACTTGAGTCGAACCGGGAAGAAGCATACCGAGAATTGCCGTGAACAGCGGAATGAGGAAGCACAGCGCCACTCTGCTCATATGGAGAGAGCTGATGAGCTCTCCGATTGCAACTTCAACATTGAGGTCTTCAAAAACATTGCTGACAAAATAGGCAAACAGCACCAAAGAAGCTGTCGGGACGACCTTCAGCATACCGTCGCGAATATCCTGACACATTTTCTTGGGTGTCATTTTCTTCATCGTTTCTTTGCCCGACAAAAGAACACCGCAAATGACAATCAAAGACGGAATAAACAGAAGCAAGCTGTTATTCAAGGCACTTGCGCCTTTTCCCAATCTCGCTGTAAAGAAGTCGGCAAATTCGCTTGTAAGCAGGAAGGGGACAAAGACGATAATCGGCAGAAAAATCGCTTTCCAGCCGCGTTTGAGAGATTTCCTCAAGCTCGGAATCTCCTCTTTCTTCATTGCTTCCACTTTGTAGAACCTGCACATGAAATACAAAGTAAGGATGCGCTGAATAACGAACCAGATGGCAACGCCCCACAAAAGAATCCAATATTGAGAAAGCGTGTATGTATGGGGATAAAGTGTATCGAGTGCGGCGAACGCAATGGCAATCATGCCCGCTGGGGGAATCATATTGCCCATTGTGCTGGCGTGTGCTTCAACATTGGCGGCGAGATGCGGCGGGTAACCCGAGCGAATCATGGCGGGGATGGTAAAGACGCCCGTCGTCGCAACATTACCGGGGCCGGAGCCGGAAAGAGAGCCCATGTAAGAGCTGCCAATGATGGCTACAAAGCCTGCTCCGCCTCTGAAGCGTCCGAAAATAGACAGAATGATGGCAATACAGTCATCAATTACGCTGGTTTTCGAGAGTAGCGCAGCGGAAATGATGAACACGAAAATGACATACAGTGTCGACTCTTGCAAGGCATCCCATATGTAATTTCCGATATTCGCCCATGTTCCCGTCACTGCGACAAGAACAATGAAAGCAACCAGCATGCATTCGTAGAGCGGGCGCTTCAAGACCGAAAAGCCTATGATTGCAACCGCAAAAACGACTGCCAGATAAAGAAGTTCTTTAGGCATAATCTGACTCCAATCAATAATCAATGTGCTTTATCAAAAAGCTCGCACCTTTATGTCAATTTTCCATTCGTGCGGGGTCGAAAATCAATGTATTCATCCGTTGACCGTTCGTATCGTAAATTGCAATATGCTCTTGGAAGTACCGAATGATATCGGCAACCTCTTGCTCGTTGTCAACAATAAAGGTGATTCTGCCGAAGTGCTGGCCGAGCGTACCGATATGCTTTTTCTCGATGGTATCGCCCTCGTGATAATACTGGATATAGTCGCAGACGGCGGGATGCTCCTTGATTTTATCGACGCCCTCGACCTTTGCAATCGTGCCTTGATTGAGGGGGAGCATGAGCTGACAGCCGAAGCGGCCGCCGCAGGTGATGTCGATTTTTGCAGCCTCCTGCTCGGTGATACTGCCGCCACCGACGGCGAAGCGGAGCATCATTTGCATATCATTGACATGGGTAAGCGGCTCTGTCAGCTTGAAAATCATACCGCCGCTCAAGCGGTAGCCCATCTCATGAAAGTAGATTTTTCCCTTATAGGGCAAGGACTGAATGAATGCGGTGCCATCACGAAGTCCCATGCCCTTCAGCATACGGCGCACCGAGGCATCCATATGCTTCATATAATAATCGGCATATTTGGAGGGGGCGCGCGTGAAGGCGGAGATGAGGCTTGTACGGTTTATGGGGTCGGCGACATAGGTATCCATATTGAAATAGGGATACGCCTCGCCGTCGCGGAGCATATAGCGGACGCTGAAAATTTCGCCGCCGTTTTCGATGTATTTTTCAGCGATGATTTTCTTGGATTTGGAGGCATCATATGCCTTTTGAAGTGCGGGCATGACATCGTCTGCGCTTTGGCAGACCGTGATACCTGCTGAAGAGCAGCCGTCGACCGGCTTAATGATGATGGGGTAATCAATCTTTTCAAGCTCGCTTCGGGGTGTATCGAGATCAATCTCATATTCGGGGGTACAGTCAACGCCGTATTCGCGGCAATAGCTCTTGAACACATCCTTATTGGCGCAGCGGTCCCAGACCTCCATGGTGGTATAGCAGGGCAATCCTGCCAGTGCGGCGACGCGGATGACATTGCGAAGGTTGAACTCGCTCGGCCCGCAAAAGATGCCGTCAACCCGCTTTTCCTTGATAAGCGCGAGCAAGCCGTCTGTATCGGTCGTGCTGACCATGGCGGTATCGTCGGCGATTTTCTTGGCAACGCGATTCTCGCCATCGTCGGTAACGATGGTATAGATGCCCATTGCCTGTGCGTTGCGCACAAGGTCATAGGATGCAGAGGTGCCGCCCAGAATCAGCAGCCGTTTTCCTTTGATATTTTCCATGAAGATGCCTCATTTCTTTAACTTTTTCTTATTGAATGTATGCTTGAATCCGCGAATAAAGCCATATTCGCCGATAAATTGGAATCCAACCTTCAAGAGTCCGCGCTCGGATGCGACATTGCCGCGCTCGGTGCAGATATAGAAGCTCCCGCAATCAGCCTCCCTCTCAATCAGGGCGGTAATCAGCGCGGGGTAGATGCCCTTCCCTCTCGCACCTTCGTGAGTGAAGAAGCGGCAAAGATAAAGACAGCCGTCACCGATTCGATAAAAATAATCGTCAGAGCCCTGATGCTTGACAAAGCCGTAGGCGACGGGCTTGCCGTCAAGAAAGGCATAGTAGCCGAAATCGCCCATTCTGAGCTGATTCTTGAACTGCTCGACATAGGTATCGCCGCGCAGGTTGGCGACAAGCCCGGCATTTTGCTCATCAATAGGCACAAATTCGACCTTGGCTTCGGTATGACAAGGGTGCAGCTCGTCCCGATTCAAGTGAAAGAGCCGTTCATGCCAGCACTTGAACAAAAAGTATGCCATTGGGGAATCTCCTTCAATTCAACAGAAAATGCATGGCGAGCATATCTTCGCCCGCGTCTGATGTGACGCTGACAGCGTCATCGACCGCCTTGATTGCCGCGCAAAGCCTTGAATAGCTTTCCGCAACCATATTGATGCGTATGAGCATATGCGAATAGTCCCCGCTCGGAGCGATTTCGTCATGCTCGGCGTGCGTGAGGTTATAGGAGATGACCTCATCAAGCTGATAGACCTTCTGAAGCCCCTCAATATGCCCGATTTTGCCTTCGTTCAGGACAAGAGCAAGATTGACCGACGGCTTGTGAAATGCCGTATCATCAAGCAAGGGGGTATCGTATTCACCAATATCCTCGCCGAGCGCAAGCAAAATCATCATACGGGCAAGACTGACGCCGTTTTGCTTTTCAAGCAGACGGTAGTGCTGTTCACCTGTGAAGCGGTATGCCATTTCATAGACGAAATAGCCGCCATCGCCGTCATAGAGCACCTGCACCAGAACCAAGCCGTTCCTGATGCCCATTCCCTTGAGCATGGCGCGGATGGGTGCGTCAAGTATTGTTTGCATTTCGTCGCGGTGGTGGCTTGGAAAAACCTCGGCGACGGGAAGCGGAACGGTGTTTTCGCCGTTGCGGACGGTATAGCGGTCGGCGGTCGCAGAAAGATGGATATTGCCATTGACGACGGTATAGAAAAGCTCTGTACCGTACTCGTGGTCAATGAAGCGCTCGATGATTGTCTTTTTCGTGGCGGAAGCATTTTTTGCCTTTTCAATGCCGCGCAAAAGCTCACTTTGGTTTCTGCAAACCGTGATGCCGCGACTGCCGTAGCTATCGGCAGGCTTGACAATATAGGGGTATTTTGCCTGCTTCAATGCTTCGCTCTCTGTGTACTGCTCAATGGTGGGAACACCGTATGTGCGGCACGCCTGCTTGAAGCGGAGCTTGTCGGTAACGGTCGCAATTTGCGACTCGGTTGCGTAGAAGGGGAGATGAAGTCGGTTGGCAAGCGCGCAGGCAATATGGATATTGAAGTCCTCAAAGCCTGTGAAAACGCCGTCGACCTTTTCTTCACGGCAAATTTTTTCCAGAAGGTCAATCCTGTCTGTGCTGATATGAAGCGCACGGTCGGCAAAGCGTTTGGCGGGCGAATGCTCGTCCTTATCGACAACGATGGTATAGATGCCCATGTCCTTTGCCGTCATGACAATATCAATCATCTGCGGAAATCCGCCGAGGAGCAATAGCTTTTTCATAGTCGTTTACTGTACACTTATGTTGACGGCGGCAAGTGCTTTTTCGCAAATTTCGACTGCCTTCTCTGCCGTCTCTGCCTGTGCAATGACGAAGCCGATGCGGTCGGTACTGCTACCGATAAGGCCGACGGTATCGCCGACATTTTTGGTAAAGGAAATTTCGCGGACGCCCTCAATTTTCTTGGCC
>JAZRPF010000055.1:0-46136 GCA_045649045.1 Eubacteriales bacterium
TTATGAATTGGCTGAATAACTATCCTCGCCCTATGTTTAATTTTTATACATCACAGGAATATTTTGAAAATGAACTTTCAAAAATTGACTGCATGAAAAATTTTTATAACTTTTTTCGCAAAACATCTTGACATTTGCAAAACTTCTGCCGTCGTTGTCGCGTGAGCAAAAGAATACCCATCAATGCACGGGTGCATTGATGGGTATTTTGCGGAAAAATTACTGACCGCGCTTCACATAGGATGTGTGCAGAATCTCGTGTGCCTTATGGCTGCCGGGCTTTTCAAGATACTCGTCATAGATTTTCTTGACAGCCGAGTTTTCATGAGACTTGCGGATATCGTATGCAACATCAGCCTTGTAAAGAACGCTTGCGCGGACTGCACGAAGGTCGGTATTGTTACGGACAGCTGCAGGTTGAGTGGGCTGACCGCCACCGTTGACACAACCGCCGGGGCAAGCCATGACCTCGATGAAGTGAACCTGCTCCTCGCCTGCCTGAACAGCCTGCAAAAGCTTCTTTGCATTCTTGGTACCGCTGACAACAGCAACCTTCAGCTCAATATCGCCCAGCTTGTAGGTTGCGCGCTTGATACCGTCAGTACCGCGAACCTCCGTGAAATCAACAGATTCAAGGGGCTTGCCTGTGACAACCTCGGCTGCGGTACGGAGAGCTGCCTCCATAACACCGCCTGTTGCACCGAAGATGATACCTGCGCCGGATCCAACATCAAACGGATCATCAAACTGACCGTTCGGCAGAATCTTGAAGTTGATGCCTGCCTTTTCGACAAGGCGTGCATATTCGCGAGTGGTGATGGCAATATCGACATCGGGAACGCCTGCGGCATTCTGGTCATCGCGTGTCACCTCAAACTTCTTTGCGGTACAGGGGATGCAGGAGACGGTGACGATATCCTTGGGGTCAAGTCCCATCTTCTGTGCATAGTAGGTCTTATACATTGCACCGAACATCTGTTGAGGAGACTTACAGGTCGAGAGATTCTCGGTCATCTCGGGGAAATAATGCTCGCAGTACTTAATCCAACCGGGCGAGCAGGAGGTAATCATCGGAAGTGTGCCGCCATTTTGGAGACGCTCGATGAACTCGTGTGCCTCCTCCATAATCGTCAGGTCGGCGGTGAGGTTCATGTCATAAACGCCGTCGAAATTGAGTGCCTTCGCGGCAGCAACCATCTTACCTTCTACATCTGTACCGGGCTCATAGCCAAAGCATTCGCCGAGTGTTGCACGAATAGAGGGCGCAAAGAAGATGGCAACATGCTTGCTCTTATCAGCAAGAGCATCCATGACCTTCTGGGTGTCGTCCTTTTCGTGAAGTGCGCCTGTGGGGCAAGCCACGATGCACTGTCCGCAGTTGATACAGGTAGTCTCGGTCAGCTTCTGATTGAAGGACGGAGCAATCATTGTATCAAAGCCGCGGTTGACGGCGCTGATAGCACCGATGCCCTGCAAATTGCTGCACGCACCGACGCAACGGCGGCAAAGAATGCACTTGTTGTTATCGCGGACGATGGATGTACCGTTGTCCTCAATCTCGTAGGTTGGCTTTTCGCCATGGAAATAGTTTTCATCAACACCGTAGTCAAGGCAGAGCTTCTGCAATTCGCAGGTGGTTGAGCGAACGCAGGAGAGGCACTGCTTATCATGAGCCGAGAGCAGAAGCTCAAGGTTCATCTTTCTTGCGGCAATAACCTTGGGTGTATTGGTATAGATTTCCATGCCTTCGTTGACAGGGCATACGCAGGCAGTCGCAAGACCGCGCGCTCCCTTAACCTCAACAAGACAGATACGGCACGCACCGATTTCGTTGATATCCTTTAGGTAGCAAAGAGTCGGAATGTCAATGCCTGCATATCTTGCGGCTTCCAAAACAGTCGCATTTTTCGGAACAGAATATTCTTTATCATTGATTTTCAGATTAATCATTTCCATAGTTCTGCGCCTCCTTCTTATTTCTTGATGATTGCGCCGAACTTGCACTTGGAAATGCAGGCACCGCACTTAATACACTTGGTTGTGTCAATGGTATGAGGATTCTTGACTGTGCCCGAAATTGCACCGACAGGGCAAACGCGCGCGCAAGCGGTACAGCCCTTACACTTTTCCTCAACAATTACAAAGCTCAACAGATCCTTACAAACGCCTGCGGGACACTTCTTATCGCGGACATGGGCAATATACTCATCGCGGAAGTAACGCAAGGTGGAAAGAACAGGGTTGGGCGCTGTCTGACCGAGACCGCAAAGCGAGCCTGTCTTGATGTACTGGCAAAGCTCTTCGAGACGGTCAAGGTCCTCCATTTCGCCGTTGCCGCTTGTGATCTTATTGAGAAGCTCAAGCAGACGGACAGTACCCATACGGCAGGGTGTGCACTTACCGCAGGACTCGTCAACGGTAAATTCAAGGAAGAACTTGGCAATATCAACCATGCAGTTGTCCTCGTCCATGACAATCAAGCCGCCCGAGCCCATCATAGAGCCGATAGCAAGCAGGTTGTCATAGTCGATGGGGGTATCAATCAGCTCAGCAGGGATACATCCGCCCGAAGGGCCACCTGTCTGTGCAGCCTTGAACTTCTTACCGTTCGGGATACCGCCGCCGATTTCCTCAACGACCTCACGGAGAGTTGTACCCATCGGGATTTCGACAAGACCTGTATTGGTAATCTTGCCGCCGAGAGCGAAGACCTTGGTACCCTTCGACTTTTCGGTACCCATAGAGGCAAACCATGCGGCACCGTTCAAAATGATTTGTGCAATATTGGCGTAGGTTTCAACATTGTTGATGATAGTCGGCTTGCCAAAAAGTCCCTTGACTGCGGGGAACGGAGGACGGGGACGGGGCTCGCCGCGATTGCCCTCAATAGAGGTCAGAAGTGCAGTCTCCTCACCGCAGACAAATGCGCCTGCACCAAGACGAAGCTGAATATCAAAATTGAAGCCTGTGTCAAAAATATTCTTGCCGAGCAAGCCGTATTCACGAGCCTGCTTCAATGCGATTTCAAGACGGTGAATGGCAATCGGATACTCTGCTCTAACATACACATAGCCTTCATCTGCGCCAATTGCATAGCCTGCAATTGCCATAGCTTCGATGAGTGCATGGGGGTCACCCTCAAGAATCGAACGGTCCATGAATGCGCCGGGGTCACCCTCGTCGGCATTACAGACAACATACTTCTGTCCTGCGGGCTGATTGGCAGCAAACTGCCATTTGGTACCTGTGGGGAAGCCGCCGCCTCCTCTGCCGCGAAGCCCCGACTCCTTAATGATGTCAATAACCTCCTGCGGCTGCATTTCGGTCAGAACCTTACCGAGTGCCTGATAGCCATCGGTTGCAATGTATTCGTCGATGTCCTCGGGATTGATGACACCGCAGTTACGAAGAGCGACTCTCTTCTGCTTCTTATAGAAGGTGGTGCTTGAAAGAGAGTGAATGGCATTCTGAACCTTCTCATTCTCTTCCTCGGTTGCTTCGTGATAAACAAGGCGGTCGACAACGCGTCCCTTCAAAAGATGTTCGCTGACGATTTCGGGAATATCCTCAACGGTGATTCTGGAATAGAAGGTCCCGTCGGGGTCGATAATCATAATCGGGCCGAGTGCGCAAAGACCGAAGCATCCTGTCTGAATGACCTTGATTTCTTCCTCAAGTCCCTGAGCCTTAATTTCATTTTCAAGTGCCAAACGGATGTTGACACTGCCGGACGAGGTACAGCCTGTACCGCCGCAAATCAACACATGTGAACGAATCATTATGCGTTCCTCCTCAATTTATTTTTGAATTGCCAATGGTGTATTCGGAAACGACAACACCGTTTTTAATGTGTTTCTCAACGACCTCGCGAGCCTTGTCCTCGGTCATCTTGACATAGGTAACCTTTTCCTTGCCGGGAGCGTAAATCTCAACAATCGGCTCATATTGGCAAAGGCCAACACAGCCTGTCTGGGTGACGGTGACCTCACCGACCAGATTTGCGCGGTTAATCTCCTCCACAAAAGCATTCAAAACCGGTCTTGCGCCTGCAGCGATACCGCAGGTAGCCATGCCGATAACGATGCGGGTATCGGCACTGCCTTCGCGAAGAGCAATTTTGTTTTTCATTTGGTCTCTGATAGCAGAGAGCTCTGCCAAAGTCTTCATAAGATGAATTCCTTTCTGCATATTTATTATTTTTTATTTTGTTTCGACAAATTTGGTTGTATCAGCCGTAAAGCTCGGTATAGCCCTCGGCAAGATACGCGCGCGCCCACGCAATCACCTCGGGTGAGGATAACGGAATATCCTCGCCGAGCATGGCACGCATTTCCAGCGTTGACAGTGTAACGCTTCGGTCACCGTAGGTGTGGGTGAACACAATGTCCACCTTGTCCGCACCGTGAATCAGGGTGCAAACCGTATCCGTCACATTGCCAAGCGGAATAAAATCAATATGGTTTTTATAAAAGTGCGCTGTCAGAACCGTGCCATGCGTTTCACTCTCCTCCTCGCTTTGCGAGGTCAAGGTCAGATAGCCGCCCGTCTGCTCGGCTTCCATTTTGAGAAAGGGAATGCCAAGTCCCACGCGGCGCGTGGTTCTCGTGGTGGCAAAGGGGTCAGTGACACGGCGGAGAAAATCCGCCTTCATGCCGCAGCCGTTATCCGACACTGTGATGGTGAGTGTCTGCTCGTCCTCGGTCAAAAGGATTTCAAGCAGTGTTGCATTTGCACGAATGGAATTTTGCGCAATATCCAATATGTTGAGTGAAAGTTCTTTCATGATTTCAAATACTCAAAAAATCTGCGTCGTACAAGCTCTGACGAGTATGGCTCGTCATCAAGCTCTACATATGCATTGACCTCTCTCAAGTCCCACAGATGATGCGCATCCGAGCTGACGAGAATTTTCTTGTCCGAAAGATTGTACCTTTCCTTGTAGCTCTCGGTGTTTTCGGCATCGTGAAGCTCGACACAGGAAAAGCGCGGCTCTTCGGGAAATTCGCCCAGAATCGCGAGAATGCCATTGGATTCCCTGTCGATATGGGCAGGAAATGCCACCGCACCGTAATCCCTTGCAAGTGAGGTTGCCTCCTCAAGCGACAGGGTGGTCGCATTGATTAAGAGGTATTCCTCCTCGCAAACGACCTCGTCCTCATCATTCATGACAAGCTGGTCGCCGAAAATTTCTTTTTTATTGCGATAGAGAATGCGTCGCTCTGCAATGGCAGACTCAAATTGCTCTGCCCTCTCAAGCGTTTCAAAAAGACAGACAAGGTGAATATCCTCGGCAGTTGTCAGTTCCATGCCCGCAATGGCAATCAAGCCATGCTTGCGGCACGCCTGATAGAAGGGACGGCAGTTTTTGACGCTGTTGTGGTCGGTGAGTGCAACAATTTGCAAGCCGCAGAGCGTTGCCATTCCTGCAATGTTATGCGGTGTCATATCGTTGTCACTGCAAGGCGAAAGACAGGAATGAATGTGTAAATCGTAATAATAGCGGTTCATGAGAGAAGCTTGCCGATCTGCACGCAAAGCTCATAGGTTGCAAGCTCTGTTTTTGCGAGATTGACACCCTTTTCCTCGGCAAGTGCGATGATATCCTCGGGCACATCGCTGCCGTCCGAAATGATGACAAGCGACGAGTCCGACAGGGTGGCAACGGCAATGGTATTGGCGTTTGTCATGACAGTCACCCAGACATTGCCCTCCTTTGCGCGCCCCATTACCCAGCTGAGAAGGTCACCTGCATATGCACCTGTGACTTCTCTTTCGGGATCAGGCATCGCAAGCGGTGTCACACCGAGTGCCGCCGTCAGTTCACTTACCGTCATTTTGTGTCCCTCTCACTTGCTTCAATTTCTTTCATGCGTTCAAGAAGTGTCTTATATTGAGCGTGCAAAAGAACCATGCAATCATCGGTCTTTGCCCGACCGCGCACAACATCCGATGCAAATGCAAAGCAATTCGGTGCGCCGCACGAGCCGCAGTCAATGCCTGGCAAGCACTTGACAAGCCGCTCAATCTCTGCCATTTGCGACATAGCGGTTTGCCTATCCGCATGAAGTGCGCTGACAGGCTGATACGCCACGCCCTCTTCTTCAAGATAGCGGGATGGAATGTCGGCACTGTCCGGATTATCAGCACCGTTTTGCGAGACAGGCAGATAACGCTTGAGAGAACGCAATCTTGCCTTTGCTATGAACGGATTGACAACGGTTAAGGAACCGCCGACGCATCCGCCCGTACAGGCGTTCAGCTCGATAAAGTCAAGGTCAGGCATAACATGATTGTCAATATCCTCAAGCACGCGCATGACATTTTCGATACCGTCTGCCGCCAGATACTTATTGTTAAAGACCGCCGTTGCTTCGCCGCCCGAGGTCGCCCAGCCAATGCCGATCATACCTGTGCGGGAAAGCGGTGTGGGTGTGATGCCCCTCTTCATATGTGAAAGAAGCTCAAAGCCGATATCCCGCATTGAAACAACATAGTCTACATAAGATTTTCTGCCGTCTGTGCGGTTATTGACATAACTCGCCTTGGCGGGACAGGGTGAAATAAACACCACCGCGATATCCTCGTCACGCAGGCTCCTGTTTTTTTCCTTTGCGCGCTCTCTTGCCTTCATGGCGGCAATCTCCATAGGGGGCAGAAGCGGCAAAACATTGTCACATAGATAAGGGAATTTGAGTGAAATCAGTCGGGCAATGACAGGACAGGCTGACGATATCACAGGCTTCTTTTCGGGAAATGCATTGCAGTAGCGCCTCGTGTAATCCGAGACAATTTCTGCCGCGACCGAAACCTCAAAAACATCGTCAAAGCCATAGTCAAGCAAGCCTTGCAGGACAGTATCTATCTCATCAAGATTATCGAACTGTCCGAAAAGCGCGGGAGCAGGAAGCGCGATTTTATACTTGCTTTCAGGCAGGTCGGTCAGCTTATGGCAAACCGCCTTTTTGGCATTGTAGGGACAGTGAATGATGCATTGTCCGCAATCAATACAGCGCGCGGAATCAATGACCGCGTGTCCGCCCCGAATGCGAATTGCCTCAGTGGGACAGCGTTTCAGACAAGTGGTACAGCCATTGCATTTTTCAATGTCAAGTGATACCGAATGATTGTATGCATTCATATTGCCCTCGCTTCCAAGTGCAGTCAAAGGACACGCACTTCAGATTTTGATAATCATTTGAATGGTTGTACCCTTCCCCTGTTCTGTCAGAATGTTCATGGAATCCGTATTTTTCTTCATGTTTGGCAAGCCCATGCCTGCACCAAAGCCAAGGTCACGAATATGGTCAGATGCTGTTGAAAAGCCCTCACGCATCGCAAGCTCGATATTGGGAATGCCCGGGCCCTTGTCTTCAAGCAGAATCTCGATCTGCTCATCCGTCACGGTGACGGTTGCAACGCCGCCCCCCGCATGAATGACCATATTGATTTCGCCCTCGTACATGGCAACCGACACGCGCCTGATGATATCCGGTGAAAGTCCAAGCCACCGCAGCTTTTTCTTGACTGCGACCGATGCATTACCGGCAGAGGTGAAGTTCTCGCCGTCAACGACAAAGGTAAATACAAGCGGTTCACTCATAGAAGACACCTCCCCTTCTCTTAAAGGAAAGTGTCAGACGCATGAAGCTTCTGCGCTTGCCTTCAAGCCATTCACATACAAAATACCGCACGCCTCGTACATTCTGATATGGGTGGAGAGCAAAACAATTCCACTTTCCTTCGCCAATTCAATCATATCGGGGGTTGGCACCTTACTCCGTACAAGAACAATGCACCGCATATCCATCATATCGGCAGTGCGTACGACCTGTGAATTGACAAGTCCCGAAAGCAATACCGCTTGATTTTTGACATAAGCGAGAACATCGCTCATCATATCGCTACCGCACGCCTCATAGACCTCGGATTCAAGTAAATCCTCGCAAGTGTAAACCTGAGCGTCAAGAAGTGATGCAATGGTTGAAATCTTCATATGTTCCATATTGCGCCGTTCAAACGCCGCAAACCCCTTTTTGAATTTTCAGTTTCAAACGGAATTATTCGTACTTATTCAGGATATCCTTGACATCGCCAACAGCAAGTCTGCCGTAAACATCCTCGTTGATGGTCAGAACAGGCGCAAGTCCGCACGCGCCGATGCAACGGGTTGCATCCAGGCTGTACTTACCGTCAGCAGAGGTCTCACCCGCCTGAATACCGATAATTTCGGACACCTTGTTGATTAAGTCGCCCGCGCCCTTGACATAGCAAGCAGTTCCAAGGCAAACAGCAATGGCAACCTTGCCCTTCGGATTCAGGGCAAACTGTGAGTAGAAGGTGGAAACACCGTAGATTTCTGCCATCGGTACATCAAGTCCAACTGAAATTCTCTTCTGTACCTCAATCGGCAGATAACCGTAAATTTCCTGCGCGCCCTGAAGCACACGCATCGCGCAGCCCGCCTCGCCCTTATGCGATGCAATCAGAGCGTCAAGTGCCGCCGCCTTTTCAGGCGTGTCAACAAAGGCAACTGTTGTCATTTTCTTCTTCATATTATGTTCATACCCTCCTCAAGGTTTATTTTCACCTGTTTTCCATTGCATCATTGTGATTTTTTCACAAAGTCGAGCGTATTAAAAGCAGGCGTTTCTATTCAATTTATTATACAATATTTCATTGAAAAAGTCCATAGTTTTTTTGAAAAAAAAACTGATTTTTGACGAAAAAATATACGATTTTAAGTAAAAAAAGGAAAATACATCAATACTTCAAGCAGAGAGGCAAAAAAGAAGAGAAAGCGGAGAAAAAAGATTGGACTGCCTGCAAAAAAAAGCAGGCAGTCCGTTTTGCGTATTCAAGAAATATCCGTGCGCAACCGATGGCTTAACCGACGATACCAGAACGCTCGATACCTTGAATCAGGTATCTCTGGCAGAAGAGGTAAAGCACAACAAGCGGCGCAATAATCATCAGACCTGCGGTATTACGGATCGCAGTATAGAAGGTCTCATAGCCTGCCTCGGTTGTTCGCAGAGATTCGGGAATTTCTTTAATCAGGTCAGGCATCAAGGTAAATTCTCTCTGCGCCATAAAGGTCTCGACATAGAAGTTATCTGTCCATTGCCATGCAAATGAGAAGAGGAAAATGGTAATCAGCATAGGAATGGAAAGCGGAAGAATGATCTTGAAAAAGGTCTTCATAACGCCGGAGCCGTCAACATATGCGGATTCCTCAAGCTCATCGGGCACGCCCGTAAAGAAGTTACGCATCATGAAGATGTAAAGACCGTTCTTAAAGGCAAGACCTGTGATTGACAGGAGAATCATCGGCCAATAGGTATCCGACAGGCTGACATTGATGCCGAACACACCAAGAATACCGGGAATACCGATTGTAGAGATACCGCCCAAATCAAAGTAGTGGAACTTCATTCTGAGAGCCAATCGAATGGTCTGGTGAGGGACAATCATTGTCAAAATCACAAGAGCAAAAATCAGCTTGTTACCCTTGAATCTGAACTTGCAAAGGCCGTAACCAATCAAGCAACAGACAAAGGTCTGAATGAGCGCACAAACAAGCGAAAGTGTCAGGGTGTTGATAAAGGCACCGGGATAATCTCGCTCAAAGAAAAGTGCGGTATAGTTGCCAAATGTAAAGTCCTTCGGAATCAGACGGACCGTCGCATTACGGAAATCGCTGATGCTCATGAAGGAGCCGGCGATTTTGGAAATAAACGGATAAAGAATAACGAAGGAGACGCCAATCATCAGAAGAAGGCGGAAGAGATACCAAACCACATTCTGAAGGAAGTACATAGAGAAGATTTTTCTTCTCATTCGAGTCCAGAAAGGAGTTCTGTCTTCCATTTCAATGCGAATTTTATTCTTGGACTCTTTGGTCACACGGGGCATTTGCGGAACATTTTTTGCATCCATTATGGCTTCCCTCCTTCCTTAATCTCTCTTCTGATAGAATATATATGCCGATGTGATACCGACGAACGCCGCAATAATCAACATAACAAGCGCGAAATAAATCCATGCCATTGATGTTGCAAGCTCGGTCTGTGCACTGCTGAACTGCGTGTTAATGTAGTTCATGACCTGGTTGGATTGCGATGTAAACGCGTCAATGATCGTATAAATCGCATTAACCATAATCATCGGGCTGACCATCGGGAATGTGATTTTCCAGAAGGTTTCCCATGCGCTCGCGCCCTCAATTTCGCACGCTTCATAGATAGCGGGAGAAATTGACTGCAAGCCTGCAAGGAAAATCAGCATCTGAACGCCCGAGCGGTTGACGATATTATAGATATCGTTAACAAGTGACACGACATAGGTGACAAGCTCTGTACCGATTTTCATGTCCTGAAAGAGCGCCGTGATATCCATGACCGAAACAATACCCTGTGCTGTATTTTGGCCTGAACCTGTCGAAATAGAGCCGCTTGCATTACTGTCTGCAAGCACATCACTCTGGTTGATGGCATCCATAAGACCGGTAGAGAGAATAACAGGGATGAAGAAGATTGCACGGAATGCCGCACGGCCAAGCATGCGCTGGTTCATGATAACTGCAATAAAGAGTGAGAAAATAACAATTGCAGGTACATCAAAGAGCAGCTGCTTGATACCGACTATCAGCGTTTGCACGAATTTGGCATCACCAAAAAGCGCCTGCTTGTAGTATTCAAGTCCGCAGAAGGTCAGGGTGAAGCCCGTACCGCCCGGTTTACCGGCAACCTTGTTAAAGCTGAACCAGATTGAATCGATGATAACGGGAAAATAGATGAGAAGAATACCAAGGATAAACGGAAGGACAAAGAGGTAGCCCGACCGCGCCTTCCGTGCATCCAAAGAGGATGCACGGCGACGCTTCGGCTTCTTCACATCAACGGGGAGCTTTGCCATTTGATTTGTTTTTGTATTTGTCATGTGTTTTCTCCCCCCTTAATTAATGCGTACAAACATGTACGACAGAACGGTAAATGTGGCGACCTCACCCTTTTCATAGCTGATCGTTTGCTTTTTGCCTTCCTCATCAAAGAGCTCGACTGTGAAATCGCTCTCGCTATCGGTATAGCGGATTTCGATATCGAACAGGTTGTAGTTCAGGATGAAGTTGACATCCTCCTGCTTGTCGGTTTTGTAACCCTTGGAATAGGTCACCATGACACAGCGGCTATCGTTTAGCGAGTACGGTGTCTTGACATAGCTGTCAAAATCGGTTGCCAAGGATTCAGTTTCCGTGGACACATAAGCCATATCAACCTTCAGAACAGTGACAGTCTCATCGGCTTCCTCGGCGGAAACATAAGAATCTGCAACAGCTTGTGCTGCTGCGCGAACTGCCTCAAGCTGCTCATCAGTCAGCTGCTCCACCTTCAGAATCGATGCAATGTCAGCGGCAACGCTTTCGACATCGACCTGTACGCAAACCTTCTTACCGGGCTCATACTTGAGTGCGCCGCTCTGATAGTCGGCAACACGGCTGCTTGCCAGAACCTCATAGTAGGCGCTTGCCTTTTCGACAATCAGGCGACGGTTGTTTGCAGCCTCCTCATTCGTGGGGCGATCTTCAACAGGCAGACTCTGAATGTATGCAACATAAGCAGCATCAAGTGCCTCTGTGTTTGCAACAGCCTCTGCCATCGCAACGCTGACGGCCACCTCGGAAACATCCTTGCCTGCAACAAATGCCGAAACGAATTCAGCAAGTGCGGCGTCAATTTCCTCTGCCTTACTCAAGGTCTGAATGGTATAGATTTCCTGAAGGAAGGGTGCCATTTCCTTTGCAAGCAAGGAAGCATCAGTTCCGAGTTTAGCAACCAGCTTCTCAATCTGGAGATAAGTTTCAAGGTCGCGGCGGTATTCACCCTTCTTGATAGCCTCCTGCTTGGATGCGGAACTAATAATCGACTGCATGATATTTTCAAGAAGCGCAAGCTCATCGCGGCGGATTTCCTCCTCCGTACGAACACGCTCATAGTAGAGATGTGCATAATCGGTAATTCTTGCGGTTTGCAAATCGCCGATTGCGGCATTGAGCAAGCGGTACTGGTTCAGAAGCTCGCCCGACTCGAAATTGCCCTCATCATCTGTTGAACCAAACCAAATATCATATCTGATAGAATAATATTGGCTGAGCATTTCATCCTGCTTCAAGAGTGCGGTATTCTTACTGTTATAGGAAAGCACATAGTAAGGAGACATACCGTTTTCAATAGAACGCATGATGTTGTAATTGACATCACCCGCCTCGTTGAAGGGAGTGCCTGCATAGTTGAGATAACCGTGCAGAACCATACCGATAAACGGAACAGAATAGCTTGCATAGCTATAGTTACTGCTTTCAATCGGCATATTCAGCATATGGTCAACATAGCTCGTTGTGTAAATATTGCCACCCTCGGTCAAGATGCTGTACTTTTCAGCAGCTTTTTCAAGGAACGCCATATAATGCTTCTTCGCATCCTCACGGGTTGCGGGATTGTCCTCATCAAAGTTGGAGTTCAAATCCGATGCAAAGAATGCAAGAGACAGGCCCTCTGCGTTATACTTCTTATAGCTACTGTCAAACTTCTTGAAGTAAGAGCTGAGCTTTGAGGAAGCAACGCAAATGTTGAAATAGGTGAAGAAGTCCTGATAGACCGCATTGTAAATCTGCTTGCTTGCATAACGGTCATCAACTGTACGGACAGCCATTTCCTTCATGGAAATACCGTCAAAAAGACCTGTTTCGTTGATGTACAGGAAGTCAAAATCGGGATAAACGCCATAGCCGTTTTCCTTCGCATCGGCAAGAAGCTTCTTGAAGCCGCTGCTGCCGCCCGCTTCCTTCTCCCACTTCAACTTGGCGGGATAAAGATTCTTCATGCCACCGTTTGCAAAGCCGACAAGACGGAAGTTGACATTGGTGATTCCCTCTGCCGAAAGATCATCATACATTTTCTGTATATCGCTGAATTTTGTCAGCGGTACATGAACAGTAATCGGCATTGAGAAGAATTTTTCAATTGTCTCAATCGTACCGAAGGATTCAATATACAGGGGCAACTGCTCCTCGACATCATCCTCGGTCATAGGATTGATGAAGCCGTTTTCTTCAAGATAATCGCGGTAAGCGCCTGCCATACCAATCCAGTCTGCACCGTAATAGCTGTCAATCTTGCCATTGGCAATCAAGCTGTCACCAAGTGCGCTATCGGTCAGCATGACGATTTTAGTCTTGTAGTTGCCTGTGTATTTCTTATCCGAAACAACAGTCCACTTTTCAGCACCGGAGCCTGTTGCGGAAAGTGCATTTTCAAGCTCATATTCGTCAATGGGACGCGGAGTGACAATGCTATAAACAGAAGCAAACGGATGCTCACCTGCACCAAATTCTGCTTTGATCTGGGACAGGGCATCACCCTCGGTGATGATGGCGAGATAACCTCTTGTGGTCTCATATTCGGAGGTTACAGTCGCGGTTGTCTCTGTCTCAACGACGCCGTAAACAGGCATTCTGATAGATTCCTGATGCTGTCCTGTAATTGTATAGTAAGCATAGTCCTCACCGTAAACCTTACCTGACGGCGAGTCAGAAATCATCTTATTGTCGTTATAAAGGTCCTTAAAATTCAGAATTGAACCACTGCCGTCGGGGAAGAACACGCTTCCGTCCTTCTGCATATCGCCCGCACCAAAATAGGGGTTAATGGCGATATCCTCAAGTGTCAAGAAGGATTCATCATAACGGATAGCCGATGCAGGAAGACGGACAGACATACCGTCCTCGTTCAACACATATTCGAGCGAGAGACGGAAAAGCGGCTGCTTCTTGTCCTCTGCCACATACATGGTTGCATTGTGGTCAGCTTCCAGATCGTCATAGCCGTACTGCGGGCAGTAACTCTTAATCAGCTCTTCAAGCTGGGATTTCTGAACATCGGTATTGACATCGGCAACCCAAATGACATTGTAGTTTCCTTCACTATCCTTCTTGGCGGTGATAGGAAAGTCCTTCTGCATTTCTTCAAGTGCCGAGTTTGACATACCCTTGTTCGGGTTCTTTTCGGTATAGGATTCGTAAATCTTATTGAATGCAAAGTAAGCATTCTGGAAAATCTTATACTCGTTTGAACGGTATTTTTCAATGATTTCGTTGTAGTACTCCTGACGGGTCAAGCCGCTTTCAGGGTCGTACATATTGGTTTCACCGTAGCTTGCAAGAAGCTCATCCAAGCGCTCATAAAAGGGTGTGAGAAGCTCGGACTCAAAGCGGTCTGCCATGATATACATAGGAAGCAAGTAGGTGGTATTCAAGCGTCCCATGATATACTCGACACGAATACCGTTTTTGATGTCCTTGACGAGAATCTGACCGCGCTCTGCAGCATCAGAGAAGCTGTACATAGACTTCTTTGCGCCGAACTCATCCTTATAATTAATAATGAGCTGAGAAAGCAATTTTTCTCTTGTCGCGTCAACCGACCACCACTGAACACCATCACCGGTCTTTTCACCGAGAGCGTAGGGGTTAGTTGTCAGAATCTGGCCTGTCAGCTTGTTTTTAAGTGCAACCTCACCTGTAAATGAGTTGGCATAAAGCTGATACTGACCGTTTGTCACGCGAAGCTGCATGAACTTTGCAAGGTATTCATCGGCGGACTCATAAACGCGCTCCTCCATTGCGGCGGTTGTAGCGCTTTCATAGTCAGCAAAAGGAGCATTTCCATTGCTTGCTTCTGCCGCAGATACAGAGGGAACAAGCACAATAAAGCTCGAGATGAGCATGACTACCGACAAAAGGGCTGCTGTTATTTTCTTCATTTTCATGATTTCACTCCTTTACATTCGGTAGCTGACTTCGATGATAATCGAAGAAACGAAAGAGACAATCTTTGTAATCAAGCTTGAGAACAGGATTGCCATAAACATAATGACTGCCATTGCCAATACAGAGCCAACAATCGTGATGAAGTTCTTGCCCATGGAATAGTCATGTGTCACCGCAGTACCGAAGAACAGGAGAAGTCCTGCCCAAATGAATGCGATAACGGCAAGCATCGTGGAAATTGCCATTTCCTCTTGTGTCAGAATATTACTCAACATTGTCGACACAATAATCAGAAGCGGCATGGGAGACAAGGCATAACCGCAAGCGATATAAATGTCCTTAAAGGAGCCTTCACCGTCAAAGAGCGTGGTCAGGCACCAGTTTGCAATAACAAAGAGTGCAAGCGGTACGCCGACTGCGAGTATCTGCACAAAAATGGTCGAATACTCATTTGTCGGATTTGCAATATAACCTGTACCGACAGACTGATAGAAGAACGCCACAATTGTCAGGACAATATAAGTTGAAGCGGCGCGGGCAGAGCCTCGTTTTTCATGCTTCAAATCCCAGAAGCCATCGAATGGGTGGTACATCAGGTGGAAGGCGTAGCAAAGCTCCTGCCAGTAGGTACGCTTTTCGGTTGAGATGGATGTCAGGTAGTTGACCTTCTTTGTCTTCTTGCTGAAGAGCACCCATGCTACAATCACTGCAATCAGAACAATCGGAATCAGGATGAAATAATCCTCAATCCAGATTTTACGAATTTCCTTATAAGCCAAGGAATAGTTTTCAGCATCAAATGCCGCCTCAAAGTATTCCATTGCCTCATCGTATTTTGCTTCGCGATAAAGTGCCTTACCGACACCGATATAAGCAGCATCGAAGTTGTTGTTGTGACGGAGAACGCCCTGCCATGCCTCGATGGATGCCTCATAGTCGCGGTTGTTTTCATGATGCAGAGCATCAATTAAAAGCTGACCGTAGTCGGTACGCTTATAAACGGTAAAGGAGTCGGACATCTGGTCAAGCACCAGAAGGTTAGCGCCCTGATAGGTCACTGCTGTAATGCTCGCCAGGTTACCAAGCTGTCTGCCACTGTCGCCAAAGGCAAAGAGCAGGTTGCCGTTTTGGTCATAGGTAAAGATTTTCTTGCGCTTGGCATCGATGATTGACCAGCTTCCCTCTTCACCGACCGCCACATCGACAATAGTCGAAGGTCCTTTGATTTCCGCGTTAGAAAGTGTCTGAACATCGACCTCTCCACCCGGGTCAAAGAAGCCGTTACGCCTCATAATCTCGTCACCCGCCGCATTCAGCTTTTTAACAGGTGAATAGTCGGAGGATTTGCTTGTGATTGCCGAAAGCTGATTGGATTCATCGATGGATGATGTCGTCACATAAATGAAGCCGTCATCATCAATTGTGAGGTTGTTAAACTCTGTTGAAATATAGGAGGTCTGCAGCTTTTTCTGCTCCTCGGTCATGAAGCGGCGCCAAATGATATCAAAAACGCTGTACACAACCTTTTGTGCGCCGATAAAGCCGATAAAGCTACCGTCCTGTGTCATCAGAATGACGCCCTGATAGGTACTCGACGATACGACGAACACCTGACCGTATTGGTCAACGGCAACGGCAATCGGCGTATAAATGGAATCTTCACCGAAGAGAGCCGATTTTGGCTGCTCAATAATTGAATGATAGCTACCGTCATCGCGGTCAAATACCACAATACGCTCATGACCTGTATCGCATACATAGAGGTAATCCTCATTAGCGAAAAGTCCTGTCGGCTTCAGAAGGTCATCTGTTGAGCCGTACTGGTTCACAAAGCTGCTGATGATATATTTCAGCTTATAATACTGGTTCATGACAATGATGCGGTTGTTCTTGGTATCCGAAAGATAGACATTTCCGTCCGCATCCGTCGTAATATCTGCTGCCTCGTCAAAAGCAATACCGGGGTCGGTATCATAAAGACCGATATAGCTTGAATCAATGGTCTGCATCGGCTTATAGGCAGCGGGAGAGTGAAGTGCATAGCCATCTTTGGAATAGGTATAGGTCTGATACGGCTCGACCGCAGAGGCGGGAATTGCCGCACCGAAAATCAAGATTGCGCAAAACGCAACAAGAAAGATTCTGCTTACTTTTTTCATGTTCTGCGCCTCCTTTAATCTTTCATACCGCTGGAGCCCATCGTCTCGATGATTTTACTCTGGCTGATGACAAAAACGGTAATCGGTACGAGCATCATGACAACGGTTGCGGCCGCACCTGCACCTGCACGCGCGACACCGCCCGAGACAATCTGCTGAATTGCATAGTTGAAGGTTTTGAGCTGCTCGGAATGGATGTAAACGGATGCACCCGTATTCCAAAGTCCCTTGAAGGACTCAATAATCAAGGTCAGCCAAGCAGGCTTAACCATCGGCATGGCAATTGTCAGGAAAATCCTAAATTCACTTGCACCGTCAAGACGCGCACTTTCAAGGACAGCATCCGAAACCGAGCTTTCCATAAACTGCTTCATGAGGTAAAGTCCCATGGTGCTTGCAAGAGCAGGAAGAATGATTGCAAGATATGTATCCACAACGCCGATAGAGCTTAAGATGATAAAGTGCGTGACCTGGTGAACTGTCTGGTGGAACATCAGCGACATGACGATCATTTGGAACATGATATTACGGCCCGGGAATTTGATCTTTGCCATGGCATATGCCGACATAGAGCCGAGGACCAGGTTGCCGAGTGTACCACAGAAGGTAATAAAGACAGTATTGAAAATGTAACGGGAGAAAGGCACCCACGATGTATTCATAAGCGAGAACAAATCACCGAAGTTTGACAGCGTGGGGTTGACGACATACCATCTTGGCGGGAACATCCAAAGCTCGTCAAGAGGCTTCAGGGACTGCATGATGACATAGAGCATCGGCAGGAACATGAAAGCACCCATAATCACAAGGAAAACGGTAATGCTTGTATCACCGCCTGCAGAACGGTTTAAGACAACTCTATGACTGCGGGTTCTTAACTTTCTTGGCTTTGCCATATCACTGTCCCACCTTTGAAATCAATTTCTTAATCAGAATGTTACTGCCCAGCATGACAACGAACAGCACAACTGCGATAGCGGAAGAATATCCGACCTCAAAACGCTGTCCACCATAGTCGTCAAGATGGTGAACAATCGTATGAGCGGCATAATCAACCGACGGGAAGCCACAAAGCGCGGTAACAATCGCACCGAAGCCAAACGACTGTGTAATCGAAAGCACGGCACCGAACATCAGCTGAGGACGCATCTTCGGCAATGTGATATACCAAAGCTCCTGCCAACGATTCTTGATGCCATCCACCGCCGCCGCCTCGAAAAGACTGCGGTCGATGGTCTGCAAGCCTGCGATAAAGGAAAGGAATGCTGTACCGAGCGATGTCCAAAGAGCAACGACGATACAAAGCGGCATGACATATTCTGCATTCTGGAAGAACAGAATCGGCGTGTCAATCAAGCCAAGGTCCAAAAGGAAGCCATTGACATAGCCGTAAGAGTCACTTGAGAAGAGAATCTGCCAAACCATATAAACACCGCCTGAAATAGAGGGGGCGTAGAAAATCAGAGTCACAACCGCACGAATCTTCGGAGGCAATTCGTTAATAAACCATGCAACGAAGAGCGACAGAAGGTAGGATGCAGGACCTGTAATTGCCGCAAAAATCAGCGTATTCTTGCAAGCAAGAATGAAAATATCATCTTCAAGAAAAAGGCGAATATAGTTTTCGGGACCAAGCCAACGCGGTGCTTCCAGCATATTAAATTCGGTGCAACTCAAAAACATTGAGAAAAACACAGGAAAAACCGTGAAGACCAAAAAGAGAATCATAAAGGGCGCAACCATCAGATAAGCAACCTTATTGCGCTTCATCTCTCTCCATGTCCACTGCGCGCGTGTCATCTCTTTACGAGCAGTTGCACGCTTTTTTGTTTGACTCATTGACATAGAATCTTATCTCCTTATAAAGTTAAAATGCACCGTTATCAGTTAGAAGCGTCCTTAAGCGGCGGCTTTTCACCGATTTCAAGCGGAGGAACATCAAATGTAACCTTGCCATCAGGATAATGGAAGACCTTGCCGTCAAATTCCTTACGCTTACGAATCAATTCCTTATTGATGGCGGTAATATAATTGCGCAAGGCCTCGGTCGGCTCGATATCTTCATTGATGGCATCCATCATCGCAAAGCCAATATAGCGGCCGATAATATAGGAACCGGGATAGTTCGGCACAGCTGCAAGCTGCTCGAACTGAGTACGCAGAGCATTAGCCTCAGAGGTGGACCACGAAAGAAGGTCAAGTGCCTGAATATTCGCTGTTGCATACTTAGCAGCAGGACCGACCAAGGCAACCATTTCATTACCGTACTGCGACTGAATATCAGCGCCTCCTTGCCATGCCATGAATGTCCATGCCGCTTCATCATCGCGACAGCCGTTCATCATGGTGACAGCGGTAACCGTGGCAACAGAGCGACGGTCCAGAATGGTCTCACCGTTTTCATTCACGCGTCTGGTACCGGGCAAAGGTGCAAATTCCCAAAGACCTGCGATTTCCGACGCAAAGACGATCAGCTGGTTATAGCACGTACTGTAATCCGAAACAATCATCGGCATCTCGCCCGTACGGAAACGGTTAGCGGGATCAAACGAAACGGGGAACGAATAGTCTGTATAGAGTCGTGCAAGCTTCTTGAAGGCGTCAAGTGCTTCGTCGGTGTCCAAGCCGATGTGTGCGCCCGCGTACTTCGCGTCATAAAACTCGTCATCCTCATAGCGCCAGAGGCTGCCTCCGTTTTGGTAAATAAAAATGTTCACTGCCGTACCGTAAGCAAGACCGATCTCCATATTGTTTGCTTGGAAGGATGAAGAAATCGAGAGCATATCATCCCATGTTTCAGGAAGCTCTAACCCTTCCTCTGCAAAAATATCCTTACGGTAGAAAAGCATCGGGAAGTATGTCGTTTCGGGCAAGCCATAGGTTCTGCCGTAAAGTGAAAGCGGCACCATAGTTGCGTAGTTATAATTGATATCGCTCTTAGGAATGACCTCACCGTTCATATAGTAGGTATCGGTCTTGGGATCATAGTTATCATAGCCAAGCGTTTCGTCAAAGGTGTCATAGCTCTCGACAGGAAGAACTGCACTTCGGATTGCGTAGTTCACCGCATCTGCCGCGCCAAGACCGAGATAAATATCAGGGCCCTGCTTTGCCAGAACCGATGGCAAAATCGTACCGCCCGCAACCAGCTTCAGATTGACGGCAATCTGCGTTTGGGGAGTGAACTTGTTATCCACCATGTTGCGCCAGATAAGTGACTGGTCGCGACCTGTTGCAAGCCACACATCAATTGAGGTCTTACTTTCCGTACCCTCAACGATACCCATTGAGTTGTAGTCAACAACAAAGCTGGAAAAGAACGCGACAACCTCGTAGGAAAACGACTCCCAGAAGTTTGCGTTTGCACGCGGCTTCTTTGCTTCAATATTCTGAACCTGAATGAGGTCTGTCGGCAAAGTTTGTGCCTTCGAGGTGTTAATCCATGTACCAAGTGTACCTATGTAAGATTTTAATGTAGAAAGGTTTGCAGCAATTTCGCTTTCCTTGCTTCCCATGCGATACAGAAGAAGTGCGACGCTGTCAAGCGTTGCTGTATGCGAACCGCCCGAGCCGCAAAGCTTGCGGAGCTCCTTTGAAACATCATCAAGCGCATAGGACTGTAACAAAAGATTACGGACAGTACCGGGCATAATCTGATTGAATTTATAATCGCGGTATTCGTCAGGTGTTGCACCTGTCAGCTTCAGAATGTTCAGATAGCATTCGTTGATGACTTCAAGAGAATTTTGTACTCTTTGAATAACATCAGCAAGCTGACCAAGACTGACCTCAAAGACCACTCTGTAGGTAACGCCCTTTTTGAAATAGAATTCAAATGTCGTTTCACCGTCACCGATATACCGGCTCTGCCAATCGTCCGAATAGTCAAAGCGAAGCAGAGATGCTTCCTCAAAGGGAAGAGTTGCCGTGCCGTTGGCTTCACCGTATGCGCCGTCACTGCTCCAAAGCTTGATAGCACGCGAAACAAACATACCTTCAAGGGTATTTTGATGATAGCGCATCGCAAAGCTGTAAAAGCCGTCATCCTCAACAGTGAACTCATAAGCCGCCCACTGTCCCATTGAACTGAAGCCTTCTCTTCCTAATACATTATAATACTGAGAAGAGGGATTTGTAGGAGAGTTGATAGGAGAGGTGCGGTCATTTGCCATGTAAACCGACGTGTCGGATACATAGTCGGGTGTTTCCGCCTCAATTTTTACAACACTGCTGCCGAGGGGATGCTTTTCGCCACTCGTTGCTTCACTCATTTTTTCATAGTCAGCAATGTACTCTGCATAGCTCTTAAAGGTTTTAGGAGAAAGGAGAGAAATACCGCCAATCACGACCTCTTCACGAAGACCGGAAAGAGTAATCTGATGCTCACCCGCGGAGAAATAGATCGAGAAATAACCGGTATAATAGCCTTCCGTATCCGAGCAGTAATATGTACGCCATTCGGGAGTCTGCACAATGTCGGGACGAAGGTCATTCTCATTTTTATCCTGCCTGAAAGAATGCTTGCCCTCGCGGTAATCGGGAATGCCGTTCTCATCAAGGTCAACATACTGATAGCTCCAGTTCTTCGAGAAGGACAGATTGCGCGATTCGGAGAAAAGAATCTCACCGTCGATATACATCATACGCTGAATTGTCGAAACCGAGCTCTTAACAGCGTAATAATCAAAGGAGATATTGTAGAATCCACTCTCGGGAACATCGAATGTCCAAGTGATATTACCCATATCCGAAAGGTAAACAGAGCCCTCACGGTAATCCTCCTTGCTCTCGAAATCGCTCTCAACAGCAGGGCGGGCAACATCGGAATCGGATGTCACATATTGCATAATGTCTACGATGTTTTCATAGTCATTTGCGCCCTTCATATAGCGGACAACATCATCATCTGTCAATTCGGCAACGACCTTGGTTTTGGTCGATTCATCCAGATTCAGAACAGACAGCTCGCTGTCCACATCAATCGATGCATCAACAGTTCCCTTCTTGACAAGCGATGTCCAAATCTCATTAAAGCGTGTAACGCCGTCCTCGTCTTTGTCATCGCCATACGCCGCTTTCAACAGCGCATCACGCGTATCCTCGCCAAAACGAAGCGAAGCTATCGTGGTCGAGAGATAGGTTTTGTAGGCATCCGCGTCCAAGGCATCGCTCAAAACAGGAGCGTTACCCGAGGGAAGCGTGGAATTGCCACTGTCAGTCGCGGCAGATGCGGACAAGCCGGTAAAGCCCGGCACCGCCATCAGCAACGCCAGAATAAGTGACAAAAGCCTTTTGGTTCCGGTGTTCTTCATGAATTCTCCTCCTCAAATCAAGTTCGCTGAACCGCCCGATTTCATGGTTTACCCCAAAAAAACGCGCAATTCCCCTATGCTATACTTTTTTAATATATAATATCATAACATATCCACTTTCAAAAGTCAAGCAAAAAAAATCCCGTTTTTCTTCTCTTTCTTCACATTTTCGTTTCTTTTTCCATCAATTGCCAATTATTTTTCGACGCTATTCATTCCTTTTTTTTCCTTGCAATTCAATTGTATCTTTTTTTCTTTGTCATGTTTTCAAATAATTGAACGCTGTTTAACTAAAAAATCAAGAAAATATAGGAGTTTTCAAAATTCACATTTGAGGTGTTAAAATTTATTCAAACTTTTACGCTTAATTCCCACTGCTTTTCAGAGAAAAAGAACAGAAAAGAGATGTAGCAAGTTGCACAAAATCACAAGTGTTTTTTCTACATATTGTGCAAAACGCGAGTTCGCAATTCAGGGGCATTTTTCGCCTCTTGAACGCCCATTCTTTGCCATTTCGAAAAGCAATGTGACGCGCTCTTGGATGGGATTTGAAGAAAAAAGCCTGTCCTTTGCAGTACAATTTTAATGTATTCGCGGTCAAGCCACTGTATGAATTAAATCAAAAATAAAAAAGCCGTTTTCGTTCAACGAAAACGGCTTTTTTACTTTATCAGAGTCTTACAGTCAATCAACGCGACCGCAGGCAGCGCAGCTATCACAGCCGACCTCACAGTCAAAGTCAATCTCCCGACCAATCTTACGGTAATAATCCGCAACGGCACTCTTGACCGCTTCCTCGGCAAGCACCGAGCAATGCACCTTGACAGGCGGAAGACCGTCAAGCGCTTCAACAACCGCCTTGTTTGTCAGGGTGAGAGCCTCGGTGATGCTCTTGCCCTTAATCAGCTCGGTTGCCATTGAGGATGTCGCGATTGCCGCGCCGCATCCGAAGGTTTTGAATTTGACATCGACAATGATATCATTCTCAATCTTCAAAAAAATCTGCATGATATCGCCGCACTTGGCATTACCAACCATACCGACACCGTCGGCATCGGCAATCTCGCCAACATTGCGCGGATTGGTGAAATGGTCCATGACCTTTGCACTGTATTGCATCGTATTTCCTTCGCCTTCAGTAAGGCTTCCTTTCTTTCGCTGTCATTATGCTTCCATGGCGCATCCCGCCGCCTGATTCCAGATAGGACTCATAGCACGCAGGCGCTCGACTATCTGCGGGAGAGTTTGTAAAATATAGTTGACATCCTCTTCGGTATTGTCATGAGAGAGTGAGAGACGGATTGAGCCGTGCGCCTTTTCGTGCGGAACACCAATCGCGAGTAGAACATGAGACGGCTCAAGCGAATCGGACGAGCACGCTGAGCCTGTGGAGGCGCAGATGCCTGCCATATCGAGCATCATCAGTGTGCTTTCGCCCTCAATACATTCAAAGCCGATATTGCAGTTGCCGGGCAGACGGTTTTCGCGCGGTCCGTTCAGGACAGCGGCAGGAATCTGAAGAAGCCCGTCAATCAAGCGGTCGCGAAGTGCCGCGACACGCGCCATATCAGGCAATCTCTCGGTTGCAATCTCAAGTGCGCGCGCAAGACCGACGGCGTAAGGCACATTTTCCGTACCGCCTCTACGGCGTCTTTCCTGACCGCCACCGTCAATCAGATTGCCGATTGAAATGCCACGCCTGATATACAAGGCACCGATGCCCTTGGGGGCGTGCAGCTTATGTCCTGAAAGCGCGAGCATATCGACACCCAGCTCCTCGGGACAGACGGGAATACTTCCGACAGCCTGCACCGCATCTGTAAACATTAGTGCACCTTTTTCGTGTGCGATTTCAGCAAGCTCGCGAATCGGCTGAATCGTACCGATTTCGTTATTCGCCATCATGATTGCCACGAGCGCGGTATCCTCATCAATGACGGCGCGGAGTGTTTCGGGATGGATAAAGCCCTCGCAGTCCACATCAAGATAGGTGACGCGGTAGCCTTCTTTTTCAAGAGAAGCACAGGTATGCAAAACCGCATGGTGCTCAATCTTGGATGTAATGATATGTTTACGACCGCCTGCGCGGCGAAGTGCGCCGCGAATCGCCCAGTTATCAGACTCGCTGCCGCAGGAGGTGAAGAAAATCTCCTTTGGAGAACAGCCAAGACAGCGTGCAACAGTTTCGCGCGCACCATCAAGCAGATTCTTTGCTTCTGCACCCTTCTGGTGTTGACTTGACGGGTTTCCCCAGACCTCGGTGAAGCAAGGCATCATAGCCGCAAGTACCTCTTGGGAAACAGGAGTGGTCGCGGCATTATCTGCATAGACAAATCTTTTTTCTGTCGTCATTTTCACATTTCCTTGTGCTTAAATAATGGTTTAATGCTTTCATATCGCATCCTTTATTTTATACCATATCAGTATATATTTCAACAGTTTTTGCAAAAATCCTTCTGTTAATTTTTTATGAACCATTTTTTTGCTTGAATTTCGGCGAATCTATTGACAATATATGAAAAAAAGGGTATAATTTATTAGACGGAAAAAGTATTGATTTCCATGAAAAATTATGAATATCAAAGGAGAACCGCTATGTATTATATCGGTGTAGACCTCGGCGGTACCAACATTGCCATCGGTATCGTCAACAGCAATTTTGAAATTATTGAAAAAGGCAGCGTGCCGACCAACGCTAACCGCGACGGTGAGCTGATTATCAAGGATATGGCAGAGCTTGCGAAAAGACTGCTTGACAAAAAGGGCATTCCGCTTAGCGAGGTTGCTTATGCAGGTATTGCATCCCCCGGCGGCATTGACAGTGAGCACGGTCTTGTCGAGCATTGCAGTAACCTTCCCTTTGAGAATTTTCCTATTACCGAAATTTTTAAGAAATACCTGCCCATTTCCCGTGTCTATGTTGAAAACGACGCCAACGCTGCCGCACTTGCAGAGGCGACCGCAGGCGTTGCAAAGGGAACAAAGCATTCACTCATGATTACCCTCGGCACAGGTGTCGGCGGCGGTATCGTCATCGACAACAAGGTCTACACCGGCTTTAACGGTCATGCAGGCGAGCTTGGCCATGTGGTGATTCAGCATAACGGCCGTCAATGCCCCTGCGGTCGTCGTGGCTGTTGGGAAGCATATAGCTCGGCAACAGGCTTAACCAATATGACCAAGGAAAAGATGACCGAATACAACCTCAAGGGTATTCCCACCCTCATGAATGACGAAGCAGAGCAAAACGGCGGTAAGGTCACAGCACGCACCGCATTCAATGCCATGAAGCGCGGCGACGAGGCTGCAACCGAGGTCGTCAATGAGTATATTTCCTACCTCGCAGACGGTATTGCCACGATGATCAACATTTTCCAACCCGAAGTTCTTTCCATCGGTGGCGGCGTTTGCAACGAGGGCGACTACCTCCTGAAGCCCCTGCTCAAAAAGGTTGACTGTGAGCTTTACAACCGCAATATTGACGGCTCGCGTAAAACTGCCATCAAGATTGCCAAGCTCGGCAACGATGCAGGTATTCTCGGTGCGGCTTCGCTTGGTATTCATAACTAATATTGACAAAAAAAGCAAACGGCACAAAGGTTTTGAATCCTTTGTGCCGTTTTTTGTATCAAAATGTGATGTTTAGTTGTCGATTACGGCTTTCAAAGCGTCAAGCAGAGCATCGCGTTCATTTGGCAGGTTTTCTTTCATGACTGCATCAAGAAGGGCAGCAAGAATGCGCCCGACCTCGCGACCGCGCGGGACGCCGTGCGCCATAACATCTGTGCCGTCAACCTTCAAATCGCGAACGGTCAGGCAGGGCTTTTCAAGGAGGAGCGCATGGCAAAGTGCCTCTGCCTCATCAAGTGCGGGAAGTCTGTCCTTACAGCACGGTGACTGTGCAAGCGTATCGGCGCGCTTGAGCGCAATGAGGTCAAAAATGAACTGCTCACCACGCCTGGCAAGCAGGCGGCGCATTCCGTATTTATCTGTGGGAAGCGCATCACCGTGATGCTTGACAAGCAGAGTCACGCGCTGAATTGTCTCGCGGTCTGCATGAAAGCGCAGGAGCACCTTCTCGGCAAGCTCGGCACTGACATGGGCGTGGGAATAAAAATGCCCGACACCCGATTCATCCAGAGTGAAGCAAGCTGGCTTACCTATATCGTGCAGAAGTGCCGCGAGCCGAAGGGTTTTGTCCTGTGGCAAATGCTGAAACAGGTGCAAGGTGTGCCTATAAACATCATAGATATGGTGCGGATTTTTCTGTTCAAAGTCGAAGCAGGGGGCAATTTCGGGCAGGATTTCGGCAAAAACAGCGCGGAAGTCAGAGAGGACCTCAAAGGCGCGCCGACCGCAAAGCAGCTTACAAAGCTCCTCATAAATGCGCTCGACCGACACCATACGCAAGGACGGTGCCATTTCTCTTGCGGCGCGTGCCGTTTCCTCTTCAATATCAAAGTCAAGAACCGAAGAAAAGCGCAGAGCGCGTAAAATTCGCAGGGCATCCTCACCGAAGCGGCGGTTTGGCTCGCCGACTGTACGGATGAGGCGGGCATCAAGGTCGCGTCGGCCGCCGTAGGCATCGACAATTCCCTCTTTCATGGAATAGCCCATCGCATTGACGGTAAAGTCGCGTCTGGCGCAATCCTCACGGAAGGAGCGTGTGAAGCGCACATTTTCGGGGTGGCGTGCATCGAAATAGTCACCGTCGACGCGGAAGGTGGTAATTTCAAGTGGCAGACCGTCCGAAATGACGGTGACGGTTCCGTGCTTCAAGCCTGTCGGCACAACATGGAGGTCGGCAAAAAGAAGGCAAACATCCTTTGGCTCTGCCTCGGTGGCGATATCGAAATCGTGCGGTACGACGCCGCGCAGATAATCGCGCACACATCCGCCGACTGCATAGGCGGCAATATTGTGCTCTTCAAAGCGTTCAAGCACGCGCAAAACGCCGTTTGGCAATGGCATCTGTTTCACCAAAGCACCCCCTTCCTTTTTATCAGTATAGCACAATTACAAGAAAATCGCAAGTTTTTTCGAAAAAAATCCGTCAAGGCATTGCATTTTGTCGTCTTTTGTGCTATGATTGAAAATTGGTGCGACAAGCTTCGCCTATAAACAACAAAAAGAAAGGGGTTTCGCAATGACGCATTCCGCCCTGCCGCACAGACACAGAGAGCCGCTGTTTTCGCATCTGATTCATGCTCTAATCGGCTTTGTGCGCCACAATACAGTCTTTTGTATTGCATTTCTTGCCGCGCTTGCCACGCTTCCCCTTGTGCCGCCAAGTCGCGCCTATCTTGATTATCTTGACTACCGAACGCTTGCCTGCCTTTTTGCCACACTTGCTGTGGTTGGGGCTCTCAAGAATGTATCCTTCTTCTTATCGGTGGCGAAAAAAATTGTGCGTACCTTCCGTACGCTACGCAGTGCGTCGGTTGCGCTTGTCATCATTACCTTTGTCGGCTCAATGCTGATAGCCAACGACATGGCACTCATTACCTTTCTGCCACTTGGCTGGCTTGTCTTAAAGGAAACGAATAATCAGAAATACACCGCCTTCATCTTCATTATGCAGAATATTTCGGCAAATCTCGGCGGTATGCTCACCCCCTTTGGCAATCCGCAAAACCTCTACCTCTACTCGCACTTCAATATCCCGACAGCAGAATTCACGCGCATCATGTTCCCGCCCTTTTTGCTTGCCGTGTTGCTGATCATCGGCATTACTTATTTCCTTCTGCCAAAAGCCTCGCTTCAGTTATCCGATGACGGTCAGAAGCCGCTTCCCACCCTGCGTGTCACGCTTTATCTCGTTTTGTTTGCAATGGCACTCTGCATGGTCTTTCGACTGATTCCTGTTATCCTCTGCATTTCTATCATTGTCATTGCACTTGCCGTTATGGACAGACACGCACTGCTTGAAGTCGATTATCCGCTTCTCCTCACCTTCGTTTGCTTCTTTATCTTTGCATCGAATATGTCACGCATTGATGCGGTGCAGTCGCTCTTTTCCTCTCTCCTTTCACGCGAGCCGCTTTTATTCAGCGTACTTTCCTGCCAATTCATCAGCAATGTTCCCTCGGCAATTTTGCTCTCGAATTTCACGGGCAATTATGCCGCACTTCTGATAGGCGTGAACATTGGTGGCGCAGGCACACTGATTGCCTCGCTTGCCAGTCTGATTACCTTCCGTGAGTTCGGAAACAGACAGCCAAATCAGGCGCGTCGCTACATCCTTCTCTTCTCTGTTTTGAATTTCTCAATTCTCGGCATTCTTTTTCTATTCTCAAAATTTGTGCTTGGATATTAAAAAACACAGCTCAAAAGCAGGCCTTTGAGCTGTATTTTTATTACTTACGGCAAATTTTCCCCATTTCTACCGGATATGTTTCAAAAGTAAAGAGTAAGGGCGGACAGCTTCGGCTGTCCGCCCTTACTCACCAAATTCCGTCTTGTGCAGTTAAAAAAGCTACGCAAGAAAGGTATGGTTTCATTTTTCAATTATTTTGCTGCAGTAGCGCTCAGAACAGCACCGCAGTAAGCGCCCAAATCATCGGTAATCTCATTGTAGAAATGGGTCTGAGCACCACGGGTATACATATGACCTGTATTCATGCCATGAACATTATCGGGGTTAAAGGTACCCACCTTGGAGATATCGTTAACCTGAATAGAGAAGAAGATTTCATCATCCTCAACCAAGGGGGTGCCTTCCTCGTCCACTGCAGGAATCTTAAACTCAACGATGTATCTGTCCCAACCGGTTGCAAGATCATATTTCGGCCAGTGATGAGCAGCAACCTCGATGTCGGCAAAATGCTCAGAGAAAATGCCCTCACCCATAGAGGAGAAGGGACCGTCACCGATGCCCATACCGTCATAGCAGACCTTCTCAACATCACCGAATCCCATCGGCTCATAGCCGAGGAAGCAGTACCAGAACTCTACGCAGTCGTTATTGAACGGGTTGTTATCGCCGTTCTTATCGGGCGCGTCGATGTATTCTTTGCCTGAAGAAAGGAGGTCATCATCAAGAACCTCGATGGCAACATAGATGTAGTCGCCGTCCCATACCATACGGACAAAAGACTTGTTCGTGTACTTCAGCTGAGTTCCGTCGCTCTGAGGAACATAGTCAACCCAACCGGTCTCTGCATCGACATAGTAGTAGAAGGGATTTTCATAGTAGAAGCTGTTTGCGTAAGCGTCATCAAGCTGACCGTCAAGTACGATAGAATTCTTGTCAACGAGAAGAACCTTCTTGTAGCCATCTTCTTCGTCCTCATCGCCACCGCCGGGAACGGTGACAGACTCAGACTGGGACTCGGAATCAAAATCACTTACGGACTCGGACTCGCTTGCGGACTCAGACTCGGATTCGGACTCACCGACAGACTCGGACTGGCTTGCAGACTCGGACTGGCTTGCAGACTCGGATTCGGACTCAGAATCCTTCTCATCGCCGCCACAAGCTGCAAATGCAAGGAGCAGCATCGAAGCGACAAGGAGGAATGCTAACAATTTTTTCATGGGGAATTCTCCTTTTGTTTTTGATGTTGTTTTTTGCTGCGATAGATTTCGCACACTTACTTGCCTATTATATCATACTTTCTTCCAAAAGTAAAGTCATATTCACTATATTTTTTTGTTTTTTGTGTAAAAAAATGAGATTATTTTGTGTAATTTTTCTGTATTTTCCCTCATTTTTCCTTTTTTGCATAAAAAGACCAACTGCCATAGTGACAGTTGGTCTTTTGCATCATTTTTTCATGATAAAGAAGATAAATCTGAATTATTCGCCCAGAACAGCACCGATGTAACCGCCGAGGTCGCCTGTCTCTTCATTATAGTAAGAGCCTTGACCGCCGCGCGTGTAGACAAAGCCTGCACCGGTTGCATCCTTGATATCGTCAATCTGGACAGCCACAAAAATTTCCTCGCCTGCCTCAAGAAGTGTGCCATCGTCAGCCTTTGCGGGAATTGAAAACTCTACGAGTGCTCTGTCCCAACCTGTTTCGGCGGTATCGTAATCCAAGGTATAGGTTGCCTTAAACTTGATGTCTGCAATGTAGGAGGGAGCCGAGCCTTCGGATGCGGCAAAGCCAGGTTTTTCCATCAAGCCCATGGAGTCCATACAAATTTTCTTGACATCCTTGGAAGACTCAGGCTCATAGCCCTCAAAGCAGAACCAGAACTCAACATTATCATTTTGATAAGGATTGAGGTCGCCTTTAGCATTATATGTGTTGACATACTCACTGCCACGTGTGACAAGGTCATTATCATAAACCTCAACAATACCGTAAATGGTCTCGCCGTCCCATACCATCCAAAGAGTAGACTTATTTGTGTAAGTGTACCATACTGTACCGTCATCTTTCAGCGCTTCAATCTGCCAACCGGTATAACCGTCTCCGTTATAGTCATTCTTATCGTGGAAGTAACGGTCGTTTACAAACTTCAGGCTGGAAAGATAAGCCTCATCCATCAAGCCATCAAGAACGATTGTGTCCTTTGCGACCTTGTTGACAATCATATAGCCGGTGTCTTCATCAATTGCGGGACCGTTGGATGTAGACTCGGTCTCGGACTCAGTCTCGGACTCAGTCTCGGACTCTGTTTGAGACTCAGTCTCGGATTCGGTCGCAGACTCAGTCTCGGACTCAGTTTCGGACTCGGTCTGGGATTCAGACTGAGACTCAGATTGAGATTCAAACTGGGACTCGGATTGAGACTCAGATTGGGACTCGGACTGAGACTGGGATTCAGTTTCAGAATCCTTCTCATCGCCACCGCAAGCTGCAAACGCGAGGAGCAGCATCGAAGCAACTAAAAGAAGCGCAAGTAATTTTTTCATAATGTTTTTCCTTTCTTCCCTTAAAATTGGTATGCTTCCATACCTTTTATGTCTTTATTATAGCAAATATGGATAAATTTGTAAATAGGTTTTTGGCTTTTTTTCAGCCATTCACCATTTTTGTCATTCTTGCACAAAAAAGCACCCGCTTTCAGCGGGCGCCTCTTTGCAATTTTGTATATTATACACAAAAAAGTAGTAAAAATAAGCATTGTAATAGCGAGGCTTGTCCATATTTTACAAGGGTTGGCGAGGATTTTAAGGCAAAATAATGCTGTCAAGTGAGCGGTTGAAAGTCCTCTGCACCGTGCTTACAGATTGGGCAAATAAAGTCGGCGGGGAGAGTGTCTCCCTCGTAGACATAGCCGCAGATTTTGCAAACATAGCCCCGTTTTTTTGAGTTCTCTGTGTCCTGCTTCTTTTCGGGGGCGGGCTTGACATGGTCGAAGTAGCCTGCATAGGTGAGGGAGGGGACATCACTTAATGCTTTGGCATCGGTGAGATCGGCAACGAAGAGGGTATGTGTGCCGACATCCACTGTGTCGATAACGCGGGCAAGGAATACGGCATTGGTATAGACGGCGAGCGAGAGTACCCCATTCTCTTCCCTGTTGGTTTGGAAGCTTCCGTCGAATTTATCACAATTTTTGCCGCTTCTGAAGCCGAAGTGAGTAAAAAGCGAGAAGGGGGTATCGTCAGTGAGGACAGAGACGGTGAATACGCCTGTACGAAGCAGCATATCGTGGGTGAGGTTTTCCTTGTTGACGGTGACGGTGATGCGGCGCGGGGTATCGGTTACTTGCATGACGGTATTGACGATACAGCCATTATCCTTGCCGTTTTCGCATGAGGTCAAAAGAAACAGGCCGTAAGAAATTTTGAAGAATGCGTTTTTATCCATCATAAGCTCCTTTCGCTAATGCAACAATAGATAGTATATGCGGATCTGAGTTTGAATAGTCATATAAGTAATGAAGCGCAGTGGCAGGAATATTGCCACTGCGCTTCGCCAAAGCATATTATTTCGCGTATTCAATTTTGGTATTTTTATGGAATGCATTAGAGCCGAGCTGAACATTTCTGCTTGGCAGAATGACACTGCTCAATCCCTTGCTGTAAATTGCCTTGCTTGCAATTTCTCTGATTTTCGGACCGACTGTGACCTGTTCTGTTTTCGGGTTGCCGTTTTCATCAAGAGCGGGCTTGCCGTTTTCATCAAGCACAGGCACATACTCGATACCATCAAGGAACACAACCTCGGTAATGGCATCGCAGCCCTCGAATGCGCTCTTACCAATGGTTTCAATAGAGTAAGGAATGGCGAGCCTGGTGATAGCGGTATCTTCAAAGGCGTTCGGACCGATGAAGGTTGCCTTGGCAGGCAGAGTCAGCTCGGTAAGAGCAGTACAGCCTGAAAAAGCACGGTTCGGGATTTCAGAAACGCCTGCAGGGAGATGGACTGCAATCAAGGAAGAACACTTATAGAAAGCACGCATACCGATTTTCGAGAGAGATTCGGGGAAATCGATATTTTGCAGAAGTTTACAGCCGCTAAATGCCTCGTCCTCAATAGAGGTGAGTGAAGCGTCCTCGGGGAAAGTAATGGTTTTGAGAGCAATACAGGACGCAAATGCCTTATCAGCGATTTTGGTCACGCTACCCGGCAGGTTGATGGTTTCAAGGGCAGCGCAATCCTCAAAGGCAGCGCTTGAAATGGTAGTCAAGCCATTTGCAAAATTGACGGTTGTGAGGTTATCGCAGTCAGCAAAGGCTTCAACACCCAAAACGGTAAGGCTTGAGGGGAGAGAAACCTCAACCAGTGCCTGAAAGCCCTTAAATGCTGCACGCGGAAGCGTTGTGACACTGTCTCCGAGATTGATGGTGGTGATGCTTGTGCAGTCTGTAAAGGGATGATAAAGAATGGTTGCCTGGTTATTTGAAAGCGTACCGAACTTGGAGCATCTGGTAGCATTGAAATTGAGCGTTGTGACTTTGTTACAGTTATTGAAGCAATAGTTGCCAACCTCGGTGACATTGGCAGGAATTGTCAGCTCTGTAAGGGATGAGCAATCATAGAACGCTCTTTCCTTAATAGCGGTTACGCTATCGGGAATCACAATGGATTCCAGAGCAACGCAGCCGTCGAATGCCGAGATATCAATGAGCGTTGCTCTTTCGGGCATGGTGACATTTTTCAGAGATGTACAGCCTGCAAAGAGGTGATTGGCGATGGTGAAAATATTGGACGGGAGGTCAACACTTTCAAGAGAAACACAGTTATTGAAGGCATAAACGCCGATATCGCTGATGCGGTCATGAAGCGTGACCGAGGCAAGAGCAGTACAACCGTTGAAAGCATTGGCACCAATCTTGTTGATGTTTTCGGGAACGACAAGCGATTCAAGCTTGACGCAGCCCGCAAGGAAGGATTCGGGGATTTCCGTCATCACATCGGGCAAAATCACGCTCGTGATGGAGGCGCAACCGTCAAAAACGAAGGCTCCAACCGAGGTGGCATCCTGCGGGATATTGATGGCAGTCATATTCTTGCAGTTACCAAATGCGCCATAGGGGATGTCGCAGGCGGTTTTGACGGTAACTGTCCGAAGTGTCTCGGGAATATAGGCATAAATAGAGTCGTTCAGGGAATAGGACTGCTTGACTGTTCCCTCGGTGTCGGTCACGGAATAACCGAAGATGCTACCGAAGAGTGAGAGTGCGCCGCCGTTTGCGGCATATTCGCGGCTGACACCGATGAAAGGCAGCTTGATTTCGACGAGAGCAGTACAATTCTGGAATGCGCCCTTGCCGATGCTTGTGAGTGTATTGGGTAAATCGAGTGCTGTGATGGCAAAGCAATTATAGAAGGCGTTTTCGCCGATAGTCAAAAGCGAAGGATTCTCGCTGAAGGTGACCGTGGCAATATTCTGACAGTTTGAAAATGCCCCTTTACCGATAGTCTTGATACCGTCGGGGAAAGCGAGAGCGGTGAGGCTGCGGCAATCGCGGAATGCCTGATTGCCGATGGTAACGAGTGCCTCCGGAAGAGTGATTTCCTGAAGCGCCGTGCAGCCTGCAAACGCAGAGATGCCAATTTCTTCAAGCTTGCTTTCCGCGCCGACGGTGACGCTTTTCAGGTTTGCACACTGATAGAATGCGTTTTCGCCAATCGTGGTGACGGCGCTTGGGATTTCGATAGATTCAAGTGCGATGCAATCAAGGAAGGCACCCGAACCGATGTGCGTAAGTCCGTCCTCAAATGAGACAGTCACAAGCTTTGAGCAGTTACCGAAGGCGCGCTCGCCAATTTCGGTGACTGCACCCAGGCACTCAACACTTGTCAGTGCCGTACATTTATTAAATGCATAGTTCGGGATAACGGTGATGCTCTCGGGAATGACAACCGAGGTCAGCCCCGAGGAATTTGCAAATGCACCGTCCGCAATAGAGACAACACCGTCGGGGATTGTATAAGCGCCCTCGATATCGCCTGCGACGACAAGACAATGACCGAAGATGAAGGCATCCTCTGTATTGGCTGCAAGAAAGGCGGTATCGTCAAATGCATGAGTACCGACTGCATCAAGTGTGCCTTCAAAAGTTACCTCTGCGAGCTTTTCACAGCCTGCAAATGCGTTCCAGCCGATAGTTTTGAGCGAAGCGGGCAGGTCAAGCTTTGTGAGTGACTTACAGCCAAGAAATGCCTGATTGCCAATTGACCGAATACCGTCGGGGAGCTTGATTTCAGTCACATCGGTCAAGTAATAGAAAGCGTTATCCGCAATCGCCGTGACAGCAACGCCTTGATATGTAGCAGGAACCTCAAGCACTGTCTTGCCGGCTGTATCGACGCCTCTGACAGCATAGGTGCCGTCTGCCTGCATCGTATAGCTGAACGAAACAGTCAATTCAGGCTGAAGCTGCGATGAGGAAGATTCGCTATCGCTTTCGGAAGGAATTTCCGTCGATTCTGTTTGTGACTCTTTCTCGCCATCGCCACCGCAAGCGCAAAGAAGCGCCGCTATGAGCAAAGCAGAAAGGGCAAGTAACCATTTGCTGTGTTTCATAAGACCTCCATCAATCACCATTCGGGTGGATTCTAAACATTACCTATACATTTTAACATAAAAAACAAGAATTGTCAATATGCAAAATGGCGTTTGTAACAAAGTTATCAAAAAGTTTCGCGGGTTTTGTCGGGCTTAATCGATTTTCGCGCCGCACTCGGCACAGAATTTTGCACCTGCACGCAGTGGCTTACCGCAATTGGAGCAGATAGCGGATTCGGGGCGTCGTGCGCCGCATTCCGAGCAGAATTTGCCCTGTGCGGCATTGCCGCAGGCGCATATCCAGCCGTCCTCTGCTTCGGGCTCGTTTTTCGCGCCGCATTCCGAGCAGAATCTGGCATCCCGACTCAATGGCTTGCCGCAATTCTTGCAGGCGGTGAGAGCGCCGTCTGCTTTTTTCTCGGCGGCGATTTTCTCGGCGTTCTGAAGAAGGGTTGCCTGTGTATTTGCGCCACCCATCGCCTCTCTTGCCATACCGAAGCCCATAAAGCCCGTCATGGCACCTGCCGAGTTATCTGCTGCCTTTTGCATTGCCTGCATCTGTGCGTAGGCAAGACCGCCCGTCATAGCGGCGGAGTCGCTGTGCATGACATTGGTATCAAATTCCTCAATGCGCTTACGGCTGTTCTCGTCGGGTGTGACCTTATTCAATGCGACCGACACGATTTGCATACCGCGGCGGTTCTGCCATTCCTCGTCAAGCGTATCGTTCATGAAGCGGGCAAGCTCTCTCTGCTTCATGGGAAGCTGGCTGAACTTGAAGCCCTCCGCCGAGCAGAGTGCGAGGGCGGTATCAAGGGCGGTCTGAAATTCGTCTGTGCAGGCTGCGCGTAGATTTTCTCTTGTATAGGTATCCTCCACATTGCCTGCGACATTGCTGAAAAAGACAATCGGGTCGGTAATTTTGAAGGAATACTGACCGAAGTAGCGGATATAGAGTGCGGTTTTGTAATAGGGGTCATCATAGGGCATGGGGGTTTGCGTGCCGAAGCGGTTATCGAAGATTTCCTTGACATTGACATAATAGACGCGTTGCTGTGCGCCTGTATCGCCGCCAAAGGTGAAGCGGTGCCCCATGCGCTTGAATGAATCGATCATGCCACTGAAAAATTCACCTGCCAGCATGGACGGCTCGGTTGATTCATCCCACCTGAATGCGCCGGGCTCGGCGCAAAATTCGACGATTTTGCCGTCTGCGACAATGAGGGCAACCTGACCTTCATTGACAGCGATGATTGAGCCGTTTGTGATGATATCCTCGCTTGCGCGGTTATTGTTACCGAAAAATTTACGCTTCTTGGTTTTGAACTCGCCCTTGGCGACAAGGACATCGTTTGAAAGCGAGTCGCATGTAAAGTATTCTTTCCATTGGTCTGCCATAACGGTGCCGACGGCACCCTGAAATGCACGAATCAAGCCCATGGGAATCTTTCCTTTCGTTGAACAGTTTTTTGGGGGAAAAATGATAAAAAAGCGGGCGGATGCGATAGATGTCCGTCCGCGGAATCGGTCAAAAAAGAAGCCCGCGAATGCCGTGTTTTACGAAATGATAACCCTGCTTTGCAGGTTGGTGTTCTCTCCGTCGCTTTGTGCTCCCAGCGTCCTTTTTGGAGCGGCACAAAGTCGGCTCCGCAAGGGAGGTCTGCATTCCCACGACAGAAGTCCGAACTCCTATCATCATGTTGTCGGTTCACATTCTGTAAAATCACGAACACCGCAGGCGGTTCAATATTCAGAGCGTTTTTTCGTCAGACGAGGAAATCAGTTGTTGTCGCCTGCGTCGTAATCAAAGTCGCTGAAAAGAAGGTCATTGAAATAGTCCTCGACTGCTTCAAATTCCTTATCGTCCTCAATGGTTTCGAAGGTGATGTCGCCATTTTCCTCATCGGTACCGCGGAAGATATAATATTCGCCGTTATCCTCATCGACGGGGACGAGAGCATAATAGTGCTTGCCGTCAAGCTCGCCCTCTCCGAGCATCTCAAATTCGCGTTCGCTGCCGTCCTCGAGGTCGGTCAGGGTGACAATCATTGCCTCCTCTTCCTCTGCATTTCCGTTTGCCATATCCAAAAATTCTGCCATCTTTCGACTCCTTCTCCGGAAACGCTGTCCGGTCATTTTCTTCTTAATTACATTGTAGCAATTTTGCGCGTGAAAGTCAATAGCTTTTCGGTGTATTATTTGTGAAAAAACCAATCGGGTAAAATTCCCTTCAAAATACCGCTTGATACATAAAGTCCGTCATCTGTCGGGCAAAGCCTGCCATCTTTCCGTTCAAGATAGCCGTTTTCGACACAGCGCTCGACAAAGGGGCGTTTGTTTTCACCCGCGACCTTGAAGAGCGTGCGCTCACTGACGCCGTTTTTTGTCCGAAGTCCGAGCATGATGCGCTCGGCATCCATGTCTCTTTGGGTGAGGCTTTCGACCTCGTACTGCGCGTATGCGCCCGTAAGATAGTCGGCAAGGCTTTCGGTATGTGCAAGGCGGACACCGCCGATGCAGGAATGGGCGGCAAGCCCGAAGCCACGGTAGTCCGCCCTCTGCCAATAGCGCAAATTGTGGCGGCACTCGTAGCCTTTTTTCGCGTAGTTGCTGATTTCATAGTGGCGGTAGCCTTTTTTCGCGGTTATCTCACAGAGTGCGTCGTACATGGCGCGCTCGTCCTCCTCGCTCGGAAGCAAGAGAGTGTCCTTCTGCCCATCAAGCACTGTTCCCTCTTCAAGTATCAGACTGTACGCCGAGAGATGCTCGGGTGTGAGGGCGAGAAGCCTTTGCAGAGTGTCGGCAAAGGAGGCGGTTGTCTGATTCGGGATGCCGTACATGAGGTCAATATTCAGGTTATCTGCACCTGCCGCGCGAAAGATTTCGACGCACTCGACGGCATCCGCGCTTGTGTGCAATCTGCCGAGCGCACGCAATTCCCCGTCCTGCATGGACTGGACACCGATGCTGACGCGGTTGACGCCGAGCGAGAGATAGTCGGCCGCTTTCTCGCGTGTGACGGTGGCGGGATTGGCTTCAACCGAAAATTCAAGGTCCTCGGCGAAGCTGTATTTTTGGCGAAGTGCTGTGAGCAGCTCTTCCACTTCCCTGCCGTCAAGCAGAGAGGGGGTGCCGCCGCCGATGAAGAGGCTATCGACCTTGCGCGCATCCTGCTCCGCCTGCCCGATTTCACGCACGAGCATTTGAATATAGGCATCTCTTGTATGCCTGTCCGCGCTCTGCGAGCAAAAATCGCAATAGAAGCATTTACAGAGGCAGAAGGGGATATGCAGATAGATGCCGAGTGTGCTTTCTTTATTCATCATCCAATTTGAGAACTGCCATGAAGGCTTCGGGTGAGATTTCGACGCTGCCGAGGCGGCGCATCTTTTTCTTGCCCTCCTTCTGCTTTTCAAGCAGCTTTTTCTTTCGGGTGATATCACCGCCGTAGCACTTGGCGAGGACATCCTTACGCATCGCCTTGACTGTCTCGCGGGCGATGATTTTTGAGCCGATAGCGGCTTGGATGGGAATTTCAAAAAGCTGGCGCGGAATATTATCCTTCAGCTTTTCGGCGATTTTTCGTGCGCGGGCATATGCCTTTTCCTCATGAACGATGAAGGAAAGTGCATCGACCGTCTCGCCGTTCAGGAGAAAGTCCAGCTTGACGAGCTTGCTTGCACGGTATTCGGCAAGCTCATAGTCAAGTGAAGCATAGCCCTTTGTGCGACTTTTGAGTGCATCGAAAAAGTCATAAATAATTTCATTTAAGGGGAGGTCATACTGAAGCTCGGCGCGCTCGGTGTCGATATACTTCATACCGTTATAAATGCCGCGTCTTTCCTGACACAAGTCCATAATACCGCCGATATATTCGGCAGGGGTGATGATGGATGCGCGGACGAGTGGCTCCTCGGCGAGCTCAATTTCCTCGGGGGGCGGGTAGTCGGACGGGTTATCAATCATGACAGTTTCACCGTCGCGGCGCTTGATGCGATAGATAACGCTCGGGGCGGTGGTGATGAGGTCAAGATTGAACTCGCGTTCAAGGCGCTCCTCGATGATTTCCATATGCAGAAGTCCAAGGAAGCCGCAGCGGAAGCCAAAGCCGAGCGCGATTGAGGTTTCAGGCTCATAAATGAGTGCGGCATCGTTGAGCTGTAATTTTTCAAGTGCATCACGCAAATCGCCGTATTTTGCGCCGTCTGCGGGGTAGATGCCCGCATAGACCATGGGGTGCGCTTCGCGGAAGCCCGGCAGAACCTCGTCAGCAGGCTTGTCCGCGTGTGTGACGGTATCGCCGACACGGGTATCGCCGACATTTTTGATGCTGGCGGTGAAGTAGCCGACATCGCCTGCCTGCAATTCCTTATCGGGACGCAGACCGAAGGCGCTCATGGTGCCGACCTCGACAACATCAAATTCTGCACCGCTGCTCATGAGGCGGATTCTTTCACCGCTTTTCAGAGTGCCGTCAACGACGCGGATATAGACGACAACACCGAGATAGCTATCGTAGTGCGAGTCAAAGATGAGGCATTTGAGGGGGGCAGTCACATCGCCCTTGGGAGCAGGGATATCGGTGATGATTTTCTTTAAGACATCCTCAATATTGAGTCCTGCCTTTGCCGAGACTGCGGGGCAATCCTCGGCAGGAATGCCGATGATGTCCTCAATTTCGTCGCGCACGCGCGGAACATCAGCGGAGGGCAGGTCGATTTTATTGATGACAGGGACTATTTCAAGGTCGTTATCAATGGCGAGGTAAGCGTTAGCGAGGGTTTGCGCCTCGACGCCCTGCGTGGCATCGACCACGAGAAGTGCGCCCTCGCAGGCATTGAGCGAGCGCGAGACCTCGTAGCCGAAGTCAACATGGCCCGGGGTATCGATTAAATTGAAGCGGTAAACCTCGCCGTCCTCCGCCTGATAGTCAAGTGCGACGGCGCGTGCCTTGATGGTGATGCCGCGCTCCCGTTCAAGCTCCATATTGTCAAGAAGCTGGGCCTCCATATCCCGCACATCGACGGCTCTTGTTTTTTCAAGGATGCGGTCGGCAAGTGTGGACTTGCCGTGGTCGATGTGCGCGATGATTGAAAAGTTGCGTGTATGCTTTTGTCTGTCTGTCACAGCTTTCTGATTCCTTCCTGAACAGCCCTCTTATCGCGTCAGGCTGTCCACCATACCGTTTACATCGTCGATATAGGCTTTGATTTTTTCTTCAAGTGCTTGCTCGTCGTCACCGTGTGTCAGGAAGTAGACCTTGACCTTCGGCTCGGTGCCTGACGGGCGGACAATGATTTTGTCGCCGTTTTCAAGTGTATAATAGAGGACATCGCTTGAAGGCATTTCGATTTTTTCGATACTGCCGTCACTGACGGTAACGGTTTCGCCTGTGCGGTAATCGCCGATTTTCGTGACGGGGACAGAGGCGAAGGCGCGGGGCTTATCGGTGCGCAAGCCCTCCATCAGACGACGGCGACGCTCGATGCCGTCAATTCCTTCCATATAAATATCCAGCATTGCCTCACGGTAGATGCCGTAGCGCGCGTAAAGCTCGGCAAGTGCATCGGCAAGTGTCATGCCGCGTGTATGGTAATAGGCGGTCATTTCGACAATCATGAGAGTGGCGCCGACTGCATCCTTATCGCGTGCGTAGCTGCCGAAGAGGTAGCCGTAGCTTTCCTCAAAGCCGAGGATGAAGCGGTCAGCCTTGCCGTAGGATTCATATTCCTTAATGACCTCGCCGATGAATTTGAAGCCTGTCAGGACATCATGCAGGCGGATGCCGTTTTTCTCGGCGATGGCGTATGCCATATCGGTAGAGACGATGGATTTGACGGCAAAGGCATCGGGGGCGAGCTTACCCGCGCGCCGTCTTGCGCCGATGACATAATCAAGCAGAAGCGCACCCATCTGATTGCCTGTAATGGTGACGAAGCTGCCGTTTTTCGTGCGGCACATCACACCGACACGGTCGGCATCGGGGTCGGTTGCAATAATGAGGTCGCTGCCGACCTTTTCGGCAATCTCAATGCCTCCCGTAAAGACATCGGCATATTCGGGGTTGGGCTTTTTAACGGTGGGGAAATTGCCGTCGGGTGTCATTTGGCTATCGACGGTATAGAGGTGCTTCAGCCCTGCTTTTTTGAGAATTTCGGGGACAAGCTGATAGCCTGCACCGTGCAGGGGCGAATAAACGATACGGAGCTTATCGCTGACCGCGCGGATAGAAGCGGAATCAATGACGGTTTTCATGACACTTTCAAGATAGACCGCATCGGTTTCCTTGCCGAGCATAATAATTTTGCCACTGCTCTTAGCTTCTTCAAGGTCGGCTGTCGGCGCACCGCCGAGAACATCTATCTTTCCGACCGCATCGCTGACAATTTCTGCCTGTTTTGGAGAAATCTGCGCGCCGTCCTCCCAATATGCCTTATAGCCGTTATACTGCTTCGGGTTATGGGATGCGGTGATATTGATGCCTGCCATACAGCCGTAGTAGCGGATAGCAAAGGAAAGCTCGGGGGTAGGACGGATATCGTCAAAGAGGTAGACAAGAATACCTGCCGCCGCCAGAACGCGTGCAGCTGTTTCCGCGAAGAGCCTTGAACCGTTGCGGCTGTCATAGGCGATGGCAACGCCGCGTGCGGCGCCTCCCGCCTTTTTGACGAGGCAAGCGATTCCGCCCGTTGTCTGTGCAACGGTCAAGCGGTTCATGCGGCCGCACCCCATGCCCATCTCGGCACGCAGGCCTGCTGTACCGAAGCTCATGATAGTTCCAAAGGCGAGCGCAATTTCCTCCTCGCTTTCCTTCATACGAGCGACCTCTTCCCTTTCCTCATCCGTGAGGCAGTCTGCATGAAGCCAAGCCTCGTATTCCTTCATCACTTTTTCTTCGAGCATATGATTGTTCCTCTTTTCTTCAGAAAATATAGGAGAATAAATCAGCTTTCTTTTGAGAGCAGCAATGCTTTGGCAAGCTGGTCGGGGCAGGATGTACCGCGTCCGCCGCAATCAATGCCGCGTAATTTGTCAATGGCATCCTCAATTTTCATGCCCGTGACAAGCCGTGCGACGCCCTGTGTATTGCCCATGCAGCCGCCGACAAAGCGGACATTTTTGACGGTACCGTCCTCGACGGTGACATCAATGCGACGAGAGCAGGTACCCTTGGTCTGATAAGAAAATGTTTTTTCCATAATGGGTTCTATCCTTTTCATATGATTATGCATATAGTTTCATTTTCATGATGGAATTGTTCCTGCATAGATGCTCAAAATTTCGGCATCGGGGGCAAAGAGCCGACAGGCAAGAAGCAATGCATCAAGATTTTCGCGTGGCAGACGGTAGGTCACGCGATGAAGCGTTTTTTCTGTATAGCGGTCAGGTGCGGCATCGGCAAAGACGATTTCGCCTCCGAGCGCGGATGAGACTGTCTGCACAAGCCGATAGCTGTCCCCTTCATGTGCGACAATCAGAAATTCGACAAGAACAGTCGGTGCATCCTGCGGAATCAGTATGCCTCTGCCGCAAAGAGCACAGTGCAGGGTATCGCCTCCCGGACGCGAAACGGTACAAAGAGCACGAATGGAAAGAGCGTACTGCTCGGGCATTCGGATAAATGTGCGAAGCCCCTCCCAGCTCTCGTCGCGAAGAGGAAGAATGCAAAGGTCGCCAAGTCCTTCCGCAACCGAATGACAGGCGTCATGGAAGTCGTCTGCATAGGAAACCGTCGGGAAATCCAGCTGCTTTGCAAAGATATCGAACGCGGCATCCGTATAATAGTTGCGGACATAGACAATATGCTCACCTCTTGCGGTGCGCTTTTCGGGTGGCAGAAGAATATCAGTCCGAAGCGGCATTCCCCTTGTCTCCAAGGCGGAAAGCAACCGCCCCGAAAAGAAGGCGGCATCCTGTGCGCCAACAGGATAACACTCACAGAGGTCGAAGAAGGCGTCTGTCAACAACAGTTCACCGTTTTGGAGTGTGACACGCTCGGATGCGGCATAGGAAAGCTCGTCGAGAAGATAGCGACGGCGCGCGTCTGCCTTCCGCTGCTCGCTATCCGCCTCTCTTATCTGTGCGGCGAGTGCCGCGTTTGCATCGCTTTTCATCAAAGCTCGGAGAGAAGCCCGTAGCTATCAGCGAGAAAGCTCTTCATTTCCTCGGCGGTGAGTGTGCGTGCCGAGACCTGTGCAAGACGGTAAATCTGTCTTGCAATACGCTCTGTACGGTCACCGTATTCGCCGCCTGCGAGCCGTTTGACAAGCGGGCTTGCGGTATTGAGAACAAGCGTTTCCTCGACAGGCATAGCGGGTGCATCGGGGGCATACATCTTCATCATTTCCTGCATACGACGGGAGTCCTCGGAAATATTCAAAATAGCGGGGACGCTGTCATTTTTCAGGCTGTGAAGCTCGACCTTCAATTTTTCGCCCTCTCCCGCAAGGCCTGTGAAGAGTGCGGTAAGCGATTCGTTATTTTCGGCTGCTTCCTCGCCTTTCAGGGCATCGACATCGGCATCCACGCGGACAAAGCGTGTGTTCGGTCTGTTTTGCTCGACGCTCTCGGCGAAGCGCACATCAAGCATGGTAGGAAGGATGGCAACGCGGTATCCCTCCGCCTCATACATGGCGATATACTGCGATTGGAGATTTGTATCGGTGGTGTAGTAGATGATACCCTCTTTTTTATCCTTGACGGCATCAAGATATTCGTCAAGTGTGAGCATTTTGCCGTCGGTTGTGGGCAGAAGCACCGAGGAGATGACGCGGTCATAGAACTTGCGGTCGGCAATACAGCCGTATTCGACAAAGGTACGGATATCGTTCCAGATTTTTTCGTACGCTTCTCTTTCGTTTGCCGCCATAGCGTTCAGCTTATCGGCAACCTTTTTGACGATGTGCGCCGAGACCTTGGAAACATAGGTATTGTTTTGCAGGTAGCTTCTTGAAACATTCAGGGGCAATTCGGGGCAATCGAGAACACCGCGAAGCATGAGCAGGTATTCGGGAATGACCTCTTTGATATTATCGGCGACGAAAACCTGATTATAATAAAGCTTGACCTTGCCCTCCATGCTCTCATACTGCTCGCGGATTTTGGGGAAATAGAGGATGCCCTTGAAGTTCAGGGGGTAGTCGGCATTGATATGCAGATGGAAGAGAGGCTCGCGGTAATCCTCAAAGACCTTACGGTAAAAGGCTTTGTATTCCTCGTCTGTGCAATCGGCGGGACGGCGAAGCCAGAGTGGATTTGTATCGTTGACGGGGACAGGCTCCTTTGCTTCCTCCTCCTTACCGTCATTTTCCTGTGCCGTCTCGTCCTTATCCTCGTTTTCAAGATAGATTTCGACAGGCATGAAGGCGCAGTAGCGGTTCAGAATTTCGCGGAGCTTTGGCTCGTTCAGGTATTCCTCGCCTTCACTGTTGATGTGCAAAATGACCGATGTACCGCGTGGACGGGTGCAGTCGGTATCCATATCGTAGCTACCGCTGTCTTTGCAATTCCAATGCGTTGTACCGCCGAGGTAGGAACTTGTCACGACCTCGACCTCATCGGCGACCATAAAGGCGGAATAAAAGCCAAGACCGAAATGGCCGATGATGCCGCGGCCGTCCCCGCTTTCGCCCTCATAACGCTCGATAAATTCAAGTGCGCCTGAAATTGCCATATGGCAGAGATAGCGTTCAAGCTCGTCCTCCGTCATACCGATACCGTTATCGGCGATTGTCAGGGTTTTATCGGCTTGACTGAATGAAACGGTGACGCGGTAAGGCTCGCCGTCCTCCTCATACTGTCCGAGTGAGGCAAGTCTCTTCAGCTTGGTGACAGCATCACAGGCATTTGAGACAAGCTCGCGCAAAAATATCTCCTTTTCGGAATAAAGCCATTTTTTAATCACAGGGAAAATATGCTCGGTTTCTACCGAGATACCGCCGTGCTTCATTTCTTCACTCATATTCAAAATCCTTTCAGCGACGCCGTTTGTGCGCCTGAACATTTTACTATACATAGAATATTATACAACATCCGAAAATATTTCGCAACGGTTTTTTGAAAAAAAGAAGTGATTTTTATGTGCAATGGTGAAAAATCGGGAAGCGGAAAAGTTTTTTTATTTTTTTTGCCAACAGGTCTTGATTTTTCAGAAATGATGTGTTATAATAAAGTCCGTTGCAGATAGGTCTGCAAAATTTTGCCGGTGTGATGGAATTGGCAGACGTGCTGGACTCAAAATCCAGTGGTAGCGATACCGTATCGGTTCGACCCCGATCACCGGCACCAAAAAGAGAAACCCCATTCATCTCCTGATGAATGGGGTTTCTTGCAAGTGAGAGGAGGCGCACTATGATGTCGTACGGCGCAACAAAAATTGCCGCTTATCTCGGCTATGTCATTCAGGCGGTTGTCAACAATCTGACACCCTTGCTTTTTGTGACCTTTCAGGAAAAGCTCGGCATTTCAACCGCACAGATTGCCGTCTTGATTGCTGTTAACTTTTGTGTGCAAATTCTGTCCGATCTTTCTGCCGCCTTCTTTGCTGACCGCATTGGTTATCGGGCGGGCGTAGCCCTCGCGCACATTTTTGTTGTCAGCGGCTTTTCGCTTTTTTCATTTCTTCCCTATCTGATTGAGCCGTACACCGCTTTGCTTGCATCGACTGTGCTTTGCGCGGTTGGGGGTGGGCTTTTGGAGGTCATGATTTCGCCGATTATTGAAGCTCTGCCGTCAAAGAACAAAGCTCGGCAGATGGCGCTCTCGCATTCCTTTTACTGCTGGGGGCAGATGGCGGTGATGATTGTTTCCTCGCTTTTTTTCGTGACAGCTGGCATTGACAGGTGGCAATTTCTTCCGCTTTTATGGGCGCTTGTCCCGCTTATGAATCTTTGCCTCTTTATGCGCGTGCCGATTTTAACGCTGCATGAG
>JAZRPF010000056.1:0-51299 GCA_045649045.1 Eubacteriales bacterium
CAGAAAATGTTGAGGTGCGTGTTTCGCGAGACGCTTATTTCATTTCCTCAATATGATGGACATACTCAAGGGTACGAAGGGCCTCAATAATTTCATGATGCTTTTTGTATTTTTTGAGCTCGGGGCTGGTGATGGTCACGGCAACCGAATAGACGCTAAGGCCTGAATTGAGATAAGCGGGATTGGATTCAATGTCATCAATACGCAAGCCGAGACGGCGGATGGTGGTGACAAAATCCTGAAGATTGTTTTTGTTATTCAATTCAAGATGGATTTCAAAGTGATTTGAGCGGTTGTGGAGCATGCGCTCGATTTTGGGGAAGAGTGATAGGCTGGCAAGAAGGGTCACAAAGAGAATCAGGGTGACTGTATAAAGCCCCGAGCCTGCCGCTAAACCGAGAAGGGCGCAGGAGAAAAGTCCTGCGGAGGTGGTTAAGCCCTTGATTTGACTGCGCGAGCTGAAAAGAATAGAGTTGCCACTGATCATGGCAGCACCAATTAAGGTTGCCACCGAGAGAAGAGGCATGGTAGATAGCTTGCTGTCCATCAAAGCAAGGTCGAAGATGACTGCTGCTGTTGAGGAGAGAGTGACGACGATAAATGTGCGCAAGCCTGCCGAGTGGCGCTTGCTTGAGCGCTCACAGCCGATAATGGCGGCAAGAACGACCGACAAAACAATACGGAAAGCAATGGAAGCAACGGACAATTCACTTGACCATGCACCGAGCAGGTCTGCTAATGGGTCTTTGAAATTCATGGATGGATTCCTTTCTTAATCAAGAATTGTTTTTCGATGGGTTCAAAAATTTAATGGCTGAAAAAGCGCGGATGTTTGTGCCTTGTCGCACCGATTGCTACATAATGTTCTTCCGCTGCCTCGGAGAAGGCGAGCTCCTCCTCGGAGGGGTGACTGTGCTTGGGTAGCTCCTTTTGAATGGCATTGATGCGAGCAATCAGCATTTCAAGTTGGGAATTGTCTGTCTTATCCGATATTGCAGGCTCGGGTACAAGGTCCTCAAGAGCGTTGGAATAGGAGCCTGACAGGTAGAGTGCAAGCTTTGAGCAGGCAGGGCCAATCAACTCGTAGAAGGTACCTGATGTGAGAATGATTGTTTGCAGTGCCTCTCCGCTTTCGCCGCCGATTGAACGGGCGGCAAGTGCGGCAAGACCAATGGTTACGCCTGCTTGCGGCAGAAGTGCCATACCAAGAAAATTCCGTACTTTTTGGGGACGGCGAGTGACGGCACTGCCAAGGAATGCGCCAGTATATTTGCCGACAATACGCACGAGTGTATAGGTGATACCTACGGTGAGAAGTGAGACGCTGCCGACGGCACTGGATGTTGTAAGAACGGCATCAAGCTGGAAATTCAGTCCTGAACGGACGAAAAAGAGCAGAAGGAAGGGGGGGCTGAAATAGTTTAACTGCTTGAAGAGATTATTGTCATCTGTCAGGTTGATGTAGATTGTACCCATTGAGATACAGCCGAGCAGGGGAGAAATGCCTGCAAGAGAGCAAAGGCCACAGAAGGTAAAGAGTACAGCGAGTGATACAATCAGGCGGTTGTCTGTTGTAAATTTATAGGTCAGGAGGAGCTTCAGCAAGAAGCCAAAGATGGCACCGACGAGAAGTGAGCCGATATTGGATAGAATTGGCTTCAAGACCGTCATCATACCAAAGGCTTGGTTTGAAAGAGTCGAGAGTGCAAGAGAGATTGCCACGCTATATGCAATGAGACCAATCATTTCGTCAAGCGCAATAGTGGGAAGAAGGGTATTGACAAATTCACCCTTGGCGCGTGTCTGTCGAATAATCATCATCGTGGAGGTAGGGGCGGTGATGGCGGCAAGTGCCGTCAATACCACCGTAATTTCAAGACGAAGTCCTAAAACAAAGTGTGTCAGAAGAAAGATGGAGAGGGAAGCCAAGGTTGCTTCGAAAAGCGCAATGACGATGACCTTGGGACCGTTTCGCTTCAGGACAGAGAAACGGAAAAATTCGCCTGCCGAGAATGCAATGAGTGAAACGGCGATATCTGCAAGAAAGTCCATGCCCGTAATGACATTTGGCGGAATAACATTCAGGACAAACGGGCCGAGTAAAATACCAACAACGATGTAAGCGGTGACAGTGGGCAACCGAAGCTTATTGGTGACACGCGTCATCAAAAAGCCACAGATGAGCATACAGGCGACCGAGATGATGATGGCGGCTGATGGAGATGTATTCTGAATTAAAAGATAAATATCTGTCACAAAAATGACTCCTTTCTTTAAGGTTTGAATCTATCGGGCGGTGGCAAAAAGCCACAGAAAGCGGATGGTATAAAAGAAAAAAAGCGAGAATACCCCTTGTGCGTGGGAATATCTCCTTTTTATCATAATTTATTATAGCATATCATTTGAAAAAATACAACAGATATCGGGAATTTTCTTGAAAATTTTTCAAAGGCTTCATTTTGGTGTCAGGCCGGCTTGTTAAAAAGCACAAAAATATGAAAAAAAGACAGGTTGGATTTTATACGGGAATTCGCATAAAATGCCAATTTTTCTCTTGACAAAACAAATAAAATATGCTATACTTCTAATAATGGATTGATATGCAAATAAACCTATTTTTGAGAAGGAGTTTACGATGAGCTTGGTAGTGAAAAATGCGCGTGTTTATAAGTCGGGTTCGCTTGTTCATGAAACATTGGCGGCAGATAACGGGCGTGTTATTCAATTTCACGAGCAAATGACGGCAGAGCCTTTTCTTGATTTTTCAAATTGTATTTTAATTCCCGGTTTGACCGATGTGCATGTGCATTTTCGGGAGCCGGGTTTTTCTTATAAAGAGACAGTCAAAAGCGGTTCGGCTGCGGCTCTGCACGGTGGCTATTCAGCCGTCTGCACAATGCCGAATCTATCGCCCTCGCCCGACTCGGATGCGGGGCTTGCCGTACAGGAAGAGTGCATCCGGCAAGCAGGTGGTGTGCGGATTTACCCCTATGGCTGTATTACGAAGGGAAGTCAAGGAGAGGAACTTGCCGACATGGATGTCCTCGCGCCGCGTGTCATTGCTTTTTCGGATGACGGACGGGGTGTGCAGTCGGATGACATGATGCGGCAGGCAATGAAAAAAGCAAAGCAGCTCGGTAAAATCATTGCGGCGCACTGCGAGGACGATACCCTTGTGGGCGGATGCTTGCATGACGGTCGCTATGCGCGCGCGCACGGCTATCGCGGAATCCCGTCGGCTTGCGAATGGAAGCAGCTTGAACGCGACCTCAAATTAGTTGCAGAGACAGGCTGTGCTTACCATGTTTGCCATGTGTCCTGCCGTGAGAGCGTAGAGCTGATACGGCAGGCGAAGGCGGCTGGGCTTGATGTGACGGCAGAAACCGCACCGCACTATCTTGTGCTTTGCGAGGACGACATCAGCGAGGAACACGCGCGCTTCAAAATGAATCCGCCTCTTCGCTCGGCACTTGACAGAGAGGCACTGATCGAGGGGGTGCTTGACGGCACGATTGACATGATTGCGACTGACCACGCACCGCACACCGAGGAAGAGAAGTCACGCGGCTTTGTGCTTAGCCCGATGGGTGTGAGCGGACTTGAATGTGCATTTCCTGTTTTATATACTTATCTTGTGAAAAGGGGCATCATGTCACTTGAAACGCTTATACATCGCATGGCAATCGCGCCGCGGAGACGGTTTTCAATTGCGGGCGGCACCGAGGTTGGCGATATCGCCGATTTTGCGGTGTTCGATCTTTCTGAAGAGAGCATAGTACGAGGGGCTGACTTCTTGTCGATGGGCAAGGTGACACCCTTTGAGAATATGAAAATTTACGGAAAATGCAAACTGACTGTATTAGGAGGAAATATTGTATGGCAAGAGAAATGAATCGAAAGCTGGTCTTAGAGGACGGCGAGGAATATGTAGGTTATGGCTTTGGTGCTCCTGTTGAGCGCGTATGCCGTATTGTGTTTGACACCTCAATGGTTGGGTATCAGGAAATCGTGACAGATCCGTCCTGCACCGACCTTGCGGTTTTGATGACCTATCCCTTGATTGGCAACTACGGTACGGCGGACGAGGATAACGAGTCCCTCATTCCCACACTTGGCGCACTGATTGTCAGTGAGTATAATGACTCGCCTTCCAACTTCCGCAGCACAAAGACACTTGCCGAGATGTTAGAGGATGCGGGTATTCCCGGTATTGAAATTGCCGATACGCGGCGCTTGACACGCAGTATCCGTGATAACGGCAGCCGCCGCTGCATTCTGACCGATATTCAAACCTCAAAGGAGGAGGCGATCAAAAAAATTGCCGAGTCCGAGATTCCGCATGATGCAGTCAGCCGTGTAAGCTGCCGCCGCCGCTGGTACTCCAAGACCGCCAATCCTCGCTATCATGTGGTGGTGGTTGACTGCGGCATCAAATTGAGCATTGTTCGCATTTTGAATGCGAATGGCTGTAATGTGACGGTTGTCCCTTACAATACAGGTGCCGAGGAAATTTTGGCGATGCGTCCCGACGGCGTTTTTCTGTCGGATGGCCCCGGTGCGCCTGAGGATGTCCCCTCTCTTGTCACGCTTGTGCGCGCGCTTCGCGGCCGCGTACCGATGTTTGCAAACGGACTCGGACATCAGATTATTGCGCTTGCCTACGGCGCCAAGACCTATGAAATGCGGTTTGGCCGCGGGGGCGGACAGCCTGTGCAGAGCGTGTCGGACGGCAAGCTGTCGACTGTCTCGGGTAATCACATCTATGCGGTTTCCGCCGCTACGCTTGAAGGGACAGGCCTGACGCTTACCCACCGCAATCTGCTTGACGGAACGGCGGAGGGAATGTGTGCGGAGAAGGACAAGCTCTTCTCGGTACAGTATCAGCCTGAAAGCGCCTCGGGAGCGCATGATCATACCAATCTTTTTGACCGCTTTTTGACCATGATGGAGGAGGGAAAGCACCATGCCTAAACGCAAAGATTTACACAAGATTCTGGTAATCGGTTCAGGACCGATTGTCATTGGACAGGCAGCTGAATTTGACTATGCAGGTACACAGGCCTGCCTTTCCTTAAAGGAAGAGGGCTATGAGGTCATTCTTGTCAACTCAAACCCTGCTACTATTATGACGGATACAACCATTGCAGATAAAATTTACATGGAGCCTCTGACGCTTGAATATGTCGCAAAGATTATTCGCTATGAGCGTCCCGATGCCATTCTGCCGGGCATTGGCGGACAGACAGGCTTGAACCTTGCCATGCAGCTTGAGCGCAAGGGCATTCTTCGTGAATGTAAGGTCGAGCTTCTCGGCACACCTGCGACGAGCATTGAGCGCGCCGAGGACAGACAGATGTTCAAGGACCTTTGTGAAGAGCTTGGTGAGCCTGTGCTGGCGTCTGAAATTTGCCACAGCGTTGACGAGGGCATTAAAATTGCCAACATGATAGGTTATCCTGTCGTTCTGCGTCCTGCATTCACCCTCGGCGGTACGGGTGGCGGCTTTGCAGGAAACGATAGCGAGTGTGCTGAAATTCTTGAAAATGCACTCAAGCTTTCACCTGTCGGACAGGTTTTGGTTGAGCGCAGCATCAAGGGCTATAAGGAAATCGAATTTGAGGTTATGCGCGATAAGAACGATACCGCGATTGCCATTTGCAGTATGGAAAATGTTGACCCTGTCGGCATCCATACGGGCGACTCGGTGGTTGTTGCGCCCGCGCAGACACTTTCAACCAAGGAATACAATATGTTGAAGCAGAGTGCGCTCCGCATCATTCGCGCTCTGAAAATTGAGGGCGGCTGTAATGTGCAGTTTGCACTTGACCCCTATTCCTTCCGCTACTATGTGATCGAGGTCAACCCCCGCGTTTCGCGCTCGTCAGCACTTGCAAGTAAGGCAAGCGGCTATCCGATAGCGCGCGTTACTGCCAAAATTGCAGTTGGCTTGCACCTTGACGAGATTAAGATTGCAGGCGCGCTCGGTTGCTTTGAGCCGACTATTGACTATATCGTTGCCAAGATGCCGAGATTCCCCTTCGATAAGTTTGCACACGCGAGCAATAAGCTCGGTACGCAGATGAAGGCGACGGGTGAGGTTATGAGTATCGGTCGCACGATGGAGGAAAGTATTCTGAAGGCGGTTCGTTCGCTTGAAATCGGAGTTTTCCACCTGCATATGAAGAAGTTTGACGGTGAGTCAACTGAAAATATGCTTGCCTATATTAAGGATGGCACAGATGACCGCTTCTTTGCCATTGCCGAGCTGTTCCGCCGCGGCGTTGATGCGGGTGTCATTGCCGACATTACGCGCATTGACCTCTTCTTCCTGGATAAATTCAAGCACATCACCGATTTGGAAAAGGTGCTTGCCTCTTCAAAGGGTGATATTGAGTGCTTGCGTGAGGCCAAGCGTTACGGCTTTGCCGACCGCGAAATTGCGCGTCAATGGGGTGTCCACGAGGACGAGGTCTTTAATCTTCGTGTGAAGAACAGCATCATGCCTGTTTACAAGATGATTGACTCCTGTGCCGCTGAATTTGATACCTATATTCCGTACTTCTATTCGACCTATGCGGAGGAAAACGAATCCAAGGTTTCGGATCGCAAGAAGGTCATTGTGCTTGGCTCGGGTCCGATTCGTATCGGGCAGGGTGTTGAATTTGACTATTCCTCTGTTCATGCCGTCATGACACTTCGCAAGATGGGCTATGAGGCAATTATCATCAACAACAACCCCGAAACCGTTTCGACTGACTACACTTGCAGTGACAAGCTCTACTTTGAGCCTCTGACCGTTGAGGATGTCATGAATGTCGTTCTGCTTGAAAAGCCCTACGGCGTGATTGCCTCGCTCGGTGGACAGACTGCCATCAATCTGGCAGAGCCGCTTGAAAAGCGCGGTGTCAAGCTGATTGGTACAGGTGTTGAGGCGATTGAGCGTGCAGAGAACCGCGATGCCTTTGAAAAGCTTTTGAAGAAATTGCAGATTCCCCAGCCGAGCGGCCGCGCTGTCACCGATATTGAGGAGGGTGTCCGCGCAGCCAGAGAGGTTGGTTATCCTGTGCTTGTCCGTCCGAGCTTTGTGCTTGGCGGCCGTGCAATGCAGATTGTGGCAAACGAGGAGATGCTCCGTCACTATTTACAGACAGCCGTTGAAATTGACCGCGACCGCCCTGTGCTTGTCGACCACTATATTGTGGGTAAGGAGGTCGAGGTTGACGCTGTATCTGACGGTGAGAATGTCATGATTCCCGGTATCATGGAGCTCGTTGAGCGCACGGGCGTTCACTCGGGTGACTCTATCAGTGTCTATCCCCCCTTCAGCATTTCCGAGCGCGTGAAGGAGACAATTCGCGATTATACCGAGCGTCTTGGACGCGGAATTGGCATTGTCGGTCTTTTCAATATTCAGTTTATTGTCGACGAGAATGACAAGGTCTTTATCATTGAGGTGAATCCCCGCTCGTCCCGTACTGTTCCGTTCCTCTCCAAATCGACAGGTTGCAGTCTTGCAGACCTCGGCACGCGCGTCATTATGGGCGAAAAGCTTGCCGACATTGCAGACGAGGACAAGCGGATTGAGGAGCGCGGCAAGTGGTATGTCAAGGCACCTGCCTTCTCGTTCTCCAAATTGCGCGGCATGGATGCCTACCTCTCGCCTGAAATGAAATCGACAGGTGAGGCGATTGGCTACGATACGACCATGACACGCGCGCTTTACAAGGCATTACAGGCATCGGGAATGCAGGTTGTCAACTACGGCACGCTCTTTGCAACGGTTGCCGATAAGGACAAGGCAGAGGCACTGCCGCTGATTGCGCGTTTCTACCGTATGGGCTTCAATATTGAGGCGACTGCCGGCACAGCCGAGTACCTCAAGGCACATGGCATCCGCACCCGCGTGATTCCCAAAATCAGCGAAGGCAGTGAGGAAATTCTTGATTCGCTTCGCCAAGGTCATGTCACTTATGTATTGAACACCAAGGATTACGATTCGACAGGTGAATATTCGGACGGCCATGAAATCCGCGCCTGCGCTGTCGAGAACGGTATCACCATGTTTACCGCATTGGATACCGTCCGCGTGCTTCTTGATGTTCTGGAGGAAATCACTTTGGGCATTTCGACGGTTGACGGCCGCTGATTGCCTGAAGAAAGGAATTTTATCAGAGATGCAGGAAGGAATTTACCGCATTCTTGAAAATAAGCCCCTGAACGCTACCATCTTTTTGATGCGTCTTGCAGGGGATACGGTAGCACTGACACGCCCCGGTCAGTTTGTCAATATTCAAATTGACGGTCTCTATCTGCGCCGTCCGATTTCAGTTGCCGACTACAAGGCAGGCGAGATTACGCTGATTTACCGCACAGTTGGAGAGGGTACGCGTCGCATGAGCGAGATGGCTGAAGGGGAAGAACTAAACCTTTTGGTCGGGCTTGGCAACGGCTATGATACCGAGAAGGCAGGGGATGCCCCCCTGCTTGTCGGTGGCGGCGTTGGTGTACCGCCTCTTTACAATCTTTGCCGCAAGCTATGTGAGGAGGGACGGCGTGTGCGTGTCCTGCTCGGCTTTCGCTCGGCAGACGATGTTTTTTATGAGGATGAGTTCCGTGCGCTCGGTGCCTCTGTGACGGTAGTGACAGAGGATGGCTCACGCGGCGAGCGCGGCTTCGTTACCGATGCCATGCAGTCAGGGTACACTTATGTGTACGCCTGCGGTCCTGAACCGATGCTGAAGGCGGTTGCCACCCGTTCCGAGAGTAGCGGTCAATTCAGCTTTGAGGAAAGAATGGGCTGTGGCTTTGGTGCGTGCATGGGCTGTACCTGCAAGACAAAGTACGGCAATAAGCGCATTTGCAAGGACGGACCTGTGCTTGTGAAGGAGGAGATTATATGGGATTGACAGAAGGAAAGTCGCGCCTTGCGACCTCGCTTTCGACTCTTGAGCTTGATAATCCGATTATTGCCGCAAGCGGAACCTTTGGCTTTGGCGAGGAATTTGCCGAGCTTTATGATATCAATATGCTTGGCTCGTTTTCCTTTAAGGGTACGACTGCCGAGGCACGCTACGGCAACCCCACTCCCCGCATTGCCGAATGCCCTGCCGGAATGCTCAATGCAGTTGGCTTGCAGAACCCCGGTATTGACCATGTGATTGCAGAGGAGCTGCCACGCATGAAGACCTATTTTCAGAAGAAGGTCATTGCCAACATCGGTGGCTTTTCGGTTGAGGAGATGGCAGAGAGCTGTGCGAAAATTGACAAGCAGGAGCAGGTTGGCTTGATTGAGGTGAACATCAGCTGCCCGAATGTCAGGCACGGCGGTATGGGCTTCGGCACATCGCCTGAAATGGCGGCGGAGATTACCCGTGCGGTCAAGCGTGTGACCACCAAGCCTGTTTATATGAAATTAAGTCCGAATGTGACCGATATTGTGTCGATTGCCAAGGCGTGCGAGGAGGCAGGTGCTGACGGTATCAGCCTGATTAACACCATGCTCGGTATGCGGATTGATTTGCGTCGCCGCCGCCCGATTCTTGCCAATAAGATGGGCGGCTATTCGGGTCCGGGTATTTATCCTGTTGCACTTCGCATGGTTTATCAGGTTTATGAGGCGGTGAAAATTCCGATTATGGGCATGGGTGGAGTATCCTGTGCCGAGGATGTCATCGAAATGATGCTGGCGGGTGCGCGCGCGGTGCAGGTCGGTGCCGCGAATCTTGTGAATCCGTATGCCTGCCGCGATATGATTGAAAATCTGCCGCGCGTGATGGACGCGTATGGCATAGGTACACTTGAAGAAATTATAGGAGGAGCGCACTAATGGGAAAGGATGTTATCATTGCCTGTGACTTTTCGTCGGCAGAGGAGGTCTACCGTTTTCTTGACCTCTTTGGTGAGGAAAAGCCGTTTGTAAAGATTGGCATGGAGCTTTTTTACGCGGAGGGACCGCAGATTGTACGGGACATTAAGGCGCGTGGACACCGCATTTTCCTTGATCTCAAATTACATGATATTCCGAATACGGTGAAAAAGAGCATGGCGGTTTTGTCGCGTCTTGATGTTGATATGACCAACCTGCACGCGAGCGGCACATCCGCAATGATGGAGGCGGCACTTGAAGGCTTGCGCCGTGAGGATGGAACAAGACCGATTCTGATTGCGGTGACACAGTTAACCTCGACCGATGAGGAACGAATGCACCGTGAGCTTTTGGTTGAGGGCAATATGACCGATGTTGTCATGCACTATGCTTCAAATGCGGCTAATGCAGGACTTGACGGCGTTGTTTGCTCACCGCTTGAAGCAGGTGCGGTACATGAGAGGTGTGGCGCGAAATTTTTGACCGTGACACCGGGTGTGCGTTTTGCAGACGGAGATGTGGGCGACCAGAAGAGAGTGATGACACCCGCTGCCGCCAAGGCAATCGGCTCTGACTACATTGTGGTCGGGCGCCCGATTACAGCTGCCGCTGACCCTGTTGCCGCATACCGCCGTTGCGTTGCCGAATTTGTTGACTGATATTGGAATTTGAAAGATAGAAAGGACAAGACAGAGATGAAAGAAAGAGTAGCGCGTGGACTTTTGGAAATTGGAGCGGTATTTTTCCGTCCGAATCAGCCTTTTACATGGGCAAGTGGCATCAAAAGTCCTGTTTATTGCGATAACCGTCTGATTTTGACGGCACCCTCTGTACGCACGATGGTTGAGAGTGCGATTGCCGAGACTGTTCGCCGTGAATATCCTGACTGTGAGGTTCTGATGGGAACATCAACGGCAGGCATTGCACACGCTGCGATTGCCGCCGAAATAATGGGACTGCCGATGGGCTATGTACGCGGCGGTGCGAAGGACCATGGCCGCGAAAACCGCATTGAAGGTAAGCTTGAAGCAGGCGCGCGTGTCGTTGTAGTTGAGGACCTCATTTCGACAGGCGGTAGTGTGATTGATGTGGTTGAGGCACTTCGCGAGGCAGGTGCAGAGGTGCTGGGCATTGTCAGCATCTTCACCTACGGTATGGCGAAGGGTATTGAGCGCATGGCGGCGGCGAATGTCCGTAATGTCAGCTTGACAAACTTTGATACGATTGCCGAGGTTGCCGCGAAGGAAGGCTATATTGCTCCCGAGGATGTGGCGCGTCTGCGCCGCTTCCGTGACTGTCCCTCGGACACCTCATGGATGGAGAAGGCATGATGGATAAAAAAAGAGATTTGATTGACATTCGCGAGCTGTCTACCGAGGAAATTGACAGCTTGATGGACTGTGCGGATAGGATTGTTGAAAATCCTGCCCGTTACAGCGATGTCTGCCGCGGAAAAATTCTTGCAACTCTCTTTTTCGAGCCGTCCACCCGTACCCGTCTTTCCTTTGAGTCGGCAATGTATGCGCTTGGAGGCAATGTGCTCGGCTTCTCCGAGGCAAGTGCATCCTCTACGGCGAAGGGCGAGAGCGTTGCTGATACAGCGCGGACTGTCAGCTCATATGCCGATATTATTGCGATGCGTCATCCCAAAGAGGGCGCGCCCTTTGTTGCCGCGATGAATGCATCGGTGCCTGTCATCAATGCAGGTGACGGCGGACATAACCACCCGACACAGACGCTTGCCGACCTCTTTACCATTCGTCATGAGAAGGGCAGACTGGGCAATCTGACGGTCGGTGTGTGCGGTGACCTCAAATTCGGGCGCACCGTTCATTCGCTCATTGCGGCACTCAGCCGTTACAGCGGGATTCGTTTTGTGGCGATTTCACCCGAGGAGCTGCGCCTGCCTGACTATGTACGGCGCGAGATTCCGAATGGCGTGACACTAACCGAAACCGCATCACTTGAGGATGCAATGCCGACACTTGATATTCTCTACATGACACGCGTGCAGCGAGAGCGCTTTTTCAGTGAGGAAGAGTATCTGCGTTTGAAGGACAGCTATATTCTAACGCCTGATAAGCTCGTGAATGCCAAAGACGATTTGTCAATTTTGCATCCCTTGCCCCGTGTCAATGAGATTGACACGAAAATAGACAGCGACAGCCGCGCCTGCTATTTCAAGCAGGTACTGTACGGAAAGTATATGCGTATGGCGTTGATGATGAAGCTTTTGGGGGTGCCTTATGAGAATTGATGCAATAGTCAACGGAATTGTCATTGACCATATCCGTGTTGGACGGAGCATGGAGATTTACCGCGCTCTGCATCTGCACAAGCTGGATTGCCCCGTAGCGATTATCACCAATGTGGCAAGCAAGAAGATGGGGCGCAAGGATGTCATCAAGGTGGATACCGACAAGCCACTTGATTTGCGTGTGATTGGCTTTGTGGACCCTGATGTGACGATTGATGTCATCAAGGACGGTCAGGTGGTTGAAAAGAAGCATCTTGAGCTGCCATTTGAGGTGCGCGACCTCATTCGCTGTAAGAATCCGCGTTGCATCACATCGGTTGAGCCTGATTTGCCTCATGTCTTTCGTCTTGACGGTGCGGGCAATCGCATTTATCGCTGCATCTACTGTGAAGCAGATGCCGATAGCGCAGGGCATACCTGACGGTGAAATTGATATAAACATCCTATAAGATATGCACCCCAAAAGTCAGTTGCTTTTGGGGTGCATATCAGTAAATGACATTTGCCATAATATAATTTAGGAAAGCTTATAATTGAAAAATGCGGAATCTCCAATCAAAATGAGATTCCGCAAATGTATTAGTTGATTTTGTTTTGATTGTCTCTTTTGGTCAGGATACTGCCGACAATGAAGACAAGGGCAAAAGCAAAGCTTAAAACAGACCAAATCATCAAATCGCTATAAGAGCCGTAGTTTGCAATACCAACAAGGCCTCCAACCGCATAGAAGCCGCCGGAAACAAATCCGCCTCCAATTGTTTTTCTTGTGCATACGCCGACAATACCTGCAACGAGCATACAAATGGCGAGGAAAAAGCCTGCGCTTCCGCTATTTTCGCCGTTTTCTGTGATGGTGTTGCCAACGCCTACTGCACAGGACTGAAAGGTGATTATGACAAATAAGACCATGCTGATGATACCAATGACGAGTTTTGCTGTTTTCATAAGAAAATCTCACTTTCTCTAATTATGATATCTTATTATACATCTGCAAAAACAAAATGTGTTATGCTGATAGCATAACACATTCAAAAAAATTTATGATAATATCAAGATTGCGGTTGCATAGCACCAAAAATCATTATGCCAAAGAGTAATGACAGCGTACCGAGCGTCATATAGATGATTTTTTGTGTCCGCTTGACCGCACCTGCCGTAAACGGAAGTTTATTCCAAATATTAAGAAAGTTATGATAACAAAAGAAGGGAATAACCGCGCTGAATAGATAGGATATGACCGCAACAATATGGGACTGAAAGCCACCTTTAACCGACATAAAATGTGAAATTGACAACAGTAGGGCGAAGATATATGCACTTGCCGATAAGAGAACGGTTCGATTCTTTTTGCTGCGCATACCCGGTATTTGACGAAGAAACGAGTCGGCGTGGTTTAATTTTCCACTGCTTTGAATGGCGGCTTGAAGCTCCTCGACATTTTGATAGCGTTGTTCGGGATTCATTTTTAAGCATTTTTCGACAATTTGACCGAGAAATCCATCTGCTTTTTGCTCGTTTGGGAGCTTGCCTGTCAGCATGACATTGAGAAGAACGCCGAGCGCGTAGATATCGGTTCGTCCGTCGCTTTGTGTAAAACCGAACTGCTCGGGCGCGGCGTAGCCGGGAGTCCCAAGGATGACGGTATCGGCTTTTTTATCATTTGCAAATGAGCGTACAATGCCATAGTCAATGATTTTGACATTGCCGTCCGATGCTATGAGAATATTATTGGGGTTAATATCGCGATGCACAAGTCCTTCCTTATGTAGCTCTGCAAGACCGCCACAAATTTGATAGATGTATTTGACGGCATTGCAGACCTCAATTTTGCCCTTTTCTTGTAAGTAATCAGCAAGGGTTTCACCGGATATATAATCACGGACAATTTTGATGCCGTCCATGCTATCTTCAATTGAGAGAATCGGTGACAGGTAAGGACTTTTTATCTGTGCAATTTTTATATAGTAAGCCCGATTTCTTTCATCAACTGTTTTGACAACATATACCTTGTGTTTCTCCTCATCAACAAAGAGAGAGGTATCGGGGCTGAATGCCGAGACAAATTTCAAATTCTGATGAGTGACAGACATCTCTATATCTCCTTGTAAATGTTTTTGAAAGGAAATTCTATGAAAAAGACAACAAAAGAGCTTTTGGAGCTAATGAAAACAAGTCAGGATTACAGTGCATATTTGGCGCGCAACAGAGAGGATATTGGCAAGGAGCATATGCGTATTGACAAGGCGCTTATAGCCCTGCTTACCGATAAGAGCATGAATAAGGCAGATGTGATTGCGCGCTCCTGTATTGAGAATCATTATGCTTATCAGATATTCAACGGTAAAAAGACTCCCAGCAGAGATAAGGTTGTGATGCTGTGCTATGGATTTTCGCTTTCGGTTGAGGAAGCACAGCAATTATTGAAGATATCGGGATATGCACAGCTTTACATTAAGGATTCGCGCGATAATGTGTTGCTCTTTGGGCTCACTAAAGCATTAACGGTTATCGAAGTGAATTGCCTTCTTTATGAGTTAGGGCTTGCACTATTGGTGTAATGCCTTATTATAACATATTTTTTCGCGGTTTTCAACAAGAATCCTCTAACATATCCATGGAATTTGTCAAAAGATATTGCAATTTCCTTTGATTTGTGGTAAAATGTTTCCGTAAATGATTCATATACTTGAATCGGTTTGCAATTATTTTAATTGAAGGAGGGTTTTGAAATGGATTTTTTGAAAACGCTTTGGCCTACATCGTTTAAGGTACAGGAAAAGAATGTCACCTCTCTTATCGTGCAGTTGATTATTTTCATTGTGCTTTGCGCGATTGCAGGTGTAGTGATTGGTCTTCTTGCGCTGATTCCGATTGTTGGCATTATTGCAAGTATCGCAGGCTCTCTTCTCGGCCTTTACGGTTTGATTGGAATTGTTCTTTGCATTCTGCAGTTCTGCGGCGTATTGAAATAAGCAGGTGAACTGCATTTCAAAAAAAGAAGGCGACTTAAGGACGCCTTCTTTTTTTACTGTTATTTCAATTTTTGCTTTCGATTGTGGTGAGGTGCGAGCTTGCGCGCGCTTGTTTTGCCTTCGGGTTGAATTTCTCCTGCACGGAGCAATGCAATCTTGGTGCAGAGGGGACCGACAAGCTCGTAAATCAGGACAGAGAAGAGAGTAATGTTCAGAATAATTGTACCAATCTGACTGCCAGAGCCCCCGAGGCTTGCCGCCTTGCTTGCCATGCCGAGAGCAACGCCTGCCTGCGGCAGTAGTGTGACACCGAGATATTTGACGATGTTTTGATCACAGCCGACAGACTTTGCGCTGAGAAATGCGCCGCTGTATTTACCTGCCGAGCGGAAGATGATATAGACAAAGCCGACAAGGACGATGGCGAGGTCGGTGAATACCGAAAGGTCAAGCTCTGCGCCGCTGATGACGAAGAAAAGGACAAAGAGCGGTGCTGTCCACTTATCAACGCGCTCCATTAACTCCTCCGAGAAGTCGCAGACATTGCAAAAGATGGTGCCGAGCATCATACAGACAAGAAGCGGAGAGAAGGCGATATGCACGCCGCCAATCTCAAAGCTTATCATGGAGAGTGCAACTGTCAGCAAAACGAAGGTGACGGACATGGAGATACGCTTGGAATTGGAGTGAAAAAATCTCTCAAAGAAGGAGAAGAGCAGTCCCATGACAAGACCGAGCAGAAGTGAGAGCACAACCTCGAGAATCGGCTCAGCGATGATGGAGACGGGGTCAATGTTGCCGGAATGCAATGCTTTTGCGACGCCAAAGGAAACCGCGAAGAGCACAAGACCTACGGCATCGTCAAGTGCAACGATTGGCAAGAGAATATCGGTCAGAGGGCCTTTTGCCTTATATTGCTTGACGACCATCAGGGTTGCGGCAGGGGCTGTTGCCGATGCAATAGCGCCCAGAACAATCGCGGATTCGAGGGGCAGCTTGCTTGGAATTAAAAAGTGCAGGGGAATCAGCGCGGCATCTACCAAAACGGTGGCAACCAATGCCTGAAAAATACCGATGACAGTTGCCTTTTTACCGATTTGCTTGAGCTGGGCGAGGCGGAATTCGTTACCGATTGCAAAGGCGATGAAGCCAAGTGCGACATCGGTCAGAATAGCAAAGGTATCAATTGCCTCCATGCTGATAAAGCCAACGCCTTCAATGCCGATTTTTCCCAAGAAGAAGGGGCCGACAAGGATTCCTGCAACAAGATAGGCGGTGACTGCCGGCAATTTGACAAGCTTGGCAACGCGGGACAGCATGAGGCCTGCAAAGAGCGCTATGGACAGACTGAGTAAAATCTCCATGGTGAAAATCTCCAACGATATATAAATTTCAGGTTCTGGGAAACTCGTTTTCTCAACTTTGCTATTATAGCATTTGCGTTTTGCAATGTCAAGAGATAAAGCATATTTTATAAAAGATTTTATAGTTTTACAAAAAAAGAAGTAATTGTCTTGAAAAAAAGAGAAAATTGTGGTAAAATAGTAATGGTATTATTTCTAATAGGAGACATTATATTTATGGAAGTTTTTGGATTTGTTCTGTATCTTTTGGCGGTGCTTGGAATTGGACTTCTCTTTTTCTTCAGATCCAAGGGATCTAATGAAAAGGACTATTTTCTCGGTGGCAGACAGATGGGACCGTTTGTGACTGCGATGAGCGCACAGGCGTCGGATATGTCGGGTTGGCTGCTGATGGGCTTTCCAGGCAGTATTCTCGCTTTCGGTCTCGGTCAGGCATGGATCGGTATTGGTCTCGCGATTGGCACGGCGCTTAACTGGCTGCTCGTTGCTAAACGCTTGCGTCTTTTCTCTCGTGCGGCAAACGATTCAATTACCCTGCCGCAATACTTATCCAACCGTTTTATGACGGGAAGTCCTGTTTTGCAGGTCATTTGTGCAATCATTTTCCTTGTGTTCTTTACATTATATGTTGCATCGGGCTTTATTGCGGGTGCGACGGTATTCAGCAATCTTTTTGACGGGCTTGATAAGGCACTTGCACTTGTCATTTTTGCAGGAATTATTTTGGTTTATACCTTCCTTGGTGGCTTTAATGCAGTTTGCTGGACCGACTTTGTGCAGGGAATGATGATGCTTGTTGCTTTACTTGCAGTGCCGATTATGATGCTTGCAAGTGGCGATGTCAATATGGAAAAAGCAGAGCTTTTACATATCACCGATGGCTTTACAATGAATCCCTTTACCGCTTCGTATGCGGAGATTGCATCAGGTCTTGCGTGGGGACTTGGCTATTTCGGTATGCCGCACATTCTCGTGCGCTTTATGAGTATTAAGAGTCATAAGCGCATTAAGACCTCTTCGACGGTTGCAATTGTCTGGGTTCTGCTGACGCTTGGCGCGGCAATTCTGATGGCATATTTTGCGCGTAGCTTCTTCCATGGGGGTGTGTCTTTCTGGGCGGCACTTCAAGCATCGGGTGGACAGGAGCAAATATTCATTGAGCTTGTCCGTATTTTGTTCCCCGGTTTTATTGCGGGTATTCTTTTGTCGGCAATTATTGCCGCCGCGATGTCGACTGCGGATTCACAGCTGCTCGTTGCATCCTCGTCCTTTACAAGCGATATTTACCGTCCCTTGATTCGAAAGAATGCCTCCGAACGCGAATATCTCGTAGTTGGTCGTATTGTTGTGGTTGCTGTTTCGATTGTTGCCTGTGTGATTGCGTACTTCACAATGGATGGCGAGAGTGCAATCATGAGCATGGTTGATAACGCATGGGGTGGCTTTGGTGCATCCTTCGGCCCTGTTATCATCCTGTCGCTTTATTGGCGCCGTCTGACCTACAAGGGCGCGATTGCAGGTGTGCTTGCAGGTGCTGTGACCGACATTGCATGGCTCTTCCTTCTGACAGAAAAAACCGGTATTTATGAGCTTCTCCCGGGCTTTATTGTGGGTATGCTGGCTTGCATTCTAGTTTCGCTTATTGATAAGAAGCCTGCAAAGGAAATTGATGAGCTTTTCGAGACTGCCATTTCGGCAAAGCTTGAAGAAGAATAATTTTTGAAAGGAAAACAAGATTATGTTAAAGGGTATTCCGGCAATTCTATCCCCCGAGCTTTTGAAGGTTCTTTGTGAGATGGGACACAGCGACCGTATTGTGATAGCAGACGGTAATTTTCCTGCCGAGACAATTGGCAAGGATTCAATAGTCATTCGTTATGACGGACAGGACATTCCTGCGCTTCTTGATGCGATTCTGACAGTTCTGCCTCTTGACACCTATGTTCCGCATCCTGTGGCACAAATGGAATTGATGCCCGGTGATGTCGGCAAGATTGCGACACCGATTTGGGATGAATACCGTGAAATCGTTGCACGCCATGACGAGCGCGGCGCCGATGCGATTGAGCATATTGAACGCTTCAAGTTCTATGAGGAAGCAAAAAAGTGCTATGCCGTCATTGCAACGGGCGAGCGCGCAGTTTATGCCAATATCATTTTACAAAAAGGCGTGGTTGTCCTCTGATTGCATGGCGCTCTCGACCGCAAATAAAAATGGGAGGCATATGCCTCCCATTTGCTTCACTGTTTCATGAAAATCCCATTAAAAGCCTTCAAACTGGCTATTGCTTTGCTTTTCTTCCTCGGCCTTTGATGATGCGTATTCCTCATCCTCATTCATGAGCTGAAGAATGCAAGCATATTTATAAATGAAGGAAACGGCGAGAAGAATCAGTCCGATAGTCAGGGAGGTATTACTGGTTGAGATTTCGACATAGGTGCTATTGCTGACACCGGAGAATAGTGACAGGACACTTTCAAAGATAAGCTCAACACCAAAGCTTGCGAGAAGCGTGATGGCGATATTTCGTACAGCCTTTGCATATTCAGGGCGCATGAGCGAATAGCGTTCTTCGGAAATATCGCTGAAAAGTCTGTTGACAAACCGCCAAAGCATGACCGATAACGCACCGCCGAGCAGGACATAGACGGTCATGGTTATACAAAGCGAGCGCGAAAAGATGTGTCTGATTTCTTCAAGCATGGCAATGGTTTCTCGAATATCGGTGGTTTGCTCGACACTCGGGGAATCAAGTGTTTCAAGAGCAAAATCAATCAGATTTGGAAGAATGGCAACGCAAAGCGCGCCGATGATTGCACCGATAATTGATAAAATCATCAGGATTTTAGCGATGACCTTCAATATGCGGGCAGGTTTTTGCATTTTTCTGATAATGATTTCTTTTTGCATAGCAGACTGTCCTTTCTTACAGTGAAAAATCAATACTATTTATATTCATATTTATGTTCAGTATAACATTTTTGGGGGCGATTGTCAAGACAGTTGCTCCTTGATTCCATCAAAAAATACGAATTTGGCAGTCGTCCTGTGACGACAGAATGGAGTGGCTATGACCAAGCTATTATGCCGCCTCTTTATTCAAAGAAGGGAAGAGGTACAGGATGCGCGGGTGCGTGCCGCTTACGGTACTCTTGCGGGCGTTGTGGGCATTAGCGTGAATGTTCTTCTTTTTCTTTTTAAGATGCTGGCGGGTATTGTAACCGGCTCTCTTGCCATTATGGCAGATGCCTGGAACAATCTATCTGATGCAGGCTCTTCGATTATGTCCATGGTGAGCTTCCGCATGGCCGCGAAGCCTGCCGACCGTGACCACCCGTTCGGACACGCGCGGATTGAGTATGTGATGTCAATTCTGGTTTCGTTCTTAATTTTGCTGATTGGCGGGGAGCTTCTGCTTTCTTCCATTTCAAAGATATTGAAGCCTGATGCGATAGTTTTTCGCGTTTCAGCCGCCGTTGTGCTGGGCGTGTCGATTCTTTGCAAGCTGTGGCTCGGACTTTTTAACCGTTCAATTGGGCGGCGCATCGGCTCGGATATTCTGCGCGCGACGGCATCGGACAGTCTGCTTGATGCCCTTTCAACCACCTCGGTTTTGGTGTCCCAGCTGATTTTTTACTTCTTTGGTCTGAATCTTGACGCATATATCGGGCTTTTGGTTTCAATTCTGATTTTTGTAGCGGGCGCGCGTATTCTGAATGATACGAAAAATTCGGTTCTGGGCGAAGCACCTGTCAAGGAGACGGTGGATGCGATTCGGCGCGTGGTATCGGAATACCCCGAGGCACTCGGTATTCATGATTTGACGGTGCATAGCTACGGCGTGGGGCATACCTTTGCGACGCTTCATGTGGAGGTTGACGGCACTTGCGACATTTTTGAAATGCACGATGTGATTGACTGCATTGAACGCCGTATTGCCGATGAATTGCAGATTGCCTGCACCATTCATCTTGACCCGATTGTGACGGATGACGAGCGTATTACGGCACTTCTGCATGAGGTTTCCGCGATGGTGGAGGAAATTGACAGTCGGCTGTCGGTGCATGATTTCCGTTTTGTCGAGGGCAAGACACATACAAATGTTATTTTTGACCTTGCCGTGCCGTTTGAGCTTCGGGATAGTGTTGAGCGGCTGAAGAGAGATGTAGCGGCGAGCATTCATGAGAAAAATTCAAGCTACTACGCGGTGATTCAAGTAGATTTTGTTTGATTTGACGGAGTAAAAGATGGAAGAATTATTGAAGGTTCAGGATTTGAAAAAGACATTTCAGCTGACGCGCAAGCAGAGGTCTCTTGAAAAGACAAAGAGCAAGGTGCGCGTGGCGGTTGACGGGCTTTCCTTTACGGCTTATAAGGGCGAGATTTTCGGTCTTTTAGGGCCGAACGGTGCAGGCAAGACGACAACACTTCGCATACTTGCCACACTATTAAAGCCCGATGAGGGCAACGCATTTCTTGACGGCTATGATATCATTGATTCACCGCAGGAGGTTCGCAAGCGGATTGGTTTTCTGACAAGCGAAAACAAATTGGAGGAATTTTTCACGCCACGCTATCTTTTTGATTTTTTCTCGGAGCTTTATGCCGTTCCGCATGATATTCGTGATGCGCGGCGAAGTGAGCTTTTTGCCCGCTTCGGCATTGATGAATTTGCCGAGGTAAAGGTTGCGAATCTTTCCACGGGTATGAAGCAGAAGGTGTCGCTGGTTATCAGCTTGGTTCATGACCCGGATGTGATTGTGTTTGATGAGCCGACGAACGGGCTTGATGTACTGACGGCGCGTGTCGTTACGGACTTTCTGTTGGAGCTGCGCGAGCGTGGTAAGAGCATTTTACTTTCCACTCATATTTTCAGCTTGGTTGAAAAGGTGTGTGACCGCGTGGGCATCATGATTGACGGCCGCATGGCAGCAGAGGGGACACTCGCGGAGGTTATCGGGGATCATGAGTCGGTTGAGGATGCCTTTTTCGCGCTTTACGCATCCTTGAAGGGAGGAGATGCCGTATGAAAAAGAACGGTTTTCTTTCAATCATTCGAAAAGAATTTGCCCGTTTCTTTCGCGACAAGCGAATGGTTTTGACAACGCTTGTGATGCCCGGCCTTCTGATTTACTTGCTTTATTCCTTTATGGGTAGCGGTATGTCAAGCTTCTTTCAGGACGAAGAGAAGACGGGGGCTATCTATGTGCAGGCAATGCCTGCAAGCATGGAGAGTATGATTGAAGAGGCCAGCTTTTCTCTTGCATCTTATGAGGATACTGATGCCGCACGCAAGGCTCTTGATGCAGGAGAAATTGCACTTGTGGCTATCTTTGCTGATGATTTTGATGCACGGCTTGATAAATTGATTGCAGGTGAGAATGTAACGGTTCCAACGCCTACTCTTTATTATTACAGCACCGATACGCTCTCTTATCAAACCTATTTATCATTTGTCGCTTTGCTTGACGGCTTGGAGGCGACATTGAATCCGCCGATATTTCATGCCGAAGAAACAAGCTATGATCTATCAAGCGAGGAGGAGATGGGCGCACAAATTTATGCCATGATTCTGCCTATGCTTCTCATGATGATGCTGTTCAGCGGTTGTCTTGCGGTCGCACCCGAGGCCATTGCGGGAGAAAAGGAGCGCGGTACGATTGCAACCTTGCTTGTCACACCCTTGAATCGCACGCATCTGGCACTCGGCAAAATTCTGTCGCTCAGCGTGATCGCTCTTTTGAGCGGTATTTCAAGTACAGTGGGTATTCTTCTGTCGCTTCCCAAGCTGATGGGCGGGGCGATGGAAGGAATGTCATTATCCATGTATCAGGTAACGGATGCTTTGGCACTTGTGGCTATCATTCTGCCGTCGGTGCTTGTGATTGTTTCGCTTGTCGCGCTCATCTCGGCATATGCGCGCAGTGTGAAGGAGGCGAGCGCTTATGTGTCCCCCTTCATGATTGTTGTTGCACTGATTGGCGTGAGCTCAATGTTTACAATGGGTGAGCTGCCGACTGCCGCCTATATGGTGCCGCTTTTCAATTCGGTGACTTGCATTTCGGGCATTTTTCTCAAAACCTATGGAATGACCGATATTCTTGTGACAGCAGTCACCAATATAGCCGTTGCAGGATTGTTTACTTATGCATTAACGCGTATGTTCAATAATGAGAAAATGATGTTTAATAAATGACGCAAAAAAGACCTCGTTTGGTTTAGCTGACGCGCCGTAACGAAGGTTTCAAAAACAAGTGGTAAAGACAATCGATACAGTATATCGCAAATAATAATTTGAATGGAGATACTGTAATGAAATCATTGTACGAACAACTTGGTGGAACCTATCGTGAAGAAAACGGGCGTCTTATTCCGGAAATGAAACTGCCCGAACAAACCAATTACCAAATTGGCAAGTACGGGCAGTTTTATCTTGCTTATATTAAGAATCATCGTCGCGGAAGGTACACCACCCTGCTGACCGAAGGTAAATTGAACGCACGGTTACACGAAATCGACCTTGAAGCAAACGAAATGCTTGATAGCATTATTTCCCGTCTTGCTACCGAAAGAAGTATCGACGAGAATATGAAAGCTCGCGATATGCTCCGTTGGGTTGCTGAGATGAACAACATCAGGGCAAGCTCGGAAGAAATCGTTTTACGGGAGGTGGTGTTGGTATGAAGTCAATCATCAACGAACTATGGCACGGAAACATCATACCGCAAGAAGATAGCAGAACCAACTCCAAAGAAATGAAAGAGCTGCTCGGGTATATGTCACGGCATCTTTATTTTAAGTCAAGCAGTTGCGTCCCTTTGGGGATACCTCCGTCTTTGTTCTAATTATTATCGGATAAATGTTTTTCGTTTTTATGTATTCATGCTTGATGTTTATAGCATCTGTCAAATTATACACAAGCGTTAAAACAATCGGAGAGTCATTTTTATAGTAAACAACTTTATACTCATACCGGAATCTCCTCTTTTTTCGAGACATTTTTCCCCCTTTCAAAAACACAGTTTTTACTTGTAGCTTTTCAAGTAAAAACTGTGTTTTCATATTAAAACAATATATAGGCATCAAAGATAAAACTTTTCGTATATTATTATCTCAAATCTTTCTTAAAAACAGGCTATAAAATTTATGAAGGATTCTGAAATTTGACAAAAACCGCAAGAAGCCGTAAATATACGCGCCTCTTGCGGTTGAAGATAGATATCAAAGATGATTTTAGTTCAAAGGAAAGCCGACTTTTACTGCCCCGGCTTGTTCTGACCGGGCTTATTCTGACCGGGTATGTTTATTCCGGGCTTGCTTTGACCGGGCTTCTTATCTTGCTGTGAAATTGACGGTTTTTTGTCAAGCATGCCCTTTAGATCCTCGCATCCCGTCAATGCCGAGCATGAAACGATTGCCGCTAACGCCAAGGCAATTGCGGCACCTTTTAAGCACTTTCTTTTCATATGAGCTTCTCCTTTCTGTTTTCGGCTTTCCGCGGTATTGCCGAACAAACGTATTCAAACAGATGCGATTTCTGTTTGAATACATTGTAGCAGAATTTTCTTAAGGATCGGCTATTGAATTTATGAAGAAATCTGAAGGTTTGAGAAAAAACGCAAGAAGCCGTAATATTGTGAAAAGGATATAATATTTACTTGTTTTCCAAAACAACCATCAGCGGAAGCTCAAGTATCACCGAAAATAACGTACCCTTCTCTGAAGTGGTAAACGTTCCTCCATGAAACTCTATGATACGGCGGCAGGTGCCAAGACCGATCTGTGTACTATCCTTCTTCTCACGGTCGGGAGCGATTCCGTTCAGTATCGTCAAGAGAAGCTTATTGCCGCTTCGTTGGTAAGAGAATTTCACAAAGCGCTTTGGATCGGCATATTTCATCAAATTGGAATACAGATTGTCAAGAGCCCTTTGTAATAATTCTGTGTTAACGTTGATGTTGGCAGACAATTCGGAGAAATTACGCTCTACCCGCATCCCTTTGCTTTCCAACGCGCTTGCATAATCCTCCAAGATCTGTGAAAACAGCATATCGGCATCTACCGATTCCATTTCGGCATGTTCCCACTCGGTAGCATAAACAAAGAAATATTGAAACAGCTTATCCGCCATATCACGGATACGCATCGTTTGTCCGACGCTCTTATGAATTAGATTTTGCATCTGCTCCTTGTCGGCATACTTTTTTCGCTCAAGGATCTCTAAATATGCAAGTAACGATGTAAGCGGCGTGCGAAGATCGTGCTTGGGGCGAACAAAGGGAGTTTGCTATATATTCTGATATCGGCTACATATCTGCTGTGCGCACTGATCCGTCTTGCGTGGTTTAACGTAAACGAAGAAGAACGGCAAGATAGCGAGGAAGGCAGTCGAAAGGAGTACCTCGGTTTGCCCGTCACCACGTCAGCACTCGGTATACCGCTGTTTATGGGAATAGGAAATCTCTTTTCCTTGCCTCTTGACAAGGTTTACCCGTGGTTGCTTTTAGGGATGGGAATTGCTTTCTTAACGCCGTTCCGCTTGAAAAAGCCTCGCCTTGTCGGCAAGCTCATTCTCATTGCGCTCGGAGGGGCGTGCTTGGCGCTTGTATTGATTGGAGTACCTCTATGAAAAAAACATCGGGATTCGTTGCGCTTTTATACGGAACACTTGTCGGTCGGCTTCTTTTGAAAATCATTATGAAGCTACACCTTGACAGACTTGCTACACGCTTTCTGCGGTCATCCGCCTCAAAAATACTTATAGGCCGATATGCCAATAAAAACGGCATTGCCTTGACAAAGGAACAAAGGGCTTCATTCGGAACGTTTCGCGATTTTTTTGTACGAACGAGAGAGGATGTGCCTATGGATTTGACAGAGGGACATTTGATCAGCCCCTGCGACGCTTGGCTCTCTGCTTATCAGATCGATGCGGACAGCTGCTTTCATATAAAAAATTCCCATTACGGAATTGATGATTTCCTTTCGGATAAGCAGCTTGCGAAAAATTATCAGAACGGCATCTGCCTTGTGTTTCGGCTCTGCGCGTCGGACTATCATCATTACTGCTATATCGACAACGGATATCAAGGCAAAAATCACCCGATCCCCGGTGTATTGCACAGCGTTCAACCAATCGCCTGCGAAAAATACCCGGTTTACGTGCTGAATAAACGATCATGGTGTCTTCTGACCACCGAGCATTTCGGTCCGGTGGTACAGTGCGAGATCGGAGCGTTGGTGGTCGGCGGTATTTTTAACGAGCGCGAAAGCACCCGCTTTTGCAAGGGACAGGAAAAAGGGCATTTTGAGCTTGCAGGCTCGACCATCGTCTTATTATTTGAACATAACAAAATAGAATTGAATCTATCAATGATAAAAAAACTGTCTCAAAATAACGAGGTCAGAGTCGTGCAAGGCGAATGGATCGGAATAAGAAAAGGAGAATAACAGATGAAGAAAACCATCAAAGCAACCATACTCAATGTCATTATATTTTCGGTTGCCATAGTTCTATCGTGGGGTGGTATTCTATATGCTACAAACGATCCGAACTGCTTTAGAATTATCGGCATTGTCGCATCAGTCGTTGGTTATGGACTGCTTTTCTGGGGAGTAATTCGGTATGATAGCACCCCCTGACGAACATAGCCATACAAATGAAAAAACATAAGTAATGTAAAAAATACCGAAAATTTACCGCAAGCTTATATTGTTCAGGGATGAAGCTTGCGGTAGATTATTTTATGCTTTTTGTTTCTTTAAGGATTTTTTTGATATTTGCTTTTAAAGATTGAGAATATATCTGCCAAAAGCTCCAAAAAATAGGATATCGCAACGAATAACATTCCTTCTAAAATAACATTGTAAGTTATAGCAAATACGTGAGGAATTATAACAGTATATCTAACAAGCTTAATGTTTCTGATTCTGAATATAAACGCATACATTATCTGTGCGATAAGATATAATAAATCAATGGTTTTTGTTGTTTTTAACATAACGCAATTAACCGTTACATAACTGCAAATTATTAAAACAGAAAACAAAATAGAAAGAGCGATCGATGCAGATTTGTCGTGTTTTTCATACACGTAAAACACAACTGTCCTCGACAAACTTACTGTAAGCGCAACCATTGCAAAATATTCATTCTCAAACATATAGGAAAAAAACATAAAGGCAAGTCCTATTGTCTGACAAAGCAAGAATGAGCTTTTGTTTTTGAACAGATAACTGATTATCATCATCAACAGAGTTATCAGTCCGGCTGCTTGTGACAAAAAAGGATTATACATTGTTGCTCTGATCTCCTTCGTGTTTATGCTGATTTGTCAAAAACGCTTCTATCCACTCTTTTATATCTCCGTTTTTGTCATGAAATCCGTGCCAAGCTACTGCAAGATTGTATTCAGAAAATACCGCCAGCATTTGTCCTCGCATACCACCGTGACCGTATCCGTACGGTGTATAAGGACGCAGATATTCTTTTTTTATTACAGTATCGATCCATTTTTCGGAAAGAATTCTATGTCCGTTATACATTCCATTGTTCAGATATAATGCGCCGAGCTTTACCATATCCTCTGTTCGAATGTAAAGCCCTGTTGCCCCCATCGGATGATTCATAGGACAGCAGCTCCACGCCACCTCACGAAATTCCAAAGGAGCAAATAGCTTTTCCCAAAGATATTCCAGCATCGGCTTTCCGCTGCGTATACTTACAACCCTTGAGAGAAGATAAAATTCCGCATCGGTATAAGAATATTCGGATGGATCGCCAAGAGGGGTGGATAGAACGTAGGACAAATAATCTTTGCCGAAGTCCAATGCATCTTGCGAGTCGATATCAAGATAACCGCTTGATAGACCACAATGATGCAAAATTGCCATTTCGACCGTTCTATCGTTCCACTCGACAGGCATATCAGGTGGGCAAAGGTCACCAAAAATATCAGACAATTTTTCATCCATTCCAATCAAGCCCTCATCCCAAAGCAATCCTATCGCTGTCAAAGTAAAAAATTTTGAAACGGAATAGGAGTTCTGACACGGATTGCAAGCTTGTAACGTTTTGACTTGAGCTTTTCCGTTGTCTGTCATGACGGCTATACGATATACGTTGATATTGCTTTTTTGTATAAATTCCGAAAAATCGTTTATGAAGTGTTCTAATTTAACCGGTTCTTGCAATGCTGTTTTGCCACTTTGCGAAACATTTGATAAAATCATCATAACAACCTCCAATGTTATATTGTATTATCAGCTTATCAACCGCGGTTATCCCATTCCTTTTTCAGTATCGCATACTGATAGGTGTTCTCGTAGATAGGATCGCCGTTTTCGTCATTCACAAAGGATATGAACTCCATAAATAATCCCTCACGGCGCATACCGAGCTTTTCGCAGAGCTTCTGACTTGCGATATTATAATCCTCCGTGTATGCATAGAGTCTGCGCGCGCCTTTCACGTTGAAAAAATAATCAAACACAGCCTTTGCAGCTTCGTATGCGTATCCCTTGCCGTGATAATCCCTATTCAGCATCCAACAAGGACTATACGTATCGTCGGAATATCCGCCCTCCGAACAGTCTTCCCCCATACCTTCTCCGTCGGGATGAACGAAGATCTCTCCGATCACCTTGCCGGTATCCTTTAGTTGAATGGCAAAATAGCAATCGGTTTCCTTGCGCTTGACGGCTTCCTCTTTTGCTGCATCCATTGAGGATATTTTCATATCAAAAAAGCAATGCACCGTCGGCTCGTGCAGATATTCAAGTAAGTCCGCCGCGTCGCTTTCCGTAAACGGACGAAGTATCAGTCTTTCTGTTGTAATCATAATCATTCCTTCAAAATTATTGAGCATTTTTTGCTTTCGTATTGTTTTTTAGCGTCAGATAAAGCATTATCGTAAAGATCGCACTAACCGTACACGAAGCAAGCGAGCTAAGCCATACGCCGTTTAGTTTAAGGATAGGCGTAAGGATAAACAATGCGGCAATCGGAAATACAAGCGTTCCGAAGAAAGACGTGAGCATCGAGCGTGCAGGGCGTTCAAGTGCCGTGAAATAGGACGAGAAACACATATCCACCCAACCCGTAAGATAAGAGAGCGAGAACAGCTTCATACCGATGATGCTGTCTACATACATAATGACCGAGAAAGCGGCAACCGCTGTTGTGCCTCCGTATTTCAGTAAAAAGAAATTGAAAACGATGGACATAATCGACATAGAAATGCTACTGAAGAACTCGCTGGAGCCATTGGCAAGGATGCGGATAAAAACGGCTTTTTTAACCTTGCCTTTGGTATAATAGAGATCCATTCACTTTCCTCGGAAAAGAATCAGCGTAATAACCGAGCCAAGAGCCATCGCAAGACAACTTGTAAACGCCGCCGCCCACACACCTTGACCGAGGAAAACGATGAGAATGATGTCAAGTACGATATTGAACGCTTGCGTACCGATACCAAGCCACATTGAAAGCTGTTCCTTTCCGCATACTCTAAGATAGTTATCCGTGGCGTGATAGATGAGCATTAAGGGAGCAAAGGCGGCATAAACGCGCGTGTACGTAATACCGTATTCGATCGCTTGCTCGGTAGCACCCGGTGCAAGAAATCTCACGAAGGGCTCGGCAAAGGCAAAGCCAAGAACACCAAGCACACACGAGATCAGGAATATCACCTTAAGCGTAAAGGTAAATATCTGTGATGCCTCCTCACGCTTCTTCTCGCCAAGCAGAACGGATATGCGTACCGATGCACCCGTAGCGATCAGATTGGCAAAGCCAAATACGATCATAATGATCGGCATAATGAGATTCACGGCAGCAAGCGCATCACCGCCAATGAAACGACCAACGAATAATCCGTCAGCAATCTGATAGAGCGCACCGAACGCCATCGTGATCATTGATGGGATAGCGCAACGGAAGAATAGCTTCGTTGGTGGCAGCTTTTCAAAAATTTCGGAATCCATAGTGTAAAAAGCTCCTAAAAAACAAAAATACCTGGTAACGCTAAAAAGCGAAACCGAGCGCACTCGACACCTAATCCGGTATGCGGCCTGCAGGATTTTATCCTATGATCTCCTGACGTTACGACGTCCTACCTCCGGTGACCAAAAATATTCAACGCAAATATTATATCACAAATGCAAGTGAATGTCAAGTAAACGATTGAAATATTCATAAAAACATGATATAATAATCTCACCGATGAATAAGAATTTATAGGATTGAGATATATGAAAATATTATGGATCATTATACTTGTGTCAGACAATCTGCTACCATTGCTACTTGCGCGTTTTTATCCGCGCTATAAGCATAAAGAGATGGCTCTTTCCGTCCTCGGATCTCGTCAAAGCCCGGTGAAATGGATATATAACTTGTGGTGTATCATATCAGGCGTTGTGTTTTGTATCGCACCGTATGCACTATATAAAGAGAACGACAACGGATTGACAATAACTATATGGGTGCTTCTTGCTATATACGGAATCGGGTGCGAAATCATTTCGGGCGTGTGTCCGTTAAATGAAAGCAGACAAGACGAAGATATCATTACGAAAATTCACGGCGGCGCGTCAGTAATCGGATTTATGACATTACTTGTCGTTCCGTTACTCTTGTCAATTTTGCAATTCCAAACAACAAATATAGTTTTAGGCGCGATCTCGCTTGTGAGCTTTATTGCAGCTTTCGTATTCTTTTGCTTTTTCATTATGGGTGAGAAGGAGCGGTTCGAAAAAACGGTTTTGCGATACAGCGGTCTTTGGCAACGACTCGTTTTGGTGAGTTGCTATGTGCCATTAGCTATTTGGTGTATTACAAAATGACAAATTCCAATCTATGAAAAAACATATTGCAAACATCATCACGGGGAGCAGGATAACATTCAGTTTGCCTCTTCTGGTCATTCCTCTATCATCGGCTTGGTTTTACATACTCTATCTGTTTTGCGGGCTTACCGATATGATTGACGGAGCAATTGCGAAAAGAAAAGGTGTTGATTCCTAATGCGTACTACGCTCAAAAGAAAGGTAATCTTTATGAAGGTGATCCTTTCAAGTGGGCACAATCCACGGTAGTTCGTATTCTTGAAAACGAGGCGTATGTCGGTCACACCGTTAATTTCAAAACGACTTCTAAAAACTTCAAGAGCAAGAAGCGTATTGATAATCCGCGTGACAAGCAAATGGTATTCTTGAATACTCATCCTGCTATCGTTTCTGAAAACTGCTTTGAAAATGTGCAGAAGATACGAGCAAACCGCCGCAGACCTACCGCAACCGGAAAATTGAGTGTTCTTTCCGGAAAGGTGTATTGTTCCGATTGCGGTGCTAAGCTTCACTATTGCACAACCAATGGGTTTGAGGAACGGCAAGATTTCTTTACCTGTGCTAATTACCGCAGTAACCTCGGAACGTGTTCCGCACACTATATCCGTAACGTAACGCTCTATAACATGGTTTTCAAGCATATTAAGAAAATGCTTGTCTATGTGCAACAGTTCGAAGAAACCTTTGTGCGCGACCAAATGGAGCGACTTGACAAAGCGATGGAAATATCTATTTCTAAAGCGCAGGTTGATGTTGTAACCTTGCGGCGTAGGGACGAAGATCTGAACACATTATTCAAGCGCTTGTACGAGGATATGGTTGCAGGACGAATTACGGCTGAACGCTTTGATTTGCTCGCATCTGAGTATGAGGAGGAGCAAAAAGAACTCAAAGTACAGATTGCCGAGCTTGAGGATCTAATTGAAAACGGCGAAACGAAAACAAAGGACTTCAAGCAGCTTCTTGTTAACGTTCGCAAGTATACAGATCCACAAGAGCTTACTTCTGAACTGCTTAATGACTTGGTTGACAAAATAATAGTCCACGCCCCCGATAAGAGCAGTGGACATAGAAAACAAAAGATTGAAATTTACTACAATGCTGTCGGCATCATTGATTTGCCTACCGTCAAAGAGGACGATTGCATCGCCCTACACGGCAGATGCAAGGGCAAGAAGATAGCCGTATAAATAGCAAAAGGCAGTGCGACCTTTTCGGTCACACCGCCTCTTACATAAATACTTCGTTACAGCGCCCCGCCATTGCCAAACGAGGTCTTTTCTGTTATTTTGAAAAATCCTGTAGAAATCTGCGGATGACCTGCGCGCTCTTTTCGGCAGAGGCACGGGCAAAGGTGGGAAAATCGACACGGGCGCTATCGTCGCCGTTATCCGAGACAGCACGCAGAACGGCACACGGAATTTGATTGATATAGGCAACCTGACCGATGGCGGCACCCTCCATTTCGCAGACAGAGGCACCGAAGAGGTGGCGAATGCGTTCCTTTTGTGTAGTGCTTGAAATGAATTGGTCTCCGCTTGCAATCACGCCCTGGCGGTGCGGAATCGCAAGTGCATCCATGGCGGCTTCAAGGCGTGAGCGCAATTCCTCATCACAGGGAAGCTCGACAATATTGATGCCCGAAAGAAGACCGGGCGGATCACCGATAGGTGTTGTGTCCATATCATGCTGGACAAGGTGAGTTGCCACGACGACCTCGCCGATTTCAAGTCCCTCTGCGATACCGCCGCCGACACCCGTATTGACAAGTGCATCAGCGCCGAAAACCGTTACCATAATTTCTGCCGCAACGGCGGCAAAGACCTTACCGACGCCTGACTGTGCAAGCACAACCGATACGCCGTCAAGCATGCCAAGGTAAAAGGTCATACCGCTTACAGCGCGTGTTTCGTCTACCGTCATTGCGGCGCGAAGTGTCTGAATCTCCACCTCCATCGCACCGATAATGCCGATTCTTTGATAGTTTTTCATTTTGATACCAACTCCGTTTCCTGATACTGCATACGCGCGGGCGACCAATCCTTCAAAACGGCACTCATCTCTTCTGCCATTTGGCGTGCATCGCTCAAACTGTGTTCAAGATAATTGCCGCATTCAATTCGCGCGGCACCGGGAATTTCACCCTCGTAGTCGGCAATGAAGCGCAGGGTTTCTTGTATGAGGGTGAGGGCATCTGCGTGCGATAGAGTGTCCCGTACCAAGAAATAGAAGCCTGTACGGCAGCCCATTGGCCCGACATAGATGATTTTGTCGCCATAGACGGAATTGCGCACATAGGTGGCAAAGAGGTGCTCAAAGGTGTGAATACCTGCATAGGAGAGATAGTCACCGCCGTTTGGCGTTTTCATGCGGATATCATAGGTGATGACATCGCCGTCAATGCGGGAAATGAACATACCGCGTGTGACAAGGTCATGATTGACCGAGAAGCTTGCAATTTTTTTCATGATGACCTCTTGTTTCAGGTTAATCGGTTGAGCGCTCGGCAAGTCTGTTTACATGGGCGTGATAGAAGCCATGGAAGTCACCTGCATCCAGCGCATCACGGATTTTTTGCATCAATTCGTTATAAAAATAGAGGTTGTGCAGGACACAAAGCCGCATACCGAGTGCCTCACGCGCCTTGAAAAGATGGCGGATATAGGCACGGCTATAGCTGCGGCAGGCAGGACATTTGCAATGAATGTCGATAGGCTTCGGGTCTGCAAAATATTTTTCATTATTGATATTCATTTTGCCGTGCCAGGTAAAGAGATTGCCATGACGGGCGTTGCGGCTGGGCATGACACAGTCGAAGAAATCAACGCCGCGATAAACTGCCTCCAAAATGTTCTGGGGCGTACCGACGCCCATGAGATAACGCGGCTTATCCTTCGGCATATAGGGTTCGACGGTTTCAATGATATGATACATGACCTCTGCTTCTTCACCGACGGCAAGACCGCCGATGGCATAGCCGTCAAGGTCAAATTCGGCAGTTCTCTGCATATTTTCAATGCGCAGGTCATCGAAGGTACTGCCCTGATTGATGCCGAACAGCATCTGATGCGGGTTGATGGTATCCTCCATCTGATTCAGGCGGTTCATCTCATCGCGGCTTCTTTTCAGCCAACGGATTGTTCGCTCGCTTGATGCCTTCGCATAGGCGTAGGGGGCAGGGTTCTCGACACATTCGTCAAAAGCCATCGCAATGGTAGAGCCGATGTGCGACTGAATTCGCATACTTTCCTCCGGCCCCATGAAGATACGCTTACCGTCCATATGCGAATTAAACCAAACACCCTCTTCTGTGATTTTGCGGAGCTTGGCAAGTGAAAAGACCTGAAAGCCGCCGCTATCGGTCAGAATCGGTTTATCCCAATTGAAGAATTTGTGCAGTCCGCCCAAACGGTAGATAAGGTCATCACCCGGACGGATATGCAGGTGATAGGTGTTGGAAAGCTCGACCTGACAGCCTATTTCGCGAAGGTCGTCTGTGGAAATACCGCCCTTGATGGCGGCACTTGTGCCGACATTCATAAAGACAGGGGTTTCAATGACACCGTGTACGGTTTCCATGCGGCCGCGGCGCGCATTGCCTTCTTGCTTTAACAGATGAAACATGAATAGATTTCCTTTTTTGTTCTTACTTAAATACGGTTGAAACGGCGGTCAAGCTCGCTTTTTGTCAGATAGAAAGCGATGGGACGGCCGTGCGGACAAACGGTTATATCGGGCATTGCGAGAACCTGACGGCAGAGCCAATCGATCTCTGCCTCGTCATAGGTGCGTCCCCCCTTGATTGCCGCCTTGCACGCCACCTGATAGAGCGCGCGCTCGCTTAAAATATCCTTTGTCAAGGCGGGGTTTCCTGTTGCAGCCGCAAGCTCGTCTGCCATGGAGATTAAAAGAGATTCTGCCTCGTAGGGACTGACGGCACCGGGAATCGCCGTCAGAATCAAGGAATCCTTTTGTGCATTCTCGTGGAAAATCATGCCGACCGAGGCGAAAATTTCTTTGTTATCAATTGCTGCCGCAAGCTCTGCGGGCGTTAAGCGGACAGAGAGGGGAACAAGTAATTCCTGTGCGGTGCATGCTGTCGAGCGGTTCTTTTTCAATTTTTCAAAAAGGATACGCTCGTGAGCGGCGTGCTGGTCGATAATAAGACATTTGTTTTCATCACAAAGCTCAAGAATGATATAGAAGCGGAAGAGCGTACCGAGATAGCGGTAGGGGGGAATCGGGGGCTTTTCTTCCTGCGTTTCCATTGAGGCGGAAGAAACGGGCTCTTCCTGCTTGCGAGCTGGGCTTGAGGACAGCTCTTGCTTGAAGGCGTCGGCAGGCGATTTGAAAATCGGCTCGGCATCGGGCTTTGTCCTGATGCCCTCGTCCTCCGCCTTGAATTTTGACGCCATTTGCAGAATGCGAAGGCTCTCCTCAGGGGACAATTCTGCAGGACGGGGAGAGGAGGGTGCTTTCGGTTGCACGGCGGGCGGTGCAGGCGGCTTTTTGAGCACAGGCGGTATGCTGATTGCCTCTTGCGTGAGAGGCGGAGGGGCTTGCTTGTCCTTCTTTTCTTGTGTCAGTACAAGCGAAGGGCGGTCTGTATTTTCTTCAAGGGCGGCGCGTACAGCGTAATAGACCGCCTCAAACACAACCCTTTCGTCTGAAAATTTGATTTCTAATTTTGTTGGGTGGACATTGACATCGACAGAGGACGGCTCGACCGTGACAAAAAGAGTGGCAAGTGGAAAACGGTCGGGTGCAATATAAGATGTATAGGCGCGTTCAAGCGCCGCCATCATGGTGCGGCTTTTGATATAGCGACCGTTCAAAAAGAAGTTTTGCAGGTTGCGGTTGCCGCGCGCGGCATCGCTTCTGCCGACAAAGCCATGCACGCGGATACCAAGGCTTTGTCCCTCTACTGCAATCAATCGGTCTGTGACCTCCTTGCCGAACAGGGCATGCAGGGTATGCAGGAGCTGACCGTCGCCCAGTGTTTTGAATTTGACCTGTCCCTGACTGATAAAGGTCAGAGAAATTTCAGGATGTGACATGGCGATTTTTTCTGCTGTTGCCGCAATGGCCTGCGCCTCGGTTGCATCCTTTTTCAAGAATTTCTTACGGGCAGGAATGCGTGCAAACAGATTTTCCACCAGCATGACCGTGCCATCTGCACACCCGATTTCCTCTACACTGATAATGCGTCCGTCGGTGGCTGTCAGGACATGACCGCACTCATCCTCGCGCCGCTTGGAGATGATATGCATATCCGAAACCGAAGCGATGGCGGCAAGTGCTTCACCGCGGAAGCCGAGTGTCGTGATGCGTGCAAGGTCATCTGCCGAGCGAATTTTGCTTGTGGCATGGCGCTTGAGTGCGGTTGGCAAATCCTCCTCGCTCATACCGCATCCGTTATCGGTGACGCGAATCATGCTGATGCCGCCGTTCCTGATTTCCAGTGTGACGGTATCGGCACCTGCATCAATGGCATTTTCGAGTAATTCCTTGACAACCGAGGCAGGTCTGTCAACCACCTCGCCTGCGGCGATGAGGTTGGCAACCTCAATGTCGAGCATACGGATGACACCCATCTTGATGACCGTAGTCCTTGATAAAGGATTCCTTTCTTTGCGGAATTGGGAAATTGGCGGCGTGACCTACCGAGATGACAAAAGGTCAGTCACCAATCAGATTTTTGAGTGTATAAATCAGGTTGAGTGCTTCAATTGGCGTGAGCGTATTGATGTCGGTTGCACGAATGCGCTCGGAGACCTCTCTTAGTGCTTCATCGGTCTCGCTTAAAAGTGCTTCATCGGCGATGCCCAATGCACTTGCCGAGTCGCCAGCGGGGAAGGGTAATGGCTTTTGACTGCCGTTTGCCTCAATGTCTTGCAGTATTTCGTGTGCGCGCCGTACAACACTGTCAGGTACGCCTGCAAGCTTGGAGACCTCAATGCCGAAGCTGTCATCGGTTGCGCCGCGGACGATTTTGCGGAGAAAGGTGATGGAATCACCGCGTTTTTTAGCGGCAATGTGGTAATTGATAACACCTTCAAGCTCATTTTCAAGCACGGTCATTTCATGATAGTGCGTTGCAAAAAGTGTTTTGGCACCGATTTTTTTGCTATGGGTGTATTCAACAACTGCGCGCGCGATGCTCATGCCGTCATAGGTGCTGGTGCCTCGTCCGACCTCGTCATAGACAATCAAGGAACGGCGGGTGGCATTTTTGAGGATGTAGGCAACCTCGGTCATTTCAAGCATGAAGGTGGATTGCCCGGATGCCAAATCGTCGGATGCGCCCACACGGGTAAACAGCTTGTCAACAATGCCGATTCTTGCCGATGCGGCGGGGACAAAGGAACCGATCTGTGCCATGAGGACGATGAGTGCAACCTGACGCATATAGGTTGATTTACCTGCCATATTCGGACCTGTAATGAGCATGACGCGGCGAGAGTCGGTATCAAGCAGGGTGTCGTTCGGGACAAAGTAGCTGTCGGTGACGAATTTTTCGACAACGGGATGCCTGCCTTCCTTGATGTCGATACAGGTATCGGTATCAATTTCGGGGCGGACATAGCGGTTATCTGCGGCAACCGATGCGAGTGAGATATACGCATCTATTTCTGCAAGAAGTGAGGCAGTTTCCTGTATTTTTCCTGCATTTGAGGCAACGGTCAAGCGAAGATTCTCAAAAAGCTGGTATTCAAGGGCGCAGAGCTTTTCCTGTGCGCCGAGAATGGTCGATTCCATTTCTTTGAGCTCCTGCGTGATGAATCGCTCGCAGTTGGTTAAGGTCTGCTTGCGGATGTAGCGGTCGGGAACCATATTTAAGTTGGAATTGGTAATTTCGATATAATAGCCGAACACCTTATTGAAGCCGACACGGAGGTTTTTGATGCCTGTCAGCTCTTTCTCCTGCTCTTCAATGCTCTGCATCCAGCCTGAACCGTCATCCTTGATGCGACGGAGATAGTCGATGTCGGCATTGTAGCCCTCACGGATCATGCCGCCTTCGCGAACCGAGAGGGGCGGTGTATCGGAGAGTGCGCGGTTCAACAGGTCCGCAAGCTCGGTCAGAGGATCCATTTTGTCACGAATAGCCATGATTTCGCGACAGTCGGACTGCATAAGAAGCGCGCGAACAGACGGAATCTCTGTCAAGCTCTGACCGATGGCGCGCAGATCCTTTGCGTTGGCGGTGCCGTAGACAGCTCTTGCGGTCAGGCGTTCAAGGTCAAGGATGTGTGCAAGGTGGGTTTGGATTTCTTCGCGGAGAAGGTAATTGTCAAAAAACGCGGCAACTGCTGCCTGACGGTGCAGAATGTGTGCGGGATGCACAAGAGGCTTTGTCACCCAATCGCGTAGCATTCTTGCGCCCATCGAGGTTTCGGTACGGTCAAGCACCCAAAGAAGCGAGCCCTTCTTTTCCTTGGTGCGCATGGCTTCTGTAATTTCCAGATTGCGACGCGTATTGAGGTCGATATCCATATACTGCCCGTCATCATAGCGGACAAGCTCACGCGCGAAGGTGACGGCGCACATCTGTGTTTCTCGGATATAGGCAAGCAAAGCACCGACGGCGGCAATCGCGGGGGCTTCATCGTCTGCAAATGCGGCGTGCATATTGCCGAAGGTTTCGCGCACAGACAAATCTGCTTGCGCTTCGTCAAACAGCCCCGTTTTGCCTGCTGTGATCATGGTGTCAAAGCGTTCGGTAAAGGACGCAAAGATTTCATCGGTTGCCTTTTGAGAGAGATTACAGAGAATTTCTCGTGGTGCATAGGTGCCAAGCTCGGTGAGCAGTCGGCTTTCACGGTTGGCGCCTGTCAGGTAGGTCACAGAGACCTGACCTGTTGAGATATCGGCAAAGGCAAGTCCGTCACCGTGATTCGCACGGCAGACAGCGGCGAGATAGTTGTTTTGCCTGTCCTTGAGAAGACTTCCGTCGGTGATAGTACCCGGGGTGACCACACGCACGATTTCACGCCTGACAAGTCCTTTTTTTGTACCGGGAAGCTCGGTTTGCTCACAGACGGCAACCTTGTAGCCTTTTTCTACAAGCTTACCGATATAAAGGTCGGATTTATGGAAAGGAACGCCACACATGGCGGCACGCTTACCGTCGCCACAATCGCGGCTTGTCAGGGTAAGCTCAAGCTGCTTTGAGGCTATAAGGGCATCCTCAAAAAACATCTCGAAGAAGTCGCCGAGACGGTAGAAAAGAATATAGTCCTCATAGTCCTTTTTGATTTCGAGATACTGTAGCATCATCGGGGATGCATTGACAGCCTCGGATGCACGGTTCAATACAGAGTCCATAGATAGCCGTTCCTTCTTTTAAAATGTGTTGCGGGGATTATTTGCCTCCGCAGTTTTGACCGCAGCTTGAGCAGTCGTGGGTGCAGGGGCGCTCGCCGAAGGCATAGAAGCTGATTTCGGAATTGACCTCGCTCATCAGCTTGTTGAGAGCCTTTTGCGCCTCCATAAATGCGGTATATGCCTCATGCTTTGTGACAATTTCATAAAGCTCGTCGGTGCGCTGCTTGACGGTTTGCACAAATGCCTCATTTTGCTCCTTCGGATCCTTTCTGAATTCCTCGCCGAGAGCGGCGCGAAGGGCATTGTATTCCTGCATAGCGGCGCGAAGCTCGGTATCGTTTTCGTAGGATTGCTTTGCCGCCTGTAATTTGAGGACGGTTTCATCCTTTGCGAGAGCCTCGCCGAGTAATTTTGCTTGTTCAAGTACAGACATGATTTTTCTCCAAATTCTTGTTTTATTTTTTCAGTGCCGTGCCGTGCAAAATAAACGCTTCGGCACGGTCAATGTGAGATTGACAGTATTTTCCTATCATGGAATCATCGCCGACAAGATGGACGAGCTTGCCCGAATCTGTGCGTCCCGCGTAAAGAGTGCCGTCGCTTTTTTCAAGCTTACTGTCCACCAGCACGCGAAGGGTTTTGTTTTCATATGCCTTTGCGCGTTCAAGTGAGATTTCGTCCTGAAGGGCAAGAAGCCGTGCAAAGCGTTCCTTTTTGACCGACTCTTCGATTTGCTCTTTCATTTCCGCCGCAGGTGTCCCCTTGCGCGCTGAATAGAGGAAAGCATAGACAAGGTCGAATCTGACGCGGCGCAGAATATCGAGTGTTGCCTCAAAATCCTCTTCGGTTTCGGTGGGGAAGCCAACGATGATATCAGTGGTGAGCGCAAAATCGGGACAGGTGGCGCGAAAATGATTGACGGTTTGCATATACCGCGCAATATCATAATGGCGATTCATTGCCTTTAATATACGGTCGCTGCCCGACTGAAGAGGCAGATGCAGATGCGGTGCAATATGCTTGCCCTCTGCCATGACATGAATCAGCTCCTCTGACACATCCTTTGGGTGACTTGTCATAAAACGAAGCTGGAAATCACCGTCAATACGGTCAAGCCTCCGCAGTAGCTCGGCAAAGTTGCATTCGCCCTTGTAGGAATTGACATTCTGACCGAGCAGGGTGATGTCAAGACAGCCCTCTGATACGAGTGTACGCACTTCTTCTTCAATATCGGCTGCCGAGCGGCTGCGCTCACGCAAGCGGACATAGGGTACAATGCAGTAGGAGCAGAAATTATTACAGCCATACATGATGCTTACCCAAGCGCGATGGCGGCAGGTGCGGGAGAGCGGAATGCCCTCAATTGCCTCGGTCGAGCAATCTTCGCGTAAAAAGCGGCGCTTCTTTGAAGATAAAACATCGGCAAGCGCAAGCGGAAGCAGGTGCAGTGAGGACGGCTCTAATGTGAAATCAACATAGTGATAGCGCATTTTGATGTCCTGCACGCGATGCTCCTGCGCGGTCATACAGCCTGTCACACCAATGACAAGCGAGGGTTTTTCTTTTTTAAGATGCTTGAAGCTGCCGATAATGGACAGCGCCTTTAACTCGGCGTGCTGGCGAATCGCGCAGGTGTTGACAAGAATGAGGTCAGCTTTTTCGGGGGCATCTGTCAGCGAGTAGCCCATTTTGAGTGCCATACCGCGCAATTTCTCGCTGTCGGCTTCGTTTTGCTGGCAGCCGAAGGTCAAAACATACGCGCAAAGATTGCGACCTTCTGTATAGCGACAGACAGTTTCATAGGCTGACTGAATGTCGCGCCGCATTTCAATATTCATGAGTTTCCTTTCTGTGTGAGGGGTGCATAATCAATCGCGCCTCTGACCGTCACCTCGCCGTCAGCACCGAAAAGGACGGCGGAAAATTGAAGTGTTTCGGCATACTCTGCGCAAAAGGCGAGTGCCTTCTCTTTGCCCATCACCAAAAGGGCGGTCGATAGGGCATCAGACTGCGCGCCACTTTTTGAGATGACGGCAGCGGAAAGCAGGGCGTCGGGGTTTTCGGTTTCGGTCGGCAAGGGGTAGCCTGTTGCCGAATCAAAAATATGTGTATAGGTGATACCGTCAATTTCCTTAAAGCGCTCATAAAGCCCCGAAACCGAGACGGTTACGGGTACAGCGTCCGAGCGGATGGTGACATAGCCAGCGCTACCGCCCTTTTCATAGGGGGAGCGAATGCCGATTCTGAAGTCGGTGCCGTCGGGCTTTTCACCGAAAACAGTGACTGTACCGCCAAAGTCCAGAATGCCACCCGATGCGCCCGAATGTTGAAGCATAAGGGTAAGCTCTTCGACGGCGTAGCCTTTGGCAATACCTCCAAGGTCAAGGCGGAGGGCGGTATCGTTTCGTGTGAAAATGCCTGTTTCCTCGTCATAGCTGACGAGTGAATAGCCTGTATGAGCCAGCGCAAAGGCAATCTCTTCGGGTGTGGGAATCGGTGCGGATGCATCCGCAATTTGCCAAATTTCTCGCAGAGTGCCGAGCGTCAGGTCAAATGCGCCCTCTGTGATGCGCGCATAATCAAGCGCACCCTTCAGGCATTGTGCAAGGTGACGGTCGGTGACGGCGAGCGTCCTCTCGTCGCTTTCGTTAAAGACGGCGAGAAGTGCATCACGGTCTGTGACCGAAAAAATATGCTCAAGCGATGCAAGTTCTTCCTTTATATCCGAGTGCGTTTTTGTATGCTCACCGTAGACCGTAAAGTCGTAAAAGGTATTGAAGGCAAAGCCCGAGAAACTGCTTTGGGGTGTTTCTTTTGCGCATGAGGCTGTAAAAAAAAGCAAGGAAGAGAGACAAAAAACGAGGCAGATTGCTTTAAGAGAGCTTTTCAAAAACCTTGTCTCCTTTCGTTTCAAGCAAAAAGACGAGTATGCCACTGAATGTGCCTGTCGGAATGGACAGGAAAAGAAGAAGAGGGCAATAGGTGAAAAGAAGTCCCGTGGTTCCATAGATGAAAAGTGCGGCGAATATTTGTCCCATGCTGTGCAGGGCGGCGGATATGATGCCAAGCCCCACCCGTCCTGTTATGCGGGAAAAGAGGGGAAGTGCGAGAAAGGAAAGAGCACTGCCCGAGAGGGCGAAAAGGAAGGAGGTCATACCGCCAAAGGGAAGAGTCACGCAAAGGATACGCAAAAACGAGACAAGGGCGGCATCAAGCGGCGCGCCCAGAAGAAACAGAAGCATGACGGGAATGTGTGAAAGTCCAAGTCTGACGCCGGGCAAAAAGCTCACGGGCAGGATGACTTCAAGATAGGAAAAGAGCATAGCGAGGGAGAGTAAGAGCGCATCCAACGAAAGACGGCGGAGAGAGAATTTCTTTTTAGCGTGCAACAGCATCAAAATCCCCCTTTCCGTCGGTGATTGTGACCGACAGGGCGGCTTTGGTGCAGAGGATGCTTTCGCCCCGTCTTGCAATATGCCCCATGTGGCGACAAGTGCCGTCAGGGCAATTGCTATCGCTGACAAAAACCTCTCCGTTCCGTACCGAGAGCGTCAAGCGGTAGCCGTTTGATTCAAAGGTGCGGTCGGTATCGGTATCAAGAGGCAGATAAACCGTCTCGTCCCCGTAACGAACCATAGCCAGAGAACCGTCATTTTCCGAAAGAAAGGGAAGAAAGACGAGAAGAAGAGCGACAGCAATGAGCAAAATGGGAATCAGCGCATCTGTCGGGCGAAAAAGACGAGGTGCCTTTTGCATAGTTTTTCTCCTCTTTATCCTGAAATCGAAATGCGTTTTTTAGGGGCTTCGCAGAGAGATACGCATTTGACGAATTTTGTCACCGTATATCTTATATATTATATCATATAAAGAGAGTAGTGTCAAGTTTTGAGGTGCGAAAAGAGATGTTATCGGGTTTGAAGAATATGGCGCATGACGCTTTCAACCTCGGGGGTCAGAAGAGAATCGGTGGGCAGGTGATGCTGAAGAGCATGGCGGACGGCGCTTGAGCTGATTTCACGCCATTTTGGTTCGCAGGGAAGAAAGAGGGTGTCAAGCGCGCATTTTGTACGGTGGTGGTCTGCCATCGGCAATTCGTAGGTAAAGTCCTGCTCGTTCCGCACGCCCTTGATTAAGAGTGAAATGCCGTTTCTTGCGGCATAGTCGGCAACAAGACCGCAGTCAATGTCGGTGATGACGCGTGGGTCCCCGTCAAATGCGGCGCGGAGCATGGAGAGGCGCTCTTCCTTTGTGAAAAGCGTTTCTTTATCGGGATTCACAAAGATGACAACATATACTTCGTCAAAATGCTCAAGTGCGCGTCTGACAACTTCAATATGCCCGCGTGTCGGTGGATCATAGCTACCGGGTAGGAGAGCTTTACTTTTCATGAGGATTCCTTTCTTTGCGCCTTATGCTTCGCTTGTAGGGGGCGCATAGGTCATGATATGAATATGAGAGGGGCCGTAGGTTTTATGGCGCAGGTCGGTGAAGAAGGGACGGATGTCTTCATGTCCTTCAAGCACATCGGGGGTTGCGCTTTCGGCAACAATGATAGCGCCGACCTTCAAAAGATTCGCACGAGCAAGCCGTTCAATTGCTTCGCCGGCGGCATTCAGCGCATAGGGCGGATCAATGAATACAAGGTCAAATGATTCTCTGCCCGATGCCTTGCGGATATAGTTGCGGTAGTCGCTGATAAGGAAACGGGATTGCGAAAAGAAGCCTGTTTCTTGTGCGTTATTCTTGATAATAGCAATGGCATCTGCCGAGGCATCCACGAACATAGCTGAAGTCGCTCCTCTTGAGAGGGCTTCAAGTCCAAGCTGGCCGCAGCCTGCAAAGAGGTCAAGGACGGTGCGCTCTTCAATATCAAATTGAATGGCGGAGAAAATTGCCTCCTTCATACGCTCGGATGTGGGGCGGGTGGCATCACCTTCAAGCGTTTTGAGCTTCTTGCCCTTGGCTAATCCTGTGATAATACGCATAGAGTTATCCTTTCGGTTCTTGTTGAATGTCTTTTTTCGCTTCATCCTCGGGATGAAGGGCACGGTAGACGGTGAGCGCATCGGCATGACGAATGTTTTTGACGGTTTTGAGCTCCTCAAGCGTGGCTGCTTTCATGCGCTTGAGACTGCCAAATGCAGCATAAAGACTTGCAACCTTGACCTTGCCGATACCGGACAGATTTTCAAGCATGGAACGGCGCATTGTTTTTCTTTTGGCGTTGCTCATGCGGGAAACAGCCAGACGGTGCGCCTCCTCCTGCAAGCGATAGATGAAGGTAAAGACCGCCTGCTCCTTTATAATCTGGATATCGTTTTCACCGTCGGTCAGCATACGCGTTTTGTGAAAATCATCCTTGACCATACCGAAAATCGGGATGGTTAATCCTCTTTCCAAAAGCAGCGGCTTGACCGTATTGACATGGCCGACACCGCCGTCAAGCAGAATGAGGTCGGGCATCTCGCCAAGCGAGGACGAGCCGTCGCCTATATGGTCAAGACGGCGCGCAAGAGCGGTTTTCATTGCATGATAGTCATCGGCTTTGCTCTGGTCGATGCGGAAAAAGCGGTAATGTGCGTGCGCCAGCTTGCCGCGAAGACAGACTGCCATTGAGGTGGTGATGGATTCGTTTCCCCAGTTTGAGATATCATAGGCTTCAATACGGTCGGGAAGCGTTTCTAATTGAAGCAGGCGTGCGAGGGCGGCTAATGTTTCATCGTCACGGACTGTATCCGCCGTATAGCGATGCGCTCGTTCCTCGGCATTCTTTGCCGCCATTTCACAGAGCGCGCGGGCTTTTCCGCGCATGGGTGTGCGGACTGTGACGCGGTGCCCTGCTATTTGAGTCAATGCCGCGGTAAGCATTTCGGTTGCTTCCTCCGAGCAGGAAAAGCCAAGCAGAATTTCCTTTGGAATATCGGCATTTTCGCGGTACTGTCCGTGCAGAAAGGCGAGAAGCGTATCGCCGTCTGAAAGCTCTGTGGGATTGAAAAGAAAGTCGTGCTTGGATTGCAGCTTGCCCTCCCGAACCGTGAGGCAGGAGAGGACATTGACGGTTTCGCCCTCAAAGAGAGCCAAGGCATCGGCATTGACCGAGATGTCTGTCACAACCTTTTGTCTGTCAGAGAGCTTTTTTAATGCTTGCAGGCTGTCGCGGTAAAAGGCGGCACTTTCAAAGCGCTCCGCCTCTGCCTCACTTCGCATCAGGGACTCCAATTGTGCCGCGGCGGCACCGATATGTCCCGACAGAATATGCTCGGCGCTTTTGATGACGGCGCGGTAGCTTTCCGCATTCATTTCACCTGTGCAGAGCGCGATGCAACGCCCCATTTGTTTGTAAAGACAGGGCCTGTCCTTGCCGATATCCTGAGGAAAACGGCGGCGACAGGAGGGGAGCATGAAAAGGCGTGTAACAGTTTCCAGCACACTTTTGGCGACAGACATTCCGCTATATGGGCCATAATAGCGCCCGCCGTCGCTTTTGCGGTCGCGTGTAATCTGCAAGCGGGGATACTCTTCCGCAGTCACCTTCAGGTAGGGATAAGACTTTGCGTCCTTTAATTTGATATTGTATTTCGGGGTGTGCTTTTTAATCAGCAGGTTTTCAAGGGTCAAGGCTTCGATTTCGGTTTCGCAGACGATATAATCGAAGTCATCGATTTGCGCAACCATCCGCGCGGTTTTGCCTGTCATTTCCTGTCTTGAAAAATAAGAGGAAACGCGATTCCGCAGATGACGGGATTTGCCGATATAGAGAATGTGTCCGTCCCTGTGCTTCATCATATAGACGCCGGGACAAAGCGGCAGAGTATTTGCTTTTTCGCGCAGGCGCGCCAAACGGTCTGTGGGCAAGGTGCGTCCTCCTTATTTTCTTGATGATTCACTACATTTATTGTAGCACGGAAAGAGTGATTTGTCAATTAAAAAAGAGATTCGGCTCGGTCAGCACAGAAAAAATCCGCACAGATGCAAGCCGAATCTCTTATATGAATCAAACAAAAGTTTTTATTCGTTGAAATTTGAATCAATCAACGCAGAAAGACCGTCAAGCGCTTCCTTTTCATCAGCACCGTCGGCAATCAGTTTGATTGTCATGCCCTGAATAATTCCAAGAGAAAGAACACCCAAGAGGCTTTTGGCATTGACACGGCGGTCATCCTTTTCAACCCAAATGGAACACTGGTATGAATTAGCTTTCTGAATGAAGTATGTAGCCGGTCTTGCGTGCAGACCGACATTGTTTTGGATGGTTACATCACGAACTGTCATAAAACGGTGCTCCTTTTGCTTAGACATTGCTTTGATACTACTTATTCTATCAAAGAATTTGCATAAAATCAAGCATTTTTATTAAAAAATTCACTTTTTCGTCAATTTGACGAAAAATAATTAATATTTAATACTAATATTGTGACATTCAACCCATTTATTTCGACGAGAATGGTTTGATTTGCGGTAATGTGACGGCCACCCTTCAAAAAGAAGCCGTTTTCTGTCACGGTACCGTTTGCAAGAATGGTGCCGCGCAGCTCAAAAGAGGTAGGTGATTCAGGATAGGAAAGTGTGCCATCCGAGCGAAGCGCCTCAATGCGCGCGGGGGTGATTTCAGGTTCGGATTCCTGTCTGCCGAGCAGGGTATGGGAATCGGCAAAGAAAATGCTCTCGGCTTGACTCAAGGTTTCGAGGCGCGAAGCCGAATCGGCGCGAAGTGTATAGGCGATTTCGGCGGTAGCGCCGCCATCTGTCAAGGGAGAAGAATCCAAAAGCTGAAAGCGCAGAAAAACAAGCAAGAGTCCGACTATCAGTGCCAGTACAAAAAGCGAATCATAGCGGGAGAGACGCTTCTTTTTCATGCTTAAGTCCTTTCTACCGGTTCATATGCCGTGCATTCCCCGACTCCCGAGAATTTGGGTGTGGAGAAGGAAACCGATATTCCCTGAATCAAGCGAAAGGCGCCGATTTGGCAACCGCTTTGGCTGATACGCCCAATAGCGCGGACGGTCAGTGTGACATCGAGGTAGAAGGGGTGAGGCACCTTGATGATGCAATCGTCATCGGCGGAATAGGTTTCAGCCATATGCGGTGTATGGGATATATCCACAATACGACCGATTTCCTGCTTGGTGACTTTATCTATCAGGTGTGCGCCCCGTTCAAGCGAGGAAATCGTATCGGGGTGCAAGCGCGTGAGGTGAAGTGTATAGATGAAATTCTGTTCTCTTGATTCGTCGGGAACATAGGTGTTTTTTTGGGCGGAGATGGGGAGGGCGGTCGAAATCAGGAGGAGAGTCAGGCATAAAAGTGCAAATCTTAATAAAGCTCGGCTATGGAAGTTTTGAAGATTCATAATCAAGCCCTCCAAAAAGCAGAATACTGCTTATTAAGCGGTTATTTTTTTAAGAAAATATCGGTTGAGGCTGTATCCGCGGTGTTCTCCTCGGCATCGGCGGTGCGCACATAATCCTCTGCCTGATGGCGTGCGAGAGCGACAAGAAGCCCTGCAATCAGGAAGAAGAGGAAGCAGATGCGGTGATTGTAGAAAATATAATCGGTACAACCGCAGACCAAAGCACCGATAAGCGAGGCAAACGAGGCGATGTGTAACAGACGCAGGTCGCTTTTTCCGTGAATGATCGGGCGGGTAAAGGTAATGAGTATGAAAACGACCGTAAGAGAAAGCAATAGAAGCGGGGCTAAAAAGCCAAGCTCAATGCCCATTTCAAGCAAGAGATTGTGGGCGTGTTCAACGCTCTCTGTACCCGGCAGAGCATAAGGGACATATGCGTCTTTGAAGGATTCGGTACCGACACCGACACCTGTCAACGCAAAATCCTGAAAAAGCCTGTTCGCACCGCGCCATGTGCTTAATCGGTAGGTGATAGAGCTGTCGGTGAAATTACCGATAGATATCAGACGCTGATAAATGGAAGGTGGGAGAAAGAGCATCCCGAAGGGAAGAAGTGCGCTGACACCGAGCAAAAGTGTAGGGTGCTTGCAGAGAGCAAGAATGATAAAGAGCAGAAGAGCCACCCCTGCCCCGAGCCATGCACCGCGTGTCCAGGTATAGATAAGTGCAAGTCCTGTCAATGCAAGCGGGAGAAGTGCAAAGAGGCGGGAGACAAGCTGTTTCGCACTTGTAAGCAAAAAGAGGCAAAAGGGCAAAAGCAATGTCAGATAGATAGCAAGGACATTCGGACCTTCCTCAAAGAATGAGGGGATACGCCCGTCAATAAAGCTGAGTGCGCCTTTATCCAAGGTGTCTGCAAACAAATTGCCCTTGAAATGCTGATAGATGCCGTACACAGAAACGGCAACATTTGATATCAAAAGAGCTACAACGGTATGGTAAAGCGTGCGGCGGTTGCGCAGAAGATTCGCCGCAGGAAAATAGATAAGAATGAGCAAGGCAAAAACGATGCCCTCGCCTTTGTAAAAGCTTGCGCTGACGGCGTTGAAGCCACCAAGAAGATATAAAAGCGCAAGAGCAAGAACCAAAAAGTCGGGCAAATTGAAAACAAGAATGCGTTTGCCACGCATGACCTTGTAAAGAAAAGAAAGAAGAATCAAGCCGGAAAGAGCTGCCGTTATCAAGGTCGGGTGGTCAGCAAACGAAAGAAAGGGGACGATCAATGCTGTCAGAACAAGACAGAATTCAGGTGATGCAAGGGTGCAGCATATGAATGTCGCCAAAAAAAGTATGCCCCAAAGCATTGCGCCCGATACAAGCAGTGAGCAGAAAGAAAGAGACAGACCGAGCACGACAGATGCAAGACCGCAAAAAAATGCGGGCGCGGTGCTGAATGAGGGGAGAATCATGCGGGGGCGTTTCATGAGTAGAAGGTCACAGAACAAGAAATTGAGCAAGTGACTGTCAAAGAAAAGCTCCGAAACCGATTCGCCGAAGGGTATCAGTGCAACGCCGGCGACAAGTCCGACAACCGCCGAGATGAAATTGCCGATTGGCTGCGGCGGGGTATTGAAGATGCGTTCACCGAAAATATAGATAAAGAGCAAACCAAGTCCAAATGAAAAGAGGAAAAGTCCGAGCGCGCGTGCAGGGATGCGGTGCAAAAGGCGGGAAGGAGAAGGGGTAGAGTGACTGCTGTGCTTCAAACGGCTTGAGACGGCTGCTGTACGGCTTGCTTTGTAATGAGAGTTTTTGAGAGTATCGCCGAGCAACAGCTTGGAAATGATAAAGGAATGCGGTCTTGCTGCTCGCTCGCTTGCTTGATGCTGAACGCCATGCGCGCCTGCATTTTCCTGAAAGCGCACGAGCTTCTTGCTTTTCTTTTCTGCTTCGGTGGGGCTTTTTTTTGGAATCATGCTTGCTGCCCGAAGCCTCTGCTTCGGGTGGCTTGCCTTCTGCATATTTTGATTTTGAGGAGCGTTTTCGGAATTTGGCATGGCAGTTCTCCTTTCTTAATGATTGTGACAGTCTTCCTGCTCATCCTTTGACGCTTCAAGAGAAGGAGCAGGTGCTTTTATATGCCGATTACGGCTCTTTTTGGGCGGCTTTGGTGGGTGTGCTTCCATATAGGCATCATAGAGGTCGGGGCGACGCGCCTTTGTGATTTTGAGTGATTGCTCCTGTCGCCACTTTGCAATGGCGGCATGATTGCCCGATATTAAAATTTCGGGGACTTCTCTATCGAGGAATACATAGGGACGGGTATATTGCGGATATTCGAGAAGACCGCCCGCGATGCTTTCCTCCTCGTGACAGAGAGGGGAAGCAAGGACACCAGGTAGAAGACGGGCAACGGCATCGACCAAAATGCAGGCGGGAAGCTCTCCGCCTGTCAGTACATAATCACCGATTGAAACATCCTCATCCACAATTTCATCCAGAACGCGTTGGTCTACGCCCTCATAATGACCGCAGAGAAGAACAATGCGGTCATAAGAAGCAAGCTCGGTTGCGATTTCCTGCGTGAGCTGTCTGCCCTTCGGAGAAAGATAAATGACGCGCCGTTTTTCGTTTTCGGGTGCATCCTTGACGATGGCGCGATAGCAGTCGTAAATCGGCGGTGCTGCCATGAGCATACCGTAGCCACCGCCGTAGGGGGTATCGTCAACATTGTGATGCTTGTTTTGACTGTAACTGCGGATATTGTGGCAAGCAACCTCAAAAGTGCCTGTCTGCCTTGCTCTGCCAATGACGCTTTCGCTTAAAATGCGGTCAACCATATCGGGAAACAGAGTCATAATATCAAATTTCATGAGAAAAAGCCCTCTATCGGAGTGATAAAAATACCCTCATCAGCATCGGCGCGCTGAATAAAGGCAGGGACATCGGGAAGCAAAACCTCACCGTTTTCCGTGCCGATGACATACAGGTTTGCGGCAGGTGACTCCCGAATATCGAGCACCTTCCCGTAGACACGGCCGCTATTGGCATCAATCACGGGGAGGTCGATTAAATCGGCAAGAAAGACAGAACCGCTTTGCAGGGGGATGTCCTCACGGCGCGCAAAAAGCTCGCAGTTTTTGAATGGAAATGCCGAATCGAGCGAATCAATACCGTCAAGCTCGGTGAGCATCATGCGCCCAAAGCGGACAGAACGGCGAACGGTATAAGGTATCATGTCGTTGCCTTTTTTCAAATAAAGGGTGGGAATGGAGGTAAAGACCTCAGCGGAATCGCAATAAAAATCAATTTTGAGTGCGCCGCGAACGCCGTGTGTATTGAGAACCTTACCACATAATAGATAGTTTTGTTTCATTTGTGCCTCTTTATGACTCTCGCCGCCAAAAGCGGGGATTTTTATAATGCGAGCAAGTCGGTCAATCATGGATTTCAAATTTTCATTATTATATTATAGCATAAAAAAACCTTTTCGTCAACACCGCCGTGACAATCGCTTGCGGGGACTCGGTTTTTGTATGAAGGTCAATTTTGAAATTAAATCTTACGCAAATTTCAATGATGAAAATGCTTTGCAAAAAATTCTATTCAAAAAAAGCAAAAAAACACTTGACAAATAAAAAAGAGTATGTTATAATCAGTTCGTTGTGAACGACCGTTACAAAAAACGGGTAATGCTGGTGTAGCTCAGTTGGTAGAGCAGCTGATTTGTAATCAGCAGGTCGGGGGTTCAAGTCCGTCCACCAGCTCCAACACCAATTTCATATGGGGGAATTCCCGAGCGGCCAAAGGGGGCAGACTGTAAATCTGTTGTCACTGACTTCGCTGGTCCGAATCCAGCTTCCCCCACCAAATAAAAATACCGACCTTCTTGGTCGGTATTTTTATTTGGTGCGGAAGCTTACGGCAACAGCGCGGCGTAGCTGAAGCTGTGCCGCATACCGCGGGCAATTTCTTTTTCTTGGGGCACTCGGTTTTCGCGGTATCTTGCGTAACGCGGTGTACTAACGCTGCCTACGATAACAAGCGGAACGGTTTTTGCTATCTCTCCCACGCGTAGCAATATCCTGCTTTCATACCGACCTTCTTGGTCGGTATTTTTTTGGTGCGGAAGCTTACGGCAACAGCGCGGCGTAGCCGAAGCTGTGCCGCATACCGCGGGCACGTTCTTTTCCCTGCATAATTTTTCTGTTTTGGCATTATACTTCAATCAAAAGAAGTTCTCGTCATTTTTTCTTTTTAATACTCTTGACATATTTGAAATTATGTGTTATAATTTTTCAGTGTCATTTAGGG
>JAZRPF010000057.1:0-12904 GCA_045649045.1 Eubacteriales bacterium
ATTGACAACAATTGTGAGTAAGGCGAGCGTTTCCGCGCTCGCCTTTTCCGCACAAATGTGTTAAACCTTTAAAAAATCTCCGCAAACCTCTTGTATTTATTCTGCTTTTATGGTATAATGGATGATATAAAAAAGCCGTGCTTTCCGGGTGGTATCATTGATACCATTTTGATACCGTTTTTTCGTAGACGCCATAGATAAAGCGGACAAAGGCGGTCAAATTCCCCGAAAAATCGCGTGAAAAGACCTAAATTCACTCCATATAATGCTAATTTAAGCGAATGGGAATAAGCCAAGAGCTTATTCCCATTCAATCAACTATGATTGCCCTTGTGGGCAAGTTATGAGTTATGAGATTCTTCGCATCGTTATGGTTGCCTGACGGCAAGTTAAAGTTCATCGGACAATCATATCATAGCGCTTGGCATTGCCAAGCTCATAACATTTGCGTAGCAAATTCATAACTCTCAACTAAAAACCAAGCTTCAGGATTTTATATGACTGATAGCGTATTAAGAACAAAATCTAAAGATTTTGCAAAAGACATAGTTTTTCTTTGCCGCAATCTCAAGCAATCCGGTGTTGAATCGACTTTAATCAATCAGCTTATTCGTTGCGGCACATCAGTAGGAGCGAACATTCACGAGGCACAGTACGCGCAAGGAACAAAAGACTTCATCTCAAAATTTGAAATTGCACTCAAAGAATGTAATGAAAGCGAATATTGGCTTGAGTTGCTTTACGAAACCAATTCTATCGCAGAAAATGATTTTAAGTCTTTTCAAACCAAATGCATTGAGCTTCGCCGTATGCTCGTTTCTTCGGTTACGACTTTGAAAAAACAAATAAATTGAATAGCTTTGAAGTGGCTTGATACCCTTGTATTGAGCCGCTTTTTGCAAAAATGACGATTTCACGAGACAACACTTTGACGGTCGAATGGGTAGAATGAGGAGAATGCAAACAAAAAGTTGATATGAAAACACACCCACAAGAGCACAAATTACATATGCTCTTTCGAGTGGGAATCATTTTAGTACAACAAAATTGTCATATTTCCGTGCTTGGCTATGCCAATACACTTGATATGAGAGTTGTAAACTTGGCATAGCCAAGCTTGAAATCAAATAGCTGTAAGGGATACATATGATGAAAGAATTATTGATTCTTTTGATTGCGCTATCGCTCCTTCTCTGCTCTTGCACGGGCGTGACAGAGAGCGCATCTCACTCAGACGAAACCGAATCCATTGATGATATGTCAGAAGAGGACACCGAACCCCTTGACAACACATCGTACGAAGACATTGAGCGCCGTCGGGCGACAGGCTACCAAATCAAATACTTCGGTTTCCAAAAGGACAGCGTACTACTGAAAACCAAATATCCGACAGAGTGGAGTCTCAGAGCGTCCGACGAGGGATTTGAGCTTATCCGCGACGGCAAGTCCATAGGTTACCTTCTTGGCGGACCTGCCGATGACACGGCCGCTTGGACGGTCCTGAATACCGAGTCGCGTTCCGCAAACAACATCCGCATAACCAAGCATATCGAGCAAAAGAACGGCTGCAAAGCATTCCGCTATCGATATGTTTATGACTACATGAGTGACGGCTACACGCGCACCTTCACGCTTACCGCTTCTTATGAAGAGGTTGACAAAAAAACCGAAACCCGACTTTACAAGAATGCAGTTATGGTAGACAAGTTCGCGAACATCGCCATGGGCGCACTCTCTGATTTTCTTACAGAGCCATCTTCCATCCTCATCCTCGGCAATAGCTTCATCGGAACCTCCGATATCGGCAACATTTTAGGAGAGATGCTCAGGCGTGGCGGAAAAGACTGCACTGTGAATGCAATCTCAAGAGGCTATGCGAATGTAGGAACATATACAAACGACCGGACACTCCTTGAGAGCATACGCAAGGGAAAATACGATGCGGTGTTCATTTGCGGATTTTACGCTAATACAGAGGTTACCAATCTCGGCATACTCAAGGAAGCGTGCGACCAATCCATGACCAAGCTCGTCATCTTCCCCGCGCACAATGAAAGTGCACCCGTCATTACCCTCGCACAGAGAAGTTATCCTTCTCTTTTCTGTCTCGATTGGAGAGAAGAGCTTGATGCTCTGATTAAGAACGGCGTGAACCGTTGGGCTCTGTGTATAGACGATGCACACAAGCATAGTACACCGCTTGCAGGCTATGTAGGCGCACATATGATATACCGCGCGATATATAACGAGCTTCCAACCGAACCCATGCGAGATACGCTGAGTCAGCAATACATCGACGGCATCCTGGGCGACTATGCCTATGTCGGTGATATGTGCGTGTTAAACAAGGATAGGATAACATATTTGAATTGACGCAAAATACAATTTCATACTGTTTTCTCATAGACACCATGGACGAAGCGAAGACGGCGCCCCACGAAAGCACTCAAAACAACCCATATTGAAGGTTCTTTCAAATGAAAATGAAAAAAGCCCTTTCGGGCTTTTTTCATTCATGCACCTCAAAGAAATCCCCTGTCATCACTTGCCGAATCCAATCATTCCCCATAACTGCAAAGCATTCCTCTTTTTCTTCAATCAGGAATGCTCTTTTTTTTGCAAAGCACTTGCAAACCGCGCAAAAGCATGGTACAATCATTGCGTGACACAGTCAAGGCTTTTCTGCAATCGCCTCGATTCCGTCTTGTCAAAGCACGGGCTATGCTTGCCGCATAGCAAAACGGTATGCACTGTGCCGCACCGCAAGCAAATCTGCTTTTTTCGGTGGACAGGCTCGCCTGTCCGCTTGACTATAAACTTAAATAAGGAGAAATAAAATGAAAAAATTTCTTGCTCTGCTCTTTTGCCTGACCATACTGCTGTCATTTGCCGCTTGCAGCAGTGAAAGCTCAACCGACACCGACAGCGAAAGCGGAAGTGAAAGCCAGACCGACAGTGAAAGCGAAAGCACAAACGATACCAACAGTGAAAACGAAAACGAAAGCACAACCGACAACGAAAGCGAAAGCGCACCCGATAACGACAAAATCACATTTGAAGGCTTGACCGTTGTCGATAACGCCGAATGCAAAATCAATATCACAGGCATCAATGCCTACAATTTTTGGGGCTATACACTGGATGTCAAGCTCGAAAACAAATCGTCTGACAAAACCTATATGTTCTCTCTTGAAAGCGCCGCGGTCAACGGCGTGCAATGCAATCCTATCTTTGCGAGCGAGATTGCCGCAGGCAAAAAGGCAAACGAAAAAATCATCTTTCTTGATAATGAGTTGAAGGAAAACGGCATCACGAAGTTCACCGATATTGAGCTCACCTTCCGTGTCTACGACAGTCACAATTTGCTCGCGGACGATGTGTTCAAAAAGACCGTCCATGTTTACCCCTACGGCGAAGAGAATGCGGAGAATTTCGAAAGACAGCCGCAAGACTCCGACCGTGTCATCGTCGATAACCAATATGTCACCGTCATCGTCACAGGCTATGAGCATGACAATATATGGGGATATAGCGCCAATCTGTTCGTGATAAACAAAACCGAAGATGACATCATGGTCAGCGTCGACCAAGCGTCTGTCAACGGCTATATGATTGATCCGTTTTTCGCCACATCGGTCTCCCCGCAAAAATGTGCGTTCGATGCAATCTCTTGGTTTGATTCCAGCCTTGAAGAAAACGGCATAGAAAAGGTCGAAGAAATCGAGTTCACCTTGCGCATTTACCGTACAAACGATTGGCTTGGCGATGATTTATTCAATCAGACCGTCACACTCAATCCCTGATACTTCACTGGGGCAGCGGCTGTATGACAGCCGCTGCCCCAATCTCTTTTTATCTCTCTTCAAAAATCCCGTTAATCTGCTCCACAAGCGCCTCTTTTTCAGCCTCACTCAAAAATGCAGCCTTGGCAGAAGCAATCAAAAACCCCTTGATGTCCTCCCTTTGATAACCGAAGGCAGAGCGCACCAATGCAAGCTCCCGCCCGACATCCGTCGCGGAAACACTCATGTTATCCGCATTAACGGTGACAGTCACCCCCGCCTCTATCAAGGCAGGTATCGGCATCTCGGCAATCGAAGGAAAGACCGCTGTGTTCAGGTTGCTCGTCGGACAGACCTCAAGCGCAACCCCCTCTCTTGCAAGCCGCGCAACCACCGCCTCGCTCTCATAGGCGCGAATGCCATGACCGATTCGCCTTGCGCCATAGTCAAGGGCAATCGCCACGCTCTCCGCACCCAATGCCTCACCCGCATGAATGGTGAAGGGGACACCGAGCTTGCGCGCCTCCTCAAAAATATAGGCATATTGCTCATTTGGATAGAGCGCCTCCGCACCTGCCAAATCACAGGCGCACACGCCCTGCCCCCAATATTTTCTTGTCAGGCGGACGGTTTCCAGATTCGCCTCTCTGTTATCAAAGCCCTCGCGCATACAGCACAAAATGAGCTGTGCATGAAAGCCCGAGCGCCGAAGCCCGTCAATCGCCGCAGAAACCGCCCCGTCCTGCGAAAGCCCCTTGCCACCGTGCTTTTGCGGCGCAAAACGGATCTCCGCATAGATGTAGCCCGCCGCCTCAAGCTCACGGCAAAGATTGTAGGTCGCAAGCGACAGGCTCTCCGCCGACTCTAAAAGCGAGCAAGGCAGACTGAACCGCGTCAGATACTCATTCAGGTCCCGACAGCCGTCCGAAACTGTCAGCAGCTTCCGTAACGCCTCGTCCTCACCGGGAAGCGCCACGCCCTCAATTTTAGCAAGCTCTCTTGCGCTTTGCACCGAAATTGAGCCGTCAAGATGCAAATGCAAATCAATCAGACCCTTGTCAATCACACCCTTTTCAGAATTGATACACATAAGCACGCATCGGGCGGCAGTCGGTCATATCAATCTTCGTCATCTTCCTTGCACTCCATTTCATGTTATTCATACTCTATGATGCTATTATACTACACTTATCCTTCAATTTCAATAACGAATTACAATTGAAGTTTGTTGAATTTTCAAGAAACACAAGAAAAAAAGGTAAGGCGGAAAGTACGAGGACTTCCTATTTTGATCTTTTCCCTAAAATCGTGAGAATGCTCACCCCTGTTCGAGTCTCAATATTGGAGGCGTCTACACCATCAATAACAATACTCGAGTACATACAAATGTCGCCGTTCGGGGTAAGAACAATTTTTTGATCATCAACAGATGATTTCTTGACTTCCAATTTACTTTTTTTGTAAGTCGATTCTAATGCAAGAGCGCTTTTCATTAGCGGGTGGTTCGCACATATTCATCAGAATATCTCCTTTTTGAATATTATTAAGTTTAATTTGCCAACTAATTTTGAACCCAAACATCGCCCGATGCTCAGCGGCTTATGTCATCAACAGGAATCAATATAATATTCAAATAGCTACTCCTTTCACCATATTGAGTATGCAAGTAATTAGTCGAAAGAATATATTGGATATACACTTGATCATTATACTGAACAATACACGGGTCAAACTCCATATTATATGACTTATATTGGGTAGTGTCAGTATTATATATTTCTTTTAATTTCGACTCGATGGCAAGGTTTTCTTTTTCGGTATCAATACTCAACTTAAAATCAACCAATGGCGAATTGTTGATAGATAAACCAAATACACTGCCATCGTCTGAAATCGACACCTTAAGATAATCCGTCATATAATTACCAATCATATTATAAAAAAGATAACTATATATTCCAAATCCATTAGCATCTTGGTTTGCATTAGGTAATTTAACGTTTTTATAATATGTTATATCAAGTATCTTTGACAATTCTGCTTTCAATGGTTCAAGAAGTTCTGCGGGAGAAGCAGAACCGTTAATGTTCAAAGTTGTATAACTGTATAAGATAGACTTGATATTTCCATCTTCATCAATCAAGAGTGTATTTTCTTCATTTCCATCAACAATGTATCTATGCACTGTTCTACATCCTATCGGATAGTATAAAGAATCTTTATACTTTAATCCGCGCTCAACATTATTAACACTTATCTGTTTCTCTAACTCCACTGCGTCCGACAAAAAATACTGTGGTTTAATAGAAATTAAATTCTTGTAATTCAAATCCTCAGCTTCACTCAATTGTCCATTGTCTACCACAAGAATTGAATCCGGATCAACCTCAATGGAATCCGATTCACTGTTTGCATTATTTGCACAACCAGTAACAAAAACAACGAGAAACGCTATAACTATAATTAACACTTTTTTCATCATATTTACCTCCGATTTATCAACCACAAGGGATCATTTGATTTGATCCTTGCAAATAGCGATAGGTAGACGAAGTAGAATAATAAGGAAGAACATCAAGTTCTGGATCACTTGCCACCGCACAATCAGCAGTATCCATAGCTGAACTTAGTGTTTCACCGTTGGCTAATGCAAGCATAAACTCTTTTGTCCACAAGTTGGTTTCGTCAACAAAAACGCGAATGGTAAAACCTAATACAGCATCAGCGCCCTTATTATATACAGCGTTGACCAAATTATTTGCTCCACTTCTACCTTTTCCGGTTAGACATGCGCCAAAATAAACAAACTTAAGATTGTCGAATGCAGTACTATCTAATGAGTTAATGTCCGAAATCGTTACAGAACCATCAGTAGTTCCAAGTTCATTTTGCGATCCATGAGTAATACAAGAGAAAACTGTAGTAGAAGAAAGATGCACAAGCATTTCTTTTTTAGTTAAAGCTGTATATCCATAACCTTTCATTCCAGCTTCCGCCTCTAATTCATCACTGACATCATCTACAATAGGCGGCATTTTAGGGTCTCCATCTTCATAACCGAGATACATCAGAACATAATCGCTCTGACCAATGAGAATCCATTCATCTCTATAACTGTCGTTGTTAATATATTTACTTTGTTCAACATTCAAACCATCAGTTATCTATAAAAATTGATCTCCTGCGCACATACACCAATCTGTGTCGTAAGATTCTCCGGATTTTGGTCTTAAAATGTACGCTCCCGACGATGATTTTGTGATCTTCCACTTCTTTCGATTCAAGTTTGAATAAGACTGCTGTAAGATAATAGGGGTGCATATAGGCGTTGACCTATATGCTGAAACAACGAAAAAGCAGAGGGACACTGCGGTTGGTGAACGGGTGGACATTTTGATTGCATCTTTTCGTCATAAGGCAATCCCTCCTTGAAGAATTTAATTCAACAAAACAGCGCATAAAGACAACAGGCATTTCATCCCGACATCCTTATGCGCTTATGTTTTGATTAAGCCAAATCTTCTCACGCAGACTCCTCGCATCCTCGCGAGAACAACTCGGCAACAATAATCATTTCGCTAATCGTTGTCGGGCTTGTAATTGTTTTCTTACGGCTATTGTATTGTGTTTTTATGATAACATATTCTGGACAATATTTCAAGTGGTTTTGGTGAAGAAATTCGATTTTACAGTATTTTTTGCATTGAATTAACTGCTTTGATTTCTTTCCTCACCGGGAAGCGTCACGCCCTCAATTCTGGCAAGCTCTCTTGCGCATTGCACCGAAATTGAACCGTCAAGATGCAGATGTAAATCAATCAGGCCCTTTTGAATCATCGCCTTTTCAGAATTGATACACATAAGCAAGAATCACCCCGCGACAGCAGGTCGGTCATATCAATCTTCGTCATCTTCCTTGAGCAACATTCCATGTTACTGTACTCTATACTACTCATTATACTACACTTCACCTTGAATTTCAATCAAATCTTTCAAAAAGCACTTGCGGTTGAAATTGCATAACCGTCTTGCTTTTCAACCGCGTTCATGCTTTCATATGCGAAGAATCTCTTGTCACGCACACGGCTTCTCACAGATGATACAAAAGAGCTTGCCCGCCTCATTTCGCTCTGCTTTGACAGCGACTTTAACGAGGGCACGATCGAGGAAGGAACAAACGCGGGCGACTTTGGCATGCGCATCCCGGACAAACCATAAAGACGCTGTACAGAAAGTTTCGCAAGCTCTCGTCGCGTAAATAAACACCAAGGGGTGTCAAAACAATTTTGTTTTGACACCCCTTTGATTGACAAGCAAGCACTTTTGCGCTATAATACAAATAGAAGTCACAAGCAAAACAGCAAGGAATTTGACCGTACTTCATCAGAAAGGATTTTCCGTCTATGCTTTTGATTCTCACCGCCCTTCTCTTCCTTGCCGCGCTCGGCTTTTTCATCTGGAACGGAGCGCGCGTCCTCTATCACGCTCTCCATGCACTCACACCGAGAGTGCGTCTTCTTCCCTATGCACTCACCTGCGGAGGCATCATCCTCGCCATCATGCTCTTGTTTTTCGGGAGTAAGGCAGCAAATGCCCCCGTCCCCCGCCCACTCGCACTCGCCGCGCACTATGCAGTCGGCGTGCTTCTCTATCTCGTGCTTGCCTTGAATCTTTTGTCGCTTGTATGGCTTGCCTGTCGCCTTGCCCGCCGAAGCCGGAAGCAAATGCCCCGCACCTTCGTCCTTTCTTCAACCGCCGTCACTCTTATGCTTGCCCTCACCCTCTCACTGTACGGCTTTCTGAATGCTACAAATATCAAAATCACACGCTATACCGTCACACTTGCCGAGGACGCCGACAGGAGCGATACACTCAAGCTTGCGCTTTTAAGCGACCTGCACCTCGGCACCGTCCACGATGCCGAAGCGCTCGCCACGATTGTCGAAGCCGTCAATCGTGGGAAGCCCGATATCGTCTGCATCGCAGGCGATATTTTCGATGGCAGCCTGTCCGCCCTCGAAAATCACGATAAGGTCGCCGAAGCCTTCCGCTCACTTGATGCCCGATACGGTGTCTATGCCTGCTTCGGCAACCACGATGCAGGCAAGGACTTCAACGGCATGAAAGCGCTTCTCGAAGAGGCAAATGTGCAGCTTCTGGAGGACGAAGCCGTCATCATCGACAACCGATTCCTGCTTGCAGGACGGCGCGATTCCTCGCCAATCGGCGCGCAGAACGAAAAGCGCACCGACCTCACCCTGCCCAAGACCGAACAAACACTCCCCCTCATCATCCTCGACCACCAACCATCAAATATCAAGGAATACAATACGGGTATTCCCACCCTCATTCTCTCGGGGCATACGCATAAAGGACAGCTCTTCCCCTTCAACCTCGTGACAAGCGCCCTCTTTGACGCCGACTACGGCTACTACCGCGAAAGCGAAAGCGCCCCCCACGCCATCATCTCGTCAGGCGTCGGCACCTGGGGCCCGCCCATGCGCGTCGGCTCAATATCCGAAATCGTCCTTGTCACCGTCACCCTCCCCGCCCGAAGCGGCAATTGAGGACTTGAAAGAAATTGATAGGCAGAAAAATTTATGAAATTGGAGTAAAGTATGTTCTACAAAATGATAGAAAACAAGCGCAATCAGTGGTTATCTTCTCCCGATTGTACGATAACATCGCTCATTGACTATATAGTAAAAACAGGACAGATGCGCGACGCTCAAATTGAAGCGATTAAAACCTATCTGTTTCTTAAAATTGCGTGTGAGGGCAAGCCTCTTGCTACACTTTTCAAAAAAGGGGCATTTAATACGCTCGATTTAAATGCTTTAGAGCTTTCACAAAGTACGAGAGATTATATGATCTCCCACCCTTCCGCAGCAGCTCTTTTTGAGTATGCGTGTATGAAGAACGATAACGATGAGCAGGTATCAGCAAAGCTTGAAAAGGCAATCAAGAAAACACCTGATAGCATTGATTACAACAAGGTATGGAACGATACCTTTTATGGCGTTTCCTACACAGATTATCTGTTCAGTCTTCCTATGGGTGCGGGTAAAACTTACTTGATGGCGGCATTTATTTATCTCGACCTATACTTTGCTATGAATGAGCCACACAATCCCGCATTCGCTCATAACTTCATTATATTCGCACCGTCGGGATTGAAATCTTCTGTTGTGCCAAGTTTGAAAACAATTCAGAATTTTAACCCATCTTGGATTATTCCCGAACCTGCTGCAACTGATATTAAGCGTATGATTTCTTTTGAGGTGTTGGATCAGAGTAAAACGGAAAAGAAATCTAACAAAACAAAAAACCCGAACGTGCAGAAAATCGCAAATCATCAGCCTCTTTCTGAGCTTTTTGGTCTTGTTGCAGTAACGAACGCTGAGAAAGTTATTCTTGATCGCATTCAAGAGAAAGACGGTCAGATCAGTATGTTTGAAGAAAGCGATGACGAAAAGGACAGGCAAGCCAACGAGCTTCGCAATCTTATTGGAAAGCTACCGTCCCTCTCAATTTTTATTGACGAGGTTCACCACGCTGTTAGTGATGAAATCAAGTTGCGTGCAGTAGTTAGCAAATGGGCGGAAAATCAAACGGTTAACTCCGTTATTGGTTTCTCAGGCACACCGTATCTCGAAAAAGCAGAAAAAATCAAAATCACCGACGATCTTGCTGTTGGAACGGCGGAAATCACCAATATCGTATATTACTATCCGTTGATTGATGGCGTGGGTAACTTCTTGAAGCGACCGATTGTTAAAATTGCGGAAATTGCAGATAGCTCTCGCATTATTGAAAACGGTGTTCGGTTATTCTTTGATACATACAAGGATACCGTATATGACGGCGGTCTTGTTGCAAAACTTGGTATTTATTGCGGAACGATTGAAAAGCTTGAAGAAGTTGTTTACCCTATACAAATGCCAAAAACAAGCTGATTGAGATGGTCAAGGCATTAGATGAGCTAACCGATACACAAAGAGTTCAGTTGGCACAAGAATATATAACATCGTTTAGTATGGCAACCTCATTAGAGCAATTTGTAAGCTATATGAAAAACGGAGGAATCAAATAATGCCAATTAAATATATACCTTTCATACCCGAGCCGATTGAAGGACAGGCTGTACTAGGGAACTTCAACAGAATACTGAAATACAAGGGCGCAGACGAGGTGTCAATGACACTTCAACGCGGTATGCCATTGTACGAGATGGAAAAAGTAGAAACCGTGGGTGAAAACGCTGACGGTAATATGGTTATTCGCGGAGAGTGTGTTTCTGCGTGCGCCTATCTCAAATCACAAGGCATTCAGGTAGACCTTGTTTATATTGATCCTCCTTTTGCCAGTGGAGCAGACTATGCCAAGCAGGTTTATATCCGTCGCAATCCCAAGGTTGCAGAAGCTATTGCCCAAGCCGAACAGGAACTTGATATTGAAGATTTGAAAGCCTTTGAGGAAAAAATGTATGGTGATGTATGGGATAAAGAAAAGTATCTCAACTGGATGTATGAAAATCTTACTGCAATAAAGACAATTATGAGTGAATCCGCAACCATATATGTTCATCTCGATTGGCATATTGGACACTATGTAAAAATATTGCTGGATGAAATATTTGGAGAAGAAAACTTTATCAATGAAATAGTGTGGGGTTAAGCTCGGTACAATTCCCGTATACGTTCCCAACTTGATGGATAGCTCCACCAAACTTTTGGATATTGTCCTTATGAATCGCATTATCCATCAGGCAATACCCGATTTGGAGCATAATATCAAAAAGGTTATTGTGTATTATATCGACATTACCGATGAAGCTGAGATTCGCAAATTCATCGCCGAGGACGATAGCACAACTGTTGAAATTGAACTCCGCGATCTGAAATCAATTCTTGATGACGTTATCGTCGGTGATCACGTTGAATTCCGTTGCGAAGAAAACACCGACACCCTGCTCGGTGGATATGCTATCACGATTGATAAATTTATCAGCGACCGTGTAATGTCCAAAATCACCGAGTTCAACCATAAAGCCGCACTCAATTCTTCCGAAAAGAAGCCTTACAAGCCGATCATTATCAGCGATGACGGATTGGAGCTTATTGAGTTTATTAGCATTGACTGTACATCTGCCGAGGGCGAATGGCACTCGGACAGCGAGATCAAGATTGACAAGCTCGGATATGTTATTCGTAACGGCGTGAAAACCAAGGAGTTTTGGGATTGCCGCATTACTTCCGATAATAAACCGCTCCGCATAAAAATCAGAAATATTTGCGGAGATGAAACGGTCTGGGGGGTATGCTAAATGCCTCAAAGTGTTACGCTTTTCTTGCTCTAAAACTCCTTATTTTAGTTACTCGCGTCGCGAAAATAACATATCATGTTGTTTTCGCTCGCTCCCCCGTTATGACCGTCATACCCGTCGGTCTTGAAAAAGAAAAAGCACTCCTTTTGGAGTGCTGAAATAGTTGTAAAAATCAGATGCAATTTTTTACCTATGTGTTTAACCTCTACCTTCAATCACGCGAAGCCGTGTATATCATCAATTCCGTAGGAATTGCATATCCTCAACACGAAGTGTTGTATATCATCATTGCGAAAGCAGAATACAGCCTACGGCTGATGATATACACCTTCGGTGATGAGATACACGCGTACCGCGTGATGATATACCATTGCTTTCGCAATGGATAAAAAAACCGACAAGTCAAAACTTGTCGGTTTTTTGGCGCAGGGAGTGGGATTCGAACCCACGTGCCTGTCGGCAAACGGTTTTCAAGACCGCCTCGTTATGACCGCTTCGATATCCCTGCGTATTTATTTAATTGAGAAAATTTTGCACCTATCTCGCAGTCACCACTCGGCTCCCTGCCCTTCCTAAAATATAGTCGTTTTCTTCGCAAGTCATAGACTTGCTCTAAAACTCCTTATTTTAGTGAAGCACTTGCAAAAACAACACTCTGTGTTGTTTTTCCTGCGCTTACCCGTTATGACCGCTTCGATATCCCTGCATATATATGGTGTGGTTTACTACACCATATATATGCAGTCCTGTGTCGAAGTGGCTCGTGAAACTCGTTTCACGAATCCGCTTCGCATAC
>JAZRPF010000058.1:0-1852 GCA_045649045.1 Eubacteriales bacterium
ATTCAGAAGCGAGCTTGAAAGCGCAGTTATTGACGCTTATCATGTACAGTTAGTCGCGATGGAAGAGATGGAAGTCGAGGCAAATCAAGAAGAAATTCCCGTTTAAGTTCGCCCCAATAACAGCAACCGAGAATGTCGCAATGAGAAGAAGGCAGCACCTGCGCTTCGCTAATGCGGCATTCTTTTTATTTTTTTATAAAGGAGAAAACGCGTGCATATACTCATGGTCGCAAACGGCATGGATATCGGCGGTGCCGAAACACACATTCTTGAATTAAGCACCGCCCTTCGCGAGCGCGGACACTATGTCACAGTTGCCGCGCCATATGGGATTTATACAGATGTACTGAAAAGGCGCGGTATTGGCGTACAAGCGCTTCCTCGCTTTGATGGAAGCCTGCTTTCATTTTTAAGGCAAACAAAAAGCTTATTGAGCATTGCCCGTCTTGAAAAGCCTCATGTTATGCACGGTCATGCGCGACCTTCCTGCCTTTCCGCTGTAATTGTCGGGTATGCACTGCATATCCCTGTCGTCAGTACGGCACATTTGCCGTTTGAAAGGCATGGCTTTTTTCAGATGTGGACAAGATGGGGAAAGCATGTACTCGCCGTCAGTCCCGATATCGCCCGACATCTCGTAGAAAAAGAAGGCATCGCAAAAAGAGATATCACAGTGACACGCAATGGAATTGACACTAATAGCTTTTTTCCGCAAGGAGAAGCAAAGCAACGCATTGTGCATATATCGCGGCTTGATAAAGGGCGCGCAATGGCGGCAAGCACTTTATTGGAAATCGCACCACGGCTTGCACGGGAAAAGAATGTATGCGAAATTGTGATTGTCGGAGATGGAAATCAGTATCAAAGCCTGAAAAAAAATGCTCAGGAAATCAATAAAAAGTTTGGATACGAGTTCGTTCGTATGACGGGCGGTATGCGTGATGTTGCTGAAATGCTGAAGGGGCATCCGATTTTTGTCGGTGTTTCCCGCGCCGCTCTTGAAGCAATGGCGTGTGAATGCCCGATTATTCTGGCAGGCGACGAGGGATATGGCGGAATTTTAAGCGAGGAAACCATTGAGAGTGAAAGTGAAACGAATTTTTGTTGTCGAAACGGCCGCAGACTTACAGGACATCAATTATATAGGGATATTCATACGCTCACTTCCCTGTCAGATGAAGAAAAATTGGCGCTCGGTCGCCAATTAAGACGCAGCATCAAGTTGTTTTATGATAGAAAAAGGATGGCAGATGACGCAGAGTATGCCTATGCTTCAACGCAAGCAAAAAGCATACCCGGTATCATTCTATGCGGTTATTACGGATATGGAAACATGGGAGACGAGGCGGCGTTGCTGCTGATTTTGAAAAAATGTGATAGATATAGCGACAGACTCGTTGTGATGAGTAAAAATCCGTCCGCGGACAGAAAAAAATATGGGGTAAAGTGTATAAGCAGATATGCCCCTCTCGTCTTTTTACGCAATTTTCATCGAGGAGATGTTCTGATATTGGGAGGCGGCAATCTTTTACAGAATCAAACCAGTCGGCGTTCGCTTGGCTATTATTTGACGGTGTGTGCGCTTGCAAAGCTGAAGGGCGGCAAAATCGCCGTTATTCGCGGTGGACTTGGCACAATTATAGGCAAAAGATCGAAAAAGGCCGTTGCCAAACTGCTTTCTGATTGCCAACGCCTGAGCTTAAGGACACCGGATGACCTGCACTACGCGCGTTCTCTATCGCCACGGTGTCAGGTTACTTTTTCGTGTGATGCAACACTCCTTGCGCCAAAGCTATGTGAAGATAAAGCATTACCCTCAAGCAAACAACCCTATTGCACAGTTGTTTTCAGA
>JAZRPF010000059.1:0-3083 GCA_045649045.1 Eubacteriales bacterium
TGATTCGATCGCTTCAATTATACCATAAGCAGACAACGAAAGCAAGCCTCTCACATTTTTTTGCATACCGCTGTCAAAACGCCCTGCACCGCTTTCCCACACAAAGTCACATTTTATCCATATAAAATGTCAATTTGCACAAAAAACTGTCAAAATATCTTGACTTTCCATCCAAATAATGCTATAATTTTCACATCAAGTTTACTTGAAATAAAAGATGTAACAAGGAAGGAAAACTTTATGTCAGGTACCTTTTGGGCATTCGTGCCCGCTATTGTTGCCATCGTGCTTGCGCTGATTACCAAGAAGGTTTATCCGTCGCTTTTTGTCGGTATCTTGGTTGGTGCGCTTCTCTTCACCGAAGGCAATATCATGAATGCATTTTCCTATCTTATTATGCTCATCGCCGGAAAGCTCGGCGAAAACGGCGGAATTCTGGTATTCCTCGTGGTTCTCGGCATCTTTGCCGTCATGCTCGCCCGTACAGGCGGTACACGCGCCTATGGCGAATGGGCAACCAGACGCATCAAAACCCGCAGAGGCTCGCTTCTCTCAACAATCGCACTCGGCTGCCTCATCTTTGTGGATGACTACTTCAACTGCTTGACAGTCGGTGAGGTTATGCGTCCTGTCACCGATAAACACGGTGTCGCCCGTTCCAAGCTCGCCTACATCATTGATGCAACTGCCGCCCCCGTCTGCATCATCGCCCCCATCTCTTCGTGGGCAGCAGCCGTCAGTGGCTTCCTCGATAGCGACAATGCTATCGTCGCATTCATTATGACCATTCCCTTCAACCTTTACGCCATCCTCACCATTCTCATGATGCTCTCCATAGTGATTTTGAAGCTTGACTTCGGTAAAATGAGAAGAAACCAGCAAATCGCCGACGAAACAGGCGACCTGCTTGCAGGTGAAACCGAGCTTCCCTCCGAGGATCTCGGTGATGTCACAAGCAAAAACGGTAAGGTCTGGCACCTCATTCTGCCCATTGTGATTCTGATTGCCTGCTGTGTCGGCTCCATGATCTATAACGGCTTCTTCTATAACTGGGATACAAAAATGATGGATACAGAGCTTCAATCCGCAAACATCATTGAAGCCTTCTCCAACTGTGATGCAGGTCTTTCGCTCGGTGTCGGCTCAATCATCGCTCTGCTCATCACCTTCGTCATTTATATTGCGACCAAGGCTCTCTCCTTCAGCGACTGTGTCGATAGCTTGACCAGGGGCTTCAAGTCCATGGTTCCCTCTATCCTCATTCTCGTCTTTGCCTGGACACTCAGCGGTGTCATGGGTGCGAAGGGCGGATTCCTGGATGCGCGTCTCTTTGTCGAAACTCATATGAGCGAGCTTGCAGAAAGCGGTCTGGCAACAGCCCTGATTCCCGCCATCTTCTTCCTGATTGCCTCTGGCATCAGCTTTGCAACAGGTACATCATGGGGTACCTTCGGCATCCTGATTCCCGTTGCAACCTCCATCCTCGGCACAAGCCTCGAGCCTACTGTCATTCTCGCAATCTCGGCAATTCTCGCAGGCTCGGTCTACGGTGACCATGTCTCGCCTATCTCGGATACCACCATCATGGCAAGCTCGGGCGCCCAGTGTAACCACATCGACCATGTGAAAACGCAGCTTCCCTATGCCTCACTCGTTGCCGCAATCGTTCTTGCCTCCTACCTGATTGTCGGCTTCATCGTCGGTAGCGGTATCGGCTATGCCCTCTCCGCCATCGTAACCGTTGCCGTCGGTGTCGCATTGCTCGCACTCGCACTTCTTGCCGTTTGGATCTTGAATCGAAAGAAAAACGCATAATCCCTGCTCCATATAAAAAGCAATAGCGTGTTATCCATTATGGATAACACGCTATTGCTTTTTTGTATGCTTAAATGCGTGCCACGCCCGTTTCGCGCGCCGTCTTGATGACAGCCTCGGCAACCACCTGTGCCACTCTCTTATCAAGAGCAGGCGCAATGATGTTCTCCTCGGTGATTTCATCGTCGGGAATCAGGGACGCCAGCGCGAAGGAGGTCGCCACCTTCATTTCCTCATTGATACATTTTGCGCGGCAATCAAGCGCACCGCGGAAAATGCCGGGGAATGCCAATACATTGTTAATTTGGTTCGGGAAGTCGGAACGGCCTGTCCCCACCACGCGCGCGCCTGCCGCCTTGGCAACATCAGGCATGATTTCAGGCGTCGGGTTCGCCATCGGGAACATGATGGCATCATGTGCCATGGACTTGACCATAAGAGGTGTCACAAGGTTGGGTGCAGAAACACCGATAAAGACATCGGCACCCACAAGCGCATCGGCAAGTGTTCCCTGCTTGCGCTCAAGATTGGTGACCTCTGCCACCTCCTCCTGTGCGGGATTGTTGTGCGCGTCACCCTTGCAAATCATACCGAAACGGTCGCAGAAGGTCAGGTGGCGAACGCCCATGTTCATTAAGTGCTTACCGATCGCAATACCTGCCGAGCCTGCACCGTTGATGACAACCTTCACCTCACCAATCTGCTTCTTCACCAATTTCAGCGCATTGATAAGCGCGGCGGCAACGACAATTGCAGTGCCGTGCTGGTCATCGTGAAAAATCGGAATGTCGCAGATTTCCTTCAAGCGGCGCTCGATTTCAAAACAACGGGGTGCGGAAATATCCTCAAGATTTACACCACCAAAAGAACCGGACAAAAGGTAAATCGTACGGACAATCTCGTCAACATCCTTACTCTTGATACAAAGAGGAAATGCATCTACATCGGCAAAGGCTTTAAAAAGAGCACATTTACCTTCCATAACAGGCATACCCGCTTCGGGACCGATATCGCCAAGACCTAAGATTGCTGTACCATCGGTAACAACTGCAACAAGATTTGAACGACGGGTAAGGTCATAGGATTTATTAATATCTTTATTAATTTCAAGACAAGGTTCTGCAACACCGGGAGTGTATGCTAAAGAAAGGTCTTCTCTTGAATTTATGGGTGCTCTGGAAATAACCTCTATTTTGCCATTCCATTCATAATGTTTCTTTAACGATTCCTGTCTGATATCCATTTTTAGTCCTCCCATGGGAATTTAT
>JAZRPF010000060.1:0-5023 GCA_045649045.1 Eubacteriales bacterium
GCCCGCTTGGCCACCGACTAAAAAAGGCATCGGTTGTTCCCGATCCCTTTTTGCTTGGTGACTCTACCGCGCGACTCGATGCAAGTTTTCGGGCTTTGCCCGAAAATCTTGTGAAGTTGCTTTGAGCTTGCGAAAATCAACTTATATTCCCGTACGGGTAGGCATCGGTTGTTACCGATGCCTTTTTGCTTGGTGACCCTACCGCGCGACTCGATGCAAGTTTTCGGGCTTTGCCCGAAAATCTTGTAAAGTTGATTTGAGCCTCGCGAAAAGCAACTTACATTCCCGTACGGGTAGGCATCTGTTGTTACCGATGCCTTTTTGCTTGGTGACCCTACCGCGCGACTCGATGCAAGTTTTCGGGCTTTGCCCGAAAATCTTGAGAAGTTGCTTTGAGCTTGCGAAAATCAACTTATATTCCCATACGGCTTGGCATCGGTAACAACAGAAAAAATCCGCCGAGCGTTAATGCGGGAGATCGTCCAAGCGGTTTAGCGGACGACTCCGCATTGCTCGGCTTTGGATTTTCTTTTTACGTTTGGTTGTGCGTGGCGTGTGCTTGGCTCGGCGAGCGTAGCGAGCCGACTTGTATCAAGACAAGCACACGCCACGGTGCCAATAGGTTGACTTTTAGTGAAAAATATGGTATAATAAACTCACCAATAAATAAAAATATGCTTGATAGCACATTGATAGCCAATTGTGTAAAAATATATTGACATAAACAGCGAAATGTGATATAATTACGGAAACGAATAACAAAAAAAGGAACCAGCTGACTGCTGAGGACGTTGGTTCCTTTATGCTTTTTAGAGGAAAATCTTATGGTTAGGAAAAAGAAATTCACGCTTTCAACCACGCAGATCATATTGCTCAGCTTCCTCGTGACCATTCTCATAGGAAGCGGACTCTTGGCTTTGCCTATCAGTTCCGCAAGCGGAGAAGCCGTGCCGTATCTCGATGCGCTTTTCACGGCAACTACCTCCACCTGCGTGACGGGACTCGTTACACTCCCCACGGTGTCAATGTGGAGCGTGTTCGGGCAGATCGTCATTTTGCTTCTCATACAGATCGGCGGTCTTGGTATCATCACCATTATGTCGGGACTGATGCTTCTTCTCAACAGAAAAATGAGCATCGGTGACCGATTGCTCATTCAAGATGCCTTCAATCTCAATACGATGTCTGGGCTTGCGAAATTCGTTAAAAACGTATTGTTCGGCACGCTGATCATTGAAGGGGTCGGTGCTGTCCTGTATATGCTTGTGTTCGTTCCCGAGTTTGGTGCAAAGGGCATCTGGATATCAGTGTTTAATTCGGTTTCCGCCTTCTGTAACGCAGGCATTGACATTATCGCGGAAAACAGCCTTTGCAATTACGCAACCAATCCCTTGATCAATATCGTCACCTCCGTGCTTATCATTCTCGGCGGTCTTGGATATATCGTATGGTGGGACGTGCTTCGTGTGATCAAGAGCCGTTCGCCAAAGAACCGCAAGATATTCAGGCATCTGACCTTGCATTCCAAAATTGCGATTACGGTTACCGCAGGACTTATTCTTGTCGGTGCGCTCCTCATTTTCATTTTTGAATATTCAAACCCCTTGACCATTGGAGAGATGCCTCTCTTTGATAAAATTCAGGTGTCCTTCTTCCAATCGGTCACCACGAGAACGGCGGGCTTTGCCTCTGTTCCGCAAGAGAATTTGACAAACGCCTCCGCTGCCGCATCTATTATCTTGATGCTGATAGGCGGTTCACCCGTGGGAACGGCAGGCGGTATGAAAACAGTAACCATTGCCGTACTTATTTGCTCTGCGTTTGCTACCATCAGAAACAAGAACAGCGCAACCTTATTTGGTCGCCGTGTTTCCGAGGCATCGGTGAAAAAGGCTGTTGCTGTAGCGGTGACGTTTCTTACAATATGCTCCGCATCAACGATACTATTGATGGCAACGGGTAATGCATCTGCACTTGACGCAGTCTACGAAACGGTCAGCGCGACGGCAACCGTCGGACTTTCAAGAAATCTGACGGCAACGCTGAACACCTTTGGAAAGCTAATTATTATCGTAACTATGTATTTCGGCAGAGTCGGTCCCATATCGCTGGCGGTGGCGCTTGGCAGTAAAAATGAAAGTCAGAACGTGATTTCAGAGCCGACGGAAGATATCAGTATAGGATAAAGGAGAAAAACGATGAAAGCAAAGAAAACATACGCAGTCTTTGGACTTGGAAGATACGGCACAGCTGTAGCAAGAGAGCTTGTAGAGAACGGTATAGAGGTCATCGCTGTCGACACCGAGGAAAGAATAGTAAACGATGCGGCGGCATATCTACCCGTTTGCAAGTGCGCTGACGTGACCGATGCGGAGGTCATCTCTCGTCTTGGAATCGGCAATATTGATACCGTTATCGTTTGTATGGCGAGCAATCTTGAGGCGAGCGTGATGGCGGTCACGCTTTGCAAGGAGGCAGGCGTTAAAACCGTTATCGCAAAATGTGCCAACGAAATGCACCAAAAGATACTGCTTCGCGTGGGCGCGGATCAGGTGGTATTTCCCGAGAACGAATCCGGTATCCGTCTTGCCAAGAATCTGCTCAGCTCTGGCTTTATCGATATGATCTCTCTGTCTAAGGACGTATCAATGGTTGAGATAGACATGAAGGACGAGTGGTGCGGTAAGAACTTGATCGAATTGAATCTCCGTAAAAAATACGGCTTCAATATCGTTGCAATCAAGAAAGGCGAGAAAGTCACCGTAAATATCAATCCCGAGCAGGTACTTGATGCTCAAACTACGCTGATCGTGATTGCAAACACGGCAAAATTGGGAAAATTGAAATAAGACCGTCAAATTCCAATTTGTCGAGCAGTTAAATTTCGGGTGGGTTAATTTCTTCCATTTTCAAAATCAATTAGGGTGGGACAAGCCGAGTTCGATTTAGCTTGAGAATGGCTCACCAAACAAAAAGGCATCGGTTGTTACCGATGCCTTTTTGTTTGGTGACCCTATCGCAGAAATTGAAGTTGATTTGAGCTTGCGGAAAGTGATGCGGGTTATCGTTCTCATTGTGATTACTGTGCTTTGTTAAAGGAAAAAATTCAAAAATTTCTCTTTTCATATTGACAAGGCTGTTTTTTTGTGCTATAATGCTTACAGAAAATTGAATATCAGGGGTGCTATGCCATTTATATGGCAAGGCTGAGACGGAAGCTTTCCGAACCCTTTAACCTGATACGGATAATACCGGCGTAGGAAGATTGCTTGAAAGGGCTTTATGCTTTTTCGATATGACAGAGTGCGCGGGTTCGGATGAACTCGCTCTCTTTATTTATGGCAAACAGTCGCGCAGGTGTCCTGCGCGACTTATTTTTTTGCAAAAGGCAGCAATGAGTTTTGACTGCCCTGAAAGGAGTTATAATGAATACCACAAGTCGTTCCCATTTTGCCGTGCGCGTTCTTGCAGAATGCGCTGTGATGTTAGCACTTTCCTTTGCGCTCAGCTTTATCGGCTTTGAAATGCCGATGGGCGGCAAGGTGACACCTGCTTCCATGCTACCGCTCTTTTTTGTTGCCATTCACCTTGGGCCAATTGCCGCTACCGCGACAGGTACGCTCTATGCGCTTTTGCAAATATGGCAAGCATATCTTGCGGGTAATGTGTTCGTTTATTGCGAAACCGCTCCTGTGCTTTTTCAGTGTGTTCTCTTTGACTATGTGATTCCCTTCATTTTGCCCTTCGTCCTGGTGGGATTCTTCAGCCACACTTGGAAAGGACGCGGCAAGGATGCTTTTATCTATATCAGTATTTCGGTCGGCCTTGTCCTGCGTTTTCTCTCGCATTTTGTATCCGGCATTTTGATTTGGGGGCAATGGGCAGAGGATATGTCACCCGCACTCTATTCATTCCTTTATAACGGTACATTCATGCTTCCCGAGCTTGCAATTGTTCTCGTGGTTTCTTTTCTACTTTTGCGTAGCGGACAAATCAGAAAAATTCTGAGGACTTGATGCAAGCAGCTTGACTGCTGAAAAAAAAGATTTCGGAAGGGGCTGTACTCTTAAGGACAGTTTTTTATAAAAAATGAATAGAGAACCTACCGAAGGAAAAGGACGGAGAATTTTTTCATTTCTCCGTCCTCTTTTTTGACAAGCATTGTATTGTAAACACAAAGCCAATGCGACCATCTTTTTATTAGTGGTCTAATATCAAGGTAATTTAAACCGCAAGTTATTCTATCGATTCATACAATCACCTTATTCATTTATGATATAGACAGCCTCATAGGTAACATCCGACTCACCCATTACAAATGTATAGGAATGGCTTGTAGAAACCAAATCATAACCTCTCTTCCAACCCAAAAAAGTATACCCGTTTTTTTCTGTAGCGGTCAACGTGACCTCTTCACCGATAGCAACATAAGCGTTTTTATACTGCGTATAGTCCCCCATGGAAGGTTCATATGCAGCAAAACTATAGGTCCAGAAAAATTTAATATTAATTCCTGGAGTTATGTAATCAAGTTTCGAATTGGCAGTCATTAGAAAAGCATCTGTTGTCAAGGTATATGCGGAAAATCGTGCTTCTATTCTAACGTCTTCTTTTTCCATTTCGAATGTATATTCTACATCTTCGCACACACAAATGGAATTATTCCAATCGGTTTGTATATACCACCCTTCAAAATTATATCCAGTGTTTACGGTTGCTTCAACCGTTACTTGTTCGCCCACAGATACTTTTTGGCTTTTGAGTTCTGTATATGTTCCAGTTTTTTCATAATCATTGGAATAAGACGAGGTAAGAACTGTGAAATAATTATATCAGATTGGCAAATATGGACTGATGCACCTTGATTACATCAAAAACCACTGTCGCGGAAGGTATACTACTCTTTTAACCGAAGGCAAGTTGAATGCTCGGCTACACGACATCGACCTTGAAGCAAAGGAAATGCTTGAAAGCATCATCCCCAGCCTCGCTGCTGGAAGAGGTATTGACGAGGATTTGAAAG
>JAZRPF010000061.1:0-13565 GCA_045649045.1 Eubacteriales bacterium
GGTCAATATTTATGACTATATCTACCGTTCCTATCTTGCAGAGAAGGAAGCAACCGGCAACTATGAAATGACCTATCTTGACTATATCGCAAGATATTATAATTTGACATCCGGTGATTCGATTATTGCTGATAAATACGGTGATGCATTCTACAATGTTCATCCGAGGGCCGAAGGGTATATGATGTATGCAAAGGCTTTGATTGAAGCATTTGATGAAAGGCTTGCATCAATGCTGACCCGCCTGAAGCATGCGGAAATTTACTGTCAGGGAGAGGAATCTACTATCAAGACATCCTATAATTTTATTGCTCACAATGATGAGCGAATTAGTTATACGGACGGGTGGAATGTTTATGACGAAAAGCACCCCTATAACAATGCCGATAAAAATGCAACGATGAATCCCCAAGCGACATATTCTTTCCCCAATCAGGCTGACGGTGTTCACCGTACCTCCAAGGTATCGGGTGCTGCCTTTACCTTCAAGACTACGGCAGATGCGCTCTCCTTCTATTGTCAATCGGCAATAGCGGGTTATACGAAGATTCAGGTATGGGTGGACGGCTCCATGGTCGGTACATTCAGTGGAAATATGGGTGCGCAGCAGGCGGCACATTCGGCAACGGTTTCACTCAATAATGCGGGGAACAAAGAGGTTACTGTCACAGTCAAAATGCCCGATTACACGGTTAGCCAGTATGTTTTTGCGTTTGGCTATATTATTGAGCATTTCATTCCCGCTAATTGAAATCGCAAAAGCAATAAATCAACAGAATATTCAAAGGAGCCAACCGTTTGCATTGAACGGTTGGCTCTTTGCTTGACAAAAGATTAATATCATATTTCATGGCAATGAAGATGTTTTATGTGCCAAAAATTTACTTTTACTATTGAAAAGCACAGGAGAATGTGATATAATAAGAAGCGTTAGTAACGCTTTGGCGGTTGCTTTTTGAATTGCCGCGATCACTTGAAAAATTAAGGAGAGCTTAAAATATATGAAGCTTGGTATTGTCGGTCTTCCGAATGTTGGAAAGAGTACACTTTTTAATGCGTTGACAAATGCGGGGGCGCAGTCTGCTAACTATCCCTTTTGCACCATTGATCCGAATGTGGGTATTGTATCGGTACCTGACAGCAGACTGGATACATTAGCCGAAATGTATCATCCCGAAAAGTACACCCCTGCAATTATTGAGTTCGTCGATATTGCGGGACTTGTGCGCGGTGCGTCCAAGGGTGAGGGACTGGGCAATAAGTTCTTATCTCATATTCGTGAGGTGGATGCCATTGTTCATGTTGTGCGCTGCTTTGTCGATGATAATATTATTCATGTCGACGGCAGTGTTGACCCGCTTCGCGATGTCGAGACTATCAATCTGGAATTGATCTTTTCTGATATTGAGGTGGTTGAGCGTCGCTTGGAGCGTACACGCAAAGCGGCAAAAAGTGACAAGTCACTTCTCGCAGAGGTGGAGGTTCTGGAGAAAATCCTTCCTGCACTTCAGGACGGTAAATGCGCTCGTGCGATCGGCTTAACCGAAGAGGAAACCGAACTGATTGCCGAGGCACGCCTTCTGACCTTAAAGCCAATTATTTATGTTGCCAATGTGGCGGAATCCGAGCTTGGCGGCGAATATCTTGAAAATTCCGCGTACCGAGCTTTGCTTGCACAGGCAGAGGAAGAGAATGCAGAGCTGATTGCCGTTTGTGCGGGTATTGAAGCGGAGCTTTCGGGCATGGATGAAGAAGAGAAGCTGGATTTTCTGCGCGATCTCGGTATTGCTGAAAGCGGACTTGATCAGCTTATTAAGGCAAGCTACCGTTTGCTTGGTCTTATCAGCTATCTGACCGCAGGACCGAAGGAGGTGCGTGCATGGACAATTACGCGCGGTACCAAGGCGCCGCAGGCGGCCGGCAAAATTCACAGTGACTTTGAGCGTGGCTTTATTCGCGCAGAGGTTGTGGCGTTTGAGGATCTGGTTCGCGAGGGCAATATGAATGCCGTCAAGGAAAAAGGTCTTTTAAGAAGTGAGGGTAAGGATTATGTCGTAGAGGACGGCGATATTGTGCTGTTCCGTTTCAATGTGTAAGGCATAATCATGAAAAGGTGACACAACCAATCGGGTTGTGTCACCTTTATATTATTGTGCAGAGCAAGTGCTTTTCGGCGCGTACTTTTCCTTTGTTTTCATAACCTTCTGTTCCTCTGCTTTGGAAACAGGGTAATAACCGCGCTCATTCATTTCATTGAAAATGCGGTTTTGAATTGCTTGTTCCTCTGCGAGAATCGAAGAGAATGTTGAACGAAGCTCGGGAGTTGAGGATTCGTTCAAATTGCTGTTATACTCACCTGTAATGAATTTTTGAGAATTCAAAAGGTCGGTGAGCTGTTCGCGGTCTCCAAAGTTCTTTTCAGTCATCATGAGTGTCCTTTCTCTCTTGTGCTTATTTCAGGTGTGCATAGAGTCGTTCGCAGTGCGTGCGATGCTCGGACGCGATTTGCTCATACTTGCTTTTCAGGGCTGTGTCCTGTGTCATGCTTGCATAATGCGTATATTTTGCAACAAGATTTTCTTCGACGGAAAGCTGGTCATTGATTGCACCAAGCTCTTTTTCAGTGATTTGAGGCATAATTCTTTCCTCCTCTTGTCATGTTCCCGTAGCGCATTGTACGGATGCTATTATCATGCCCGATTTCGATTTTATATATTTCAAAAAGTTTTGGTAGAATTGACAGAATTTTCATCTGCCGTAAAAGACATTTTCACTTTTATGGCATATAATATATCATGATAATTTGCTTGATAAGGAGAATTTTATATGGCACATTTTGTTTCAGTCCCCCCTGAATCATTCAAGCTGAATTGCTTTGATGCGATAGGGAAAGGAATGTTGATTACCGCAACCAAGCCTGATGGCACATATAATACAATGACTGCAAGCTGGGGCGGTCTTGGTGTTTTATGGGGAAAGCAGGTATGCACGGTCTACATTCGTCCGCAAAGATACACCTTTGAATTTGCAGAGCAGGGCGAGCTGTTGACGCTTTCCTTCCTTAACGAGCGTTATGCCGACGCACTGCGTATTTGCGGCACAAAAAGCGGGCGGGATATCGATAAAATAAGAGAATCGCATTTGACGCCATGCAGCGGAAAGGGAAGCGGTGTGTATTTTGCAGAGGCAAATTCTGTCATTTTGGCGAGAAAATTGTATGCAGATGATTTGAAGGAAGGTTGCTTTGTGGATAAAACCTGTCTTTCACATTATGTGGCGAAGGACTTCCACCGTATGTATATTTGTGAAATAACAGGAATTTTGACGAAAATTTCATAAAAATTACTGTTGCTTTTTTGAGCGAAATGGTGTATAATCGTTGTAGCACCTTTTGGTTTAATATATTTTATCGGGGTAAGCCATGGCTGAAAAAAAAGCACAAGGCAAGGTCATTGCGCTCAATCGCAAAGCAAGGCATGATTATTTTGTGATTGACACATACGAGGCGGGGATTGCACTTTTCGGTACGGAGGTTAAGTCCTTGCGTGCGGGAACGGTCAATCTGAAGGACGCCTACTGCTCCTTGCACGATGGAGAGCTTTTCGTAGTTGGAATGCACATCAGTCCCTATGAAAAGGGGAACATTTTTAATAAGGACCCTATGAGAGAGCGCAAGCTTCTCATGCACAAGCGCGAGATAGTCAAGCTTGTGGGGCTTGTGGCGCGAGAGGGGTATACGCTGATTCCGCTTTCACTTTATTTTTCTCGTTCAAATGTGAAGGTTGAGGTTGGGCTTTGCAAGGGTAAAAAGCTCTATGACAAGCGTGAGAGTGAGGCAAAGCGTTCTGCTGACCGAGATATTGAGCGATATACCAAAAGTCGTGCTGACTATTGATTCCCATTATCATGGGGCTTCTATGGGGGCGTAAAGGCTTCGACGGGGATTTTGAGGCATGATAAGCGTGAAGAGCCGAGTAATCTCGTAAACTGCTCAACTTAAAATTAAACGCTAACGATAACGTTGCACTTGCTGCCTAACGGCAGTGACGCGGCATAAGCCGCCCGTCGCCCAAAGTAGTATCGCGGACTTTGCGCGTCGTCAAAACAGCGATGAACGTGTATTGGGAAGTGCCTTCGCACCAATCACGCACAAGAGGGCTACCACATAAAAAGCCTGTCGCCTGGCGTTTTATGTAGGGAAGCATCATAAAGCGACTGCTCACGGAGAAGGTCATGTCAAAGAGTTTTCGGACAGGGGTTCGACTCCCCTCGCCTCCACCAACAAAAAAAGAACATTTGTCTACCAAGACAAATGTTCTTTTTTTGAACGATGTGTTCCGCTGGCGCGGAACGTGATGCGCGCTTCGTTCGTGATGTTTCCTTCGGAAGAGATGTGCGCTTCGCGCGTGAAGATGCGGAACACATCACATCACTTTGCGCCAAAGGTGCAATACATCACTATGGCAAAGCCATAACATCACTGCGGCAAAGCCGCAACATCACTATTTACAAATTACTAAAATTATGCTATAATATAATCGAAAGTGAGGTGCTATTATGGCAGAATCAAAATTGCGTGAATTATCAATGGACTTTTCTGTTGACATTATAAATCTCGTTAAATTTCTTAAAGCTAATCACGAAACAATTATAGCAAACCAAATCGGCAGAAGCGGCACCTCAATTGGCGCAAACATTCATGAAGCGCAATATGCGCAAGGCACGAAGGATTTTATATCAAAATTTGAAATTGCCCTCAAAGAAGCAAGTGAAACGGGATATTGGCTTGAACTTTTATACAGAACAAAATATATTAATGATCAAATTTTCAAATCGCTGTCATCAAAATGCACATCACTTCGAGTGATGTTGATTGCATCGTGCAAAACTGCAAAGGAAAACAGCAAATGATGGATATTAAAAAATGGATGAACACCTTTCTGAATGCGGTGAACGCCACTTTTACAAACCGGATATGGTTTGTCGGATTGCAGGGAAGCTATGGTCGAGGTGAAGCAACCGAAACAAGTGATATTGACGTTGTCATAATATTGGATCAACTGTCCGCCACAGATATTCAAGCCTATAATGCAATGCTTGACGGTCTGCCTTACAGAGAGCTGATTTGCGGTTTTCTCTCGGGCAAAGATGAACTTTTGAATTGGGAGTCCTCCGACCTTTTTCAGTTTTATTATGATACAACCCCGATAAAAGGAAGTCTTGATGAATTGCTTGCTGTCATTGATGAAGCCTCTATTGACAGAGCTATCAAAATCGGCGCTTGCAATATCTATCACGGATGTGTGCATAATATGTTGCACGAAAAGAGTGACGATATTTTGCGCGAGCTATATAAATCCGCCTCTTTCGTTGTACAGGCAATTGCCTTTCGGAAGACAGGAAAATACCTCAAACAGCAAAAGGAATTACTTCGAGTTGTATCTTCTGATGAATGTGGCATTATTGAAACATTCTTGAGCTTAAAGAGTGGCGGAAAGGTTGATTTTTATTTGATGTCTGAAGCATTATTTGCTTGGTCAAAGAAATGGATTACCGAGAACGATTAACTCTTGTAGATCATATAGTGGCGATAAATTACGCACCTTTTTTGCGTTTTTACTTACACTTACGCACCGTTTGTGCGGTTCTTCGCAACAAAAACAGAACATTTGTCTACCGACAAATGTTCTGTTTTTGTTTATCCAAGCCGCAGTAGGGGTTCCCCGAAGCGAGCTTGTCGAGCTTTGGGGGGGCCCGTAGGCTTGGCATATCATCAAAGGCGGCATGCCGCACTTGTATCTCATCACGCGCCAGTGTGTAGCCTTCATATACAAGGCTACACTTTGATTTGTTGGTTAAATATATTGGAATACCTGTAAATCTTTTTTCGACAAAAAACGCGTCACTCGTTGACAAACTCGCGTGCTTGTGCTACAATGAAGTTTGAAAAGACCAAAATGCGATAAAAAACGAGGACCCCGTTTTGAATGCCTTTTGGTCTTTTGTATAAAAAATGATTTGGGGGTATACTACTTTGGCTAAAGATCTTATTTATGATGTTCATGACAAACCAAAATTCCCGCAAATGCTCTTGTTCGCACTGCAGCAGGTGCTTGCGATCCTTGCTGCAACGATTCTCGTTCCCACCATCATCGGAAATGGGATGAGCCAGTCTGCCGCACTCTTTGGCGCAGGCATCGGTACTTTGGTGTACCAGCTCTTCACCAAGTTCCGCAGCCCCGCTTTTCTCGGTTCTTCCTTTGCCTTTATCGGCTCGATGTTCGCAGCATTCGGTGGCGCGGCTTCTGCTTCTGCCGGCTATGCGGGACTCATCATCGGTGCCGTCTTTGCAGGCCTCGTTTATGTTCTCATCGCGCTCGTCGTTAAATTCGTCGGTGTTGAGTGGATCAACAAACTTATGCCTGCGGTCGTCATTGGTCCCACCGTTGCGCTGATCGGCCTTTCGCTTGCAGTCAACGCCGTCAACGACCTGACCGTCGGTAAGGTCCTGGTGGAGAAGACCGAACTCGTTATTGAGAACGGCTTTATCAAACCGAGCGTATCCTTCGTTTCGGGGTGTAGCCCCTATGTAGCACTCATCTGCGGTCTCGTGACCCTCTTTGCAATTTTTGCATTCTCGGTTTACGGCAAGAAGATGATGAAACTCATTCCCTTCGTCCTCGGCATCATGGTCGGCTACATCGTCGCAACGATCTTCACCGTGATTGGTTGCGCTACCGATAATGTGGCACTTCAGGTCATCAACTTCGAGGCATTCAAGGATATGCAGATCTTCGCCATCCCTGACTTCACCTTCGTTGAAGCGATCAAGGGTCTGAAGGATGTCGACGGCACGCTGATCGCTACCATCGCAGTCGCGTATATCCCCGTTGCATTCGTTGTATTTGCCGAGCATATCGCCGACCATAAGAATCTCTCGTCGATTATTGATAAGGATCTTCTCAAAGATCCTGGACTTGACCGCACCCTTCTCGGTGACGGCGTTGGTTCTATCGCAGGCGCATTCTTCGGCGGTTGCCCCAACACCACCTACGGTGAGTCGGTCGGATGCGTCGCCATCACGAAAAACGCATCGGTCGTGACGATCACGACGGCGGCGATCATGTCGATTGTCATCTCTTTCTTTGGCCCCTTCGTAACCTTCCTTGCTTCGATCCCCAACTGCGTAATGGGCGGCGTTTGCGTTGCACTCTACGGCTTTATCGCAGTATCCGGTCTGAAGATGATCCAGAAGGTAGATCTTGGCAAGAGCAAGAATCTTTTCGTCGTTTCGGCCATCCTGATCCCCGGCATCGGTGGCCTGAGCGTCTCCTTTGGTGAGATCACCCTGACCACGATCGCTTGCGCGCTGATCCTCGGCATCATTACAAACATCGTACTCAACCTGAAGAAAACAGAAGAGGATAACCAAGAGGTAGACGAGTAATGAAGGATTACGCAAATGTCGTTGTTTTCAACCATCCGTTGATCAAACATAAGATCGCTATCCTGCGCGACGCGCGGACAAGCATGAAGGAGTTCCGTGAACTCGTTGAAGAGATTACCACCCTCATGACCTACGAGACCTTAAAGGAAGGGGTGCCGACCACCGAGATCGAAGTCAAGACCCCCCTTGAGGTTTGCACACAGCAGGTGGTAAAGGATAACGCCATCGCCATCGTGCCGATCCTGCGCGCAGGTCTTGGTATGGTCAACGGCATTCATGTCCTCTTTCCATCGGCAAGAGTGGGGCATATCGGGATGTACCGCGATGAGGAAACGCTTGAGCCGAACACCTACTACTGCAAACTCCCCGACGGTATCGAGGATAAACTCGTGCTCGTCGTCGATCCCATGCTCGCCACGGGTGGCAGTGCCTGCGACGCTCTCGACCTGCTCAAAAAGCGCGGATGTAAAAACATCAAATTCATGGCGATCATCGGCGCGCCCGAAGGTGTTGCCAAGGTGGCAGAGGCCCACCCCGATGTCAATATTTATGTCTCGACGCTTGACCGTTGCCTCAACGAAAACGGGTACATTCTGCCCGGCCTCGGTGACGCGGGCGACCGTCTCTTTGGCACAAAATAAACACAAAAACAACATGAAAGCGGAAGGGCAGAGTCCCCTTCCGCTTTTTGTTATTACAGAACTGTCATATACCGTAAGTGCCTGTTATGGGGTCTTTGAAAATACCGACCGTCGGTGTAAAGAAGGTAAAGACGATAAATAGTACCGCGATCGTAAAAAGTGCCGCAAGTGCCAACCGCGGCGACCTGCAACGAAGCTTATCGTTATGAAAGAGCCTTGCCTCGTAAATATACGAAATCGCGGCAGAAACAAAGAAAATGGCGATGTTAAGCCAATCGGGAGACTTGCCAATTACACCGTTATAGGTATAAAAGAGAACGGGTATCAGCACAAGAGCGAGAAGGATTCCGCGAAGTTTCACACACCAAAAGTCCTCGCGTTCCTTAAAGAAAAAGGTCTGCATGATGGCAAAGATAAGCATCGGCCAAAAGATTAGCTTCATATGTTCCCAAGTCGACTCATTCACGCCCGAAAACGGCGCAATCCATACCGACTCACCGAGCCAATCATATAGAAAATGCAATATCGTGCCTCCGAGTGAGGTCACGGCAAAGCCCATCAACTGCCAAAGCCCTATTGATCGTTTCATATAATCACCTACAAAAAGATTTATAGAATAATATATTCGGAAGGGTGGAGAATTATGCCGAAGCCCTCACAATCAAAAATTAATGCAGAAATGTACGCCGATCATCTACAATCTGCGCAACGAACTGTGTAACATTCCTCTCAAAACTGCATATGCAAGTGTCAATAGAAAATATTATTCCAAAGAGTGTTTTGCAAAGCAAACTGAGGGCAGTCGCTTGAGAGGCAGCAATTATTCCCGGTGACTGTCTTTCTCTTTAAGGAATATTGGTATCCTCGCATTCTTAAAGCCAAAGTGTAGCCAAACCTCACCTTCGGAGGAGGCATCAATATCAAAGGTATCTGCCAAGGAGATGGCTTCGGCTATCTCCTTGCAGCCGTAGAAGCTATAGACCCAGTCCTTGACCATTACGGACATACCCGTTCCCAGCAACTCGTCAAACACGATTTTATGTTCGGCATCGGGGGACTCTTTATGTATGACCTCAAGAATACGGTCGATTGCTTTTGTGGCGCGGGGATAGTTTACGGGATGCACGATCCACATATTGGTCTTGGGGAGCTTGTCCGCCCACTCACGCATCAAACTGAGAATGGCTTCTTCCTCTGGGGAAGTGTACTCAAAATCTTCGTTCATAATCAAACCTCCTCGTTTTTCTTAAGAGTCTTAAAAAGCTCTTTTCTTTTTTGTCTGCAAGCGGGGCAACGCTTGGGCTCCGATAGCTTGCGTTCCTCGTAATATTTTTGTTCACCTCCTGTAAAGAGGAATGTCTCACCGCAGTCGCAGCAAATGATCTTTTTCTTCTTTCTCTTGTGCATTTTGGGGGCTTCGGGTTTTACCTCAACGACCTTGGTGGTTACAAGATAGATCTTGCTGTCTACTTCCTGTGTTACTCGGTAAATGGGTGTGTGTTCATTCTCCTGCTGCCGGAGCGCAAAACGCTCCTCGATGATTTCCATGTTGTCTTCAAAATACTTCGCAAAACTCATTTTTTCTGTCTCCTTTTTTATTTTTTTGTAGTTATAGCTTTGTTGGTCGTTGTGCGTGGTACATATATATACGATTGGTGTGTACCCTTATATAGTAACGGAGTACAACCGCACGGATATATTATAGTAGCGAGCTTTAACCACTTATATAGACCTAGGGGGGCACCGTCTGCTAATATATGTACTCGCTGTTCGGTGCTGCTAAATAATGTACGCACTGTTGCGTTCTCCTTTTTATATGTACTCACTGACAACCTCCTTATATAGGGCACGGCGGTCAACCCCTTTATATAGCGTTGGGTGTTAGACTCTTCCGTTATAGTACCGTAACCGTCAACCCCTTTGTTATAGTAGCAAAAGGTGTCACCCCCTATATATAGGGTAAAATCATTAACCCCCTTTTTTAGATCCAAGATGAGAGTAAAAAGGGGTTACAAGCTATTTAGTTGATATATGCCTCTAATAGTCGGTAAAAACCGACAACTTTTTGTAAGGTGATGTGAAAACACGACAACTCGCGCTTTACAAACAGAGCTTTTTGTGATATAATTTTCATGTCGACAATAACCAAAGAAGGGTTAAAGGTGCCAACATGAAAAGCAATGAAAAGTATAATCGAATCCGTCCTTTGAAAATATGGGAGATTCTCCAAAGAGAGACTGATGAAGACCATCCCATGGGAACGGAGGAACTTCGTGCCAAGTTGATGGACTGTGGCATCGAAGCACACAGAACTACTATTTATGAAGATATTAAGCTCCTGAACGAATGCGGATACGAAATTATGTCCCGTAGAGGTCGTAGTAATCAGTACTACGTGATGGACAGAAGTTTTTCCAATCCTGAGGTTCACATTCTTTTGGATGCGGTTCAGGCGGCAAGTTTTATTACCGATAAAAAAACAGCCGAACTCGTTGATAAAATCGCTCAGCTGGCAGGTAGCCAAAAGGGATTGGTTCTTAAAAAGAATATTGTGCAGTTTAATACTGCAAAAAGCTCTAATGAGAGTATATATTATACCGTCAATGAGATTGTAACGGCCATCAACAACAGGCAGAAAATCATATTCCTTTATTTTGATTATGATAACAACCACAATCGTGTTTACCGCAAGGACGGACATCATTATGTCGTAAGTCCTTATGCCACTGTTTTTGATGACGGACATTACTACCTTGTTATCTACGATAAGCGTTTTAACAAGATGACCAATTACCGCATTGACCGAATGGACAAGGTTGAAATTATCGAGGAACTTGCCGATATGCCGCCGGAGGATATGCAATTTGATATTGCCAATTACAAGAAGTCCCTTTTCGGAATGTTTTCCGGTGAAACAACCTCGGTCACCATTGAGGCAGATAACACCTTGATAAGTGCCATTTTTGATTTGTTCGGAGAAAAAACGAGGATTATATCCAATGGAGAGCAATCCGTGAGATTTACTGTTGACGTACAAGTGAGTGCATTGTTCTTTGGATGGTGCTGCTCATTCGGAGAGAAGGTCAGGCTGCTCGGTCCCGACAATATTATTGAGCAGTTGAAAGAGTATAATGAAACGATTAAAAAACAATACGAGGAGAACTAATGGATAAGAAATTAAGATTCCGTAGAGGCTTGTATCGTTTCTTCCTTGGCATCGATATTTTCTTTGGTATTCTGACACTGATTTTCCTTTTTGTGTTTCCTCCGATTGGATTGATTGGAATTGCGGTCACGGTGCTATACGCATTGGTTGCTATCTCTATTAAGCAATCCATCAACGGTATGGTGGCGCAAATCATGTTAATCTCGGTACTTGTTACAAATGTGGCAAGAAATAAATGCATTTTGTGAAATTACAATCTGTTTGATAAGGAGTAGATTATGTATATCATCGCGGACGTCGAGTGGGTTCAGAATAAAGAGAATAAGCAAAGTCCCACGCAGCTGTCCGCTGTTCGTGTGGACAACGAATGGAACATCGTAGATGCGTTTTCATCTTATATACGACCGATGGATGCATCGTTTCACGATTGGAAGCATGTCGCATATGCTGGAGGCAAACCTGATGACTTCCTGTATGCACGAAACTGTCATAATGTTTTTACTGCGTTCAACAATTGGGTTGGCGAGGATACAATTTGTTGGTGGTGTATACCATCCCGCTATTTACACGCATTTATAAACAAAATCGTTCTTAAAATAAAAAGTACAAGACCTGCTAAGATACTCAGCGAATATATGCTTGGCTTTTTGGAGGGGCAGGGATATGTGAAGGGCAGTGCTTATAAATTGGCAAGAGCACGCAATATTGATGTTCCCGAGCTGGAGCACGACTCAAGAAACGATGTTATAGCCATTCTGAATTTGCTAAAAGGCATAGCATTCCCGCAGGAAGCACTGCTTGAGCCTCCGGTAAAGCCTGAGCCGAAGTTCAAGCACCCCAAGAGCGATATGTTGGAATATCAATATGATGTGACAAATGCGTTGCTTCATAAAAAGGGATGTCCAAACATTCCCGAAGGCGTGGATATTCTTGGCTTCAGCACGCTCTTGGACGCTGTCAGAAAGGGCTACAAGGCTTGTGTTTGCGTTAGAGAAGAGTTGCGCCTTGCAAAGCGTAAAAAGGTCCTTGACGAAATCAGAAGGTCGCAGTACACATTTATGTACGCAGAACACGGATCGATCTTTCATCGACACGATTGTGGTTTGCTTCACAATGCTCATCACATACTCGGCACCATTAAATACGATACGATTATTAAAAAAGGATTGCGACCTTGTAAGGTATGCAATCCTACGGCAGAGGACGAATATCGCCCATTGCTAATACAACAAAAAATCAATGCAATGAAGACTCCCAAGCTGGCTAAACGCAGTCTCACCCGTAGCGAAATGACGGCTATGACAAGATTGCAACAGTCACAAAAAGAGCGTTACTCCGGAGTCTTGCATACGGATAGCAAATTGCGTAACACCCTTTAAAAAACTGCGTAACAAGCAAAAAATAAAGCCTTGAAAACTCAATGTTTACAAGGCTTTATTTGCCTACTGACATCAATATTGATACAGTCAAAAAGCGGTGCATTTTCAATAAGAAATCGTTACATTATAAAGTTGCATAACATTGTAAAAAAACAAATCGTTTACGGAGGCTTGTAATCGTTCATAAAAAATTATCATTCGTTTACCTACCTATACATTATATAATTCGAGTCAAGGTTGAAATAGGGCCTTGACTTTTTTGCGTTTTAGAGTGATAGATATAAGCGGAGGTGAACGAAATGAAACAAAAAGATGCAGAGGCAGAAACAAGATACCGCCTGGGCAACTTCATTATGCTCAATCTTTACAAGCAGGGCGTAATAACTAGAGAACAGTATCTTGAGATACGTGATAGGCTGATAGACGAATACAAGCCTATCATCGGAGGATTGGAAAAGGGGCTTCCGTGGATACTAGACGAGTTAGAAAAGTAACATTCATACCCGCTATAAAGCCGCTAGAGGCAATGAGCAAGAAGAGAAAGGTTGCAGCCTATGCTCGTGTCTCAACAGGCTCCGAAGAGCAAGAAACAAGCCTTGTGGCGCAGAGAGACTACTATGAGAAGCTGATTCAAAATAACGAGGAATGGCTCTTTGTAGAGGTTTATTACGATGATGGTATATCAGGCTTGTCATACCGTAACCGAGAGGGATTTAACCGAATGATAACCGATGCCCTTGATGGGAAGATCGATTTAATAATCAGCAAATCCATCTCACGTTTTGCACGTAACACGGTAGATACTTTAACAACCATTCGTAAGCTTAAGGAAGCGGGCGTCGAGGTGTTTTTTGAGAAGGAAAATATCTTTACATTTGATTCCAAGGGAGAATTCCTTATTACTCTTATGAGCAGCCTTGCCCAGGAAGAGA